>NZ_CP088911.1:7055009-7377154 GCF_021165735.1 Yinghuangia sp. ASG 101 | reverse complement strand
TTGCGGGAGTGTTCGACGGCGGCCTGCCGCAGCGCGGCCACGTACGTCGGCGTGGTCCCCCGGTCGAGGGCACGGCGTGTGAACGGGGTGACCGACAGCGCCTCGACCTGCCGGTAGAAGGTGGCGTGGTAGTGCGCGAAGTCCTCGAAGTGCGCCAGGTCGCGGGGCCGGGACCAGTTGTAGAGGGTGACGACCAGCCCGGGACGGCGTGTGTCGCGGCCGACGCGCGACGACGCCTGGATGTATTCGGCGGTGTTCTTCGGCTGCCCGACGACGAGCATCAGCCCGAACCGGGAGACGTCGACACCGACTTGGAGCATGGAGGTGGCAAGCACGGCGTCGACGGCTTTATCGCGGGGCGGGTCGACGCGCGGACGCCGCCGCTTCTTGCCACTTTTGCCGGACAACGCGTCGGCGATCTCGTCCGCGATGGCCCGTCGACGCTTGCTCGTGTCGTATTCGGGGTCGAAGCCGCGCTGGAGGAGGGCGAGGGCGGCGCCGATCTGGTTGGACGAGATCCGGGACGTCAACTCGCGGATCTCCAGCATGCCCGACGCCGTCACGATGCGGTCCGCGATCTGCTCGCGCCCCGGCCGGCGGCGCAGACGTGTGGTGATGTCGTCGTCCAAGTAGCGGCGCATGCCCGCGAGTTCGCGGGTGGCATTGAAGTAGCCGACGAGAGTCATGTACGGATCGGCGGGCTTGCCGTACCTGTCGAATACGGCCTGCCCGGCCCGGAGCATGATCTCGGCCACCCGGATCTCGGCGAACTTCAGCCGGGTTCCGTGGGCACACACCCCCAGGTAGCGGCGTCCCGGGGTCTCCTCGGTGACCGGGACCTGCCGGGAGAAGAAGGTGTCGCTGTGATCGACCACCTGCGGCGGGAAGATCGCGACGTCACGCGCGAACACGCCGCGGATCTGCTCGGCCGCGCGCTTCGTGGTCGCGGTCGACGCGATGATCTTCGGTCCGGCGAGGCGTCGTTCGCCGTCCGCGCCGGTGACCGGCCACGTGCACAGTTGGTCCACGGCGGCCTCGAACAAGCCGACGGTGGTACCGAGTGCGCCGCTGATCAGGTGCAGTTCATCCTGGATGATCAGGTCCGGCGGCCGGAGGCGTCCGACCGGCTGGGACACGACGTGGTCGGCACCGCCGTTCTTCGCGCCCCCGCCCTTGGTGTTGTGGTGTGCGCCGCATTCGGTCTTGCGGTCGAGGTCGTCGTGCCGGTAGCCGTGCCTCGGGCACCATGTGGTGGTCCGCCCGAACAGCATCCCCGAGTAGCCGTTCCACGGCAGTTGGGCCAGCTTGTCGACGGTGGCGATGAGCAGGCTGGGGACGAGCCGGTAGATCTCCTCGTCCACGGTGAGGACCGGGAGGCCGTCGCGGTCGGGGAGCGGCGCCATGCGGCGGGAGAACGGGCAGGCGCCGTCACCTTCACCACGGGCGCAGTACACGTGCACGCGGCGGCGGGTGGCGTCGGTGAACACGTCCTTGTCGGCGGCCAACTTCTCGCCGCACCACGGGCAGTTCTGCAACTGCATGACACCCGCGTTCCGGCCGTCGGCGCTGTCGCGGGCCACGCCGATCTGGTCGCGGGCCTCGTCGAACCAGTTCGGCGACACGGAGGCGCCGACCCACAGGCCGATCCGGAACGGCCGGGAGCCGAGCCGCTCCGGGTCTTCGCGACGCAGCACCTCCGCCGCGCAGACAAGCGCCGCGGCGCGCTGGAACTGCTGGGCGGTCAGAAGGCGCAGCGTGTAGCGCATGAGCACCGCGACACCGTCATGGCCGCTGCGTGCGTCCTCACCGGACCCGACGGTGCCTTGGAACCGCCGGAGCGCGAACGTGTAGGCGGCCAGCCCCAGATAGGCCTCGGTCTTGCCGCCGCCGGTGGGGAAGAACAGGAGGTCGACCAGGGCTTCGCCACCGGTGCCGCGGTGCGGGTGCGCGGGGTCGGTGAGCGATTCGATGTTGAGCAGGACGAACGCGAGCTGGAACGGCCGCCACGCGGCAGCGGCCGGGCCGCGGGCGTCGACCACGGCCTTGGCGTCTTCGTAGGCGACGGGTCGGCCGTCGGCCGCGGTACGCAGCTCGGTGATCGCGGTGCTGCGGCGCTGCATGGCCATCGCCCGGTTGGCGAACCGGAAGGCGGCGAGCGCGTCGGGTTCCTCGCTGAGGGTCTTGATACCGGCGGCGATGCGGCGGGCGATGTCCTCGGCCTGGTCGATGGCCACGTTGGCGGACTTGAGGAGTTCGGGGGCACGGCCGAGCTGGTCCTCGGCGTACTCACGCTGCGCGGCAAGCCAGGTCGCGTACCCGTCGGCGAGCGGACGCAGCGCCTCGATCAGCTCGGGGGCCCGCTCGGGCACGGCGAGTTCGGCCAGTTCGTCCATGGCCAGTTCGAGCCCGGCGAGCAACGGCTGGTCGGCCACGCTGGGCGCGGTGGTGGACGGAACGTCGTAGGCGGGCAGCCAGGTGGTACGCAGCCGGTGCGCGGCGGTCACCTCGGGGTGGACCTCGGCATGCACGGCGACGTTGCGGCCGACCGCGTAGCGCCGCTCGTTGCGGAAGAGGAGGCGCAGCCGCTTCTCTTCGGGGTCGTCGGGGATGCTGCCGAGCGCGGCCGGGTCGAGCGGGTCGTCGATGGCACGGAACACCGGCTGGTTCTCGTCGGCGAAGGCGTGGACTTCCAGAAAGGTCTGGAAGAGCCAGCTCCGGTCGCCTTTGTCGCGGGAGTCTTCGAGCGCGTTGACGAGGGCGACTTCCACGACCCGGAGTTCGGCACCGTCGGTGGCGGCTTCGCGCTCGCGCACCCGGACATCCAGCCGGACATGATGGCTGTTGGCGTCGCCGATCAGGTGGTACGGGTCGTGGTCGCGGGCGTCGCGGACGTCGATGTCGATCTGGTCGGAGACCGGTTCGCGTTTCCAGACGCGACGCGAAGGGCCGTCCTCACCTTCCGATTCCACCCGGTCGTACTGCCCCCACCCGTACCGCACGGTGAGCAGGCCGACGGACGCGGGCACGACGAACGAAAGCCCCATCGAGGGCGCCCAAATGCGTCCGGCCGCCTGCGGGGTCAGCCGCTCGACGATCTCGGTCTCCTGCGCGTCTCCGCCTTCGCCTTCGGTGCCCTCCTCGCCTTCCTCGGCGACCCGGCGCACCGCTTCGTCGCGGGTCTCGGGCGGGGTGGGTTTGGGGCCGAGCATGCCGACGAGGTAGCGGTCGCGCGGCCCGGCGGCGTGGCGCAGTTCCTCCTCGTCGCCGCCCCAGGGGCCGAGGAGGTCGCGGCGGATGTAGTCCTCCAGGTCGCCGCGGACCGCGTACGACGTGGCGTCCTCGAACTCCTGCGGCACCTCGTCGATCGGATGCGGCACCCCGGGCGCCGCCTCCTCGGGTTCGTGGGCCATCACGGACTTCCTTTCGCGACGAAGGGCGTCGCCGACGGTACTTGCGATACGGCCGGAACACCACGTGCGCTCCGCCTCGCGACAGCATTGCATGCATTGACTGAGTTCACAATGATTTTGGGAACTGCGCTGGGGCCGTTGGATTACCCTGACGCGGTGACCATGTCAGATTCACCGTGGACGCCGGTCGAGCCACTGCCGCACTTGAACGGTGATCTCACCTCAGTGCTCGACTCCGTGCGGGCCCTGCAGCGCGCCTGGCAAGCAGTGGTGTCGGCCAACGACACCGCATTCCAGGAAGCCCGCCGACGCTCCTTGCGGCGGCATGCCATCGAGACGGGCATCATCGAGCGGCTGTACGACGTCGACCGGGGAGTCACCGAAGCGCTCGTCGCCGAGGGGCTGACGGCCGACGCCGTGGCCCGCGCGGGGGATGGCGTCGTCTCCGAGGACGTACTGGAGCTGATTCGCTCCCAATACGAGGCCTTGGAGTTCCTCACCGAGGCCGCGCGCTCCGGCCGCGATGTCTCGGTATCGCTGATCAAGGAACTGCACGTCGCGCTGACCCGGCGTCAACCCACTTACACAGCCACCGGCCAAGGCATCGTTTTCCAGGCCGCGCTTCACCACGGCCAGTGGAAGACCCAGAAGAACCATGTCACGCGCCCCGACGGCTCCCTGCTGGAGTACACGCCTCCGGAGCAGGTACCCGCCCAAATGGACGAGCTGGTCAAGCTCTACCAGGCCACCGAAGGGACGGACCCGGTCGTCCGGGCAGCATGGCTGCATCACCGCTTCGTTCGCATCCATCCCTTTGAGGACGGGAATGGCCGGGTCGCTCGCTGCCTCACCCTGTTGGGACTGCTGAAGTGCGATCTGGCGCCGCTCGTCGTGGATCGCCGCGAACGCGACCGCTACCTGCGCTGCCTCGACCAGGCCAACGAGGGCGACCTGCGCCCCTTGGTTCGATTCTTCGCTGAACTCGAAATCGTGGCTCTGCGCAGCGAATTGGAACGCCCGCCGGCCGCGCCCAGCGGCGGCGCGCTGGCGGTACTCGGCGCCGGCGTCAATCGCCTGCGCGGCTTGAACGCGGAGAGCGGGGCGCGTCAGCGCAGCGAAAGCATCCAGGCACTGGCCGGGGCGGTTCAAAATCGCATCGAGCATTGGCTCGACGGTATGGCCGGGCAGTTCAAGCAGTTGCTCACCGAGATCGATCCGCGGGCAGTGGCAACCGTCCAATCAGCGACGCCCCCGGACGAACGCGCACGGTTCTGGCGCTGGCAGGGTGTCCAGGCGGCCCGCAGCGTCGATTTCTTCGCGAACCTCTCGGACGGCACGTGGTGGACCCGGCTGCGCCTGTCCTGCCTGGGACAGGAGCTTCGGTACCTCGTCTTCCTTCAGAAGGTCGGCCGAGGCGAGACGGGTGTGCTCGCGCTGACGGTGTACGCCGAGTCGTTCGCGCCGGAGCCCGGTGAGGTCACGAGGCAGGAGAGCCGACCGCTGGTGGTTTCCACACCGACGGAGACCGTCACCTGGATCTATACCGACAGCCCCGAAAGCCGCGAGGAGAACGTCGTCGAGGTTCTGGACGCGACGCTGGCCGCAGCGCTGCACAAATTCACCTCGGGATTGGGCTGAGCATCGGCCTGCTTGCCAATGTCCACGGCTACGGCCGGAGTTCGTCGAGGGTAGGGCCGTCCGCCGCGCCGAGTCTCCAGACTTTGAGGCCGTTTTGGGGGTTGCCGGCGAGGTCGCTCGCGGCGGCGGAGGGAGAGCCGTATGTGCGGGCCGGCTCGTCGGGGAGTTCGACCCTGAGGTTGCCGTCGGCGAGGACGGTCGCGTAGTACGTGGTGCGGTGGTTGCGGCGGTGCCAGACCAGGCGGTCGCCGGGCTTGAGGACGCCGGTTTCCAGGTAGGCGGCGAGACGTTTGTCCCGGCCGGCGAGGCGGGGCACGGTCAGCGCCGTGGCATCGTCTTCGTCGTCACCGGTGACCGTGGGATCGGGGTCCAACCCGAGCAGCTTGCGGAGGACGCTGTTCGGCGTATCCACAAGCGGCACGGCCCGCTCCTGGAGGGCCGCGAAGACGTCGTCGTCGACCCGGATGGTACGGCTCACTCGTGACTCCCCTGACTCCCCGTACGATCGTTTCGCTTTCACTTTCGCTTTTACTGGAGACAGGGTAGCGTAGCGCCCGCGACGCATTCTGTCGCGAGCGCTGCCACGGGAACGCGCTCACAAGTCCATCAGCGGCTTCCCGTCCGCGGTGTGCCAGTGGGCGGGCCCCCGGCAGTGGTACCCGAGGATCTCGTCAGCCGCAGCGGACAGCGAGCCGAAGCGGCCGAGACCGGGAACCCAGAGGTTGCCGTCCGCGAGGATGATGCCCGCACGACCGCGCAAGTAGATGCGCTGACCGGGACGCAGCCGGCCGTCGGCGATCCACTCGCCGAGGCAACCGGGCCTGCCTTTGACGGGCTTCAGGCTGTCGGCTGGCCAGACCATGTGCCACAGCAGCGTCTGCAGGGAGATGCCTTGTGCCGCCGCCCGGGAGGTCAACGCGGTGTAGACCTCGTCATCCACGAGTATGCAGTGAGACACGATCGCTCCTTTACTGTGCTGGAGTCACAGTAAAACGTACATGCTTCAGAGCATACGTGTCCAGGGCCTTGGCAGCCGCACTCCTCGATGTCGAGTTCGGCCCACACCGTCTTGGCGTCGCCGCCGTGGACGGCACTCCCCCAGCGCGCGGCGGCGGCCGAGACGAGGAGGAGGCCGCGGCCGTGCGTGACGTCCGGGTTGACGAACGCGGGGTGCGGCGGGACAGGACGGTCACCGGCGTGGTCGGTGACCTCGATACGGAGGACGCCGCGGGCCGAGGGGTTGGTGAAGTGCGGCGTGAGCGTCAGGCGCACGCGGAAGTCCCGGGCGTGGGTGGTGCGGGCGTGGCGGACGGCGTTGCCGGCGAGTTCGGCGACGACGAGGGCGGCGGCCTCGGAGGTGGGGTGGTCGCGGGGGAAGCCCCAGTCGTCGAGCTGATCGACGCAGCGGAGCCGGGCCACGCGGGCACCGAACCGGGTGGACCCGAAGGAGACCGCGAACGTGCGTACGGGGTGGGGCTTTTGCGATGCCGAGTCGGACTTCGCGCGAGTTTCCGAATTCATGCGGTAACCGTGCCGTCACGCAGATAGCGTGAACAGGACAGGTTGGTTGACGTGACCAGGCTGTACGGGTCGAGCGCTGCCGCGTACGGGCGTGGTGGGGTGCGGCGAGTTTCGGACAAACGTGGGGAGCGGCGGGATGGTTCGACAGCAGAAGCGCGAGCGGGGAGGCGACGACGACCGCCCCGGGGTCTGGAAGGCATACGGGCGGGTGGTGAAACTCCTGCGCGATAAGGCCGGGCTGACGCAACAGCAGTTGGCGGACGCGGTGGGGTACTCGGTGGAGCAGGTCGCCTCGATCGAGCAGGGCCGCCGGGCGGCGAAGCCCGCGTTCACGAAGGCGGCGGAGGAAGTCCTGGACGCGGGTGGGGTCTTGGACGCAATGCAGGAGGACGTGGACCTCGCGCGCTTGCCTGCGTTCTTCCAGGACGTCGCGATGATCGAAGGAGATGCCACAACCTACTGCTGGTTCGGCAATGACTTGATCCCCGGCCTCCTGCAAATCGAGGACTACACCCGCGCCGTCTTCGGTGTGCGCTGCCCACCTCTCACAGACGACGAGACCGAGCAGCTTCTCGAAGCACGCATGCAGCGGCAACTCATGCTCACGCGGACGCCCACAGTCGATGTGTCATTCATCATCGGGGAGTCGGTTCTGCGCTGCCCCATCGGCGGACGCGACGTCCTCAAGGCCCAGTTGGCCCACTTGCGCAAGCAGATGACGTTGCCGAACGTGGACATCCAGATCATGCCGCTCTCCTATGGGGCCCACGTGGGCGTGAGCGGGCCGATGATCCTGCTGGAGACGCGCGAACACCGACGGGTGGCCTACATCGAGTCGCAAGGCATCGGTCAGCTCGTGAGCGACCCGAAGAAGGTCAGCACATTGGCGATGCGTTATGGCAAGCTGCGGACGCAGGCTCTGAACGCCTTCGAGTCTGCGAAGTTCGTCGAGCGCATTGAGGGAGAGCTATGACTCACCAGTCGGCCGCGGGGAGTTCGGGTACCGACGTGTGGATCAAGAGCAGCTACAGCGGGTCCGACGGCGGAGACTGCGTCGAGGTGGCCACAGCCATACACGCGACCCGCGTACGGGACTCTAAGTCCATCGGCCCGATGCTGACCTTTCAAGGCCCGAGTTGGTCCCTGTTCCTCAGTGAGACCGCGAACCGAGCAGCCGGTTAGGCAGTGGTTGCCCCGACACGACGGTGCTGGAACAACAACGTTCACCCGAGTCCCACGAGGCGTCGCCGTTGATGTGCCGTCCGTGAGGTTGCTCCCTGCCGCGCGCCCGCTCGTCAGGCAGATGAAGACGATGCGATTCAGGTAGTCGGCGACCGCCGGGCACCTGGAGGGGCCGGCCTGGTGGGTCCCGAACTACGGGTGCAGGAAAGTGCGTTGCCATTCGGTGGAGGAGAGGCCTTCGGACGCGTTGCCGAGGGCGATCGCGGACGCGGTTTTGAGTTTGGCGCGGGTGCTGTCGACCCATTCTTGGGCGTTGGTGTAGCCCTGTTCGAGGTATTCGAGGCCTTGGATCATGCATTCGAGGCGGTCGGCGTCGTGGGCGATCTGGGCTTCGAGGGTTTCGCCGCGTTCGTATTCGTCGACGGCTGCGGCGATGCCGGCCGCGACGGCCGGGTGCGCGTCGGCGAGTTGGTCGGCGGTGACTTGGGTGTTTGGCGCGGCCTGGAGGTAGCGGCGGCCGACCCAGGGGATGTCGCCGACGCGGGTTTCCTGGGAGTCGTGGAAGGTGCACAGCAGGGCGACGCGTGCGGGGTCGGCGCCTTCCATCATCGCGAGGACGGAGCCGATGACCGCGGTGCGCCAGGAGTGTTCGGCGATGGTCTCGGGGTCCTTGACGCCGACGATCCACCAGCCCGTGCGCTTGCCGTGTTTGAGGGCTCCCATCTCGCGGAGGAAGCTGGCGGTTCCGCGATCGTGGTCGCGCGGGTCGGTCATCGGCTGGTCCTCCACAACATCACCGGGCACTCGCCCTGAGAACGTAGTGCACGGATTCGAGTTCGCGCCGCGCTCGGGCGGAGATGCTGCTGCTGTCGACCAGTTTGTCGACGCGGTGGCCGAGTTCTGCGAGGAAGTCGTGGTCGGCGTGCAGGACGCTTTTGCGAAGGGCGATGAGTGCCCACACCGAGTGGATGTTGAGGTCGATGCAGGCGAGTCCGGGGTCGAGGCGGTCGGCGAGCCGCCGCAGGAGCGAGAGCCCGTCCCAGGAGTCGGAGCGGTGGGCCGACATGAAGGAGTCGTCGGCGCGGGGGAGGGCGTCCAGGCCCAGCCAGTACGCCCAGTAGGCCAGGTTGGCTGCTTCATGCGTCTCGTCGTCGGCGCAGGCCTGGATGAAGGCGTGCAAGGCGTCTCGGTCGCCGTAGCGGGTCAGGGATGTGGCGACGGAGCGGGTGCCGGCCCATTCGGGTGCGGAGCGGGCGGTGCGCCGTGGGTGACGGGCCTGCATGTCGGCGAGCCAGGCGTGCGTGTCGGCGGCGGTGTCGTAGCTGCACAGGTACAGGGCTTGGCGCCGTAGTAACGCCCCTTGCTCTCCTACGCGTTGGGCGACGGCGGCAGCCTCGCGCAGATGGCTGAACAGCGCGCTCTTCTCCGCGGCGGGCAGGATCGGGCCGAGGGGGACCGGGCCTCGGCGAAGCGCGGATTGCCGGGGCGTCTTCGTCAGGGCTGCCGGCGTGGAGCCGTTTACCGCCCAGGCGATCATGTGGGTGGTGGCGCGGGTGAAGACCCAGCTCCCCAACGGGTGTTGGTCGATGTTCGTGACGTCGGGGCGGTGGGTGAGGGCGTGCCCGATGACCGCGTCGGCTTCCATGGCGTCGTCGAGTGTGGCCAGTAGCGCCGGGTCGGTGCCGTTTCGCAGGAGGTGCTTGCGCAGCGCCATCAGTCGGCTCGTCTGGACGGCCGCGATGGGTCGGCGCCCGGACTCCCAGCCTTGAACGGTGGCCTTGTCGACGCGGACCTGCTCGGCGAGGCGTTCCTGGGACAGTGATGCGTCTTCGCGTGCGAGCTTGAACACGAAGCCGGCTACCAGGCCGAATCGGGCGCTTCTACCGTCGGGGCCGCCGCCAGTCAGTGTTCCTTGGTTGCGAGCCGTTCCGGAAGCCGCCATGCGCCCTCCCCCGAGGAGTCGTCGTCGGGGCACTCGTACCCGCAGTGAGTCCTCCGCGCGCGTCGCTGTGCGTAGCGTCGAACCAACCGAGCGGAACCCCTGCGTTCAGCATATGCGCAACGTCGGGGTCACCAGGACGGCAAGCCGTGCCGTTTCTCAAGGACAGCGCCGTCCATGAGCAGCACTGCTTCTGCCGGCTCTGGTCGGCCCAGATCGGGCACTGCGAGGTTGACGAGGGCGCTCCCCAGCCGGGGAGTGCTCTTACTCGGGGCCGGTACAACGTCCGGCTCCGACTGACGCAAGGGAAAGGAAAACGCATGTCCGACACGACAATCCGCACCGCTGCGACCGAGGAGGCGGACGGCCTGCTGGTCACCCGTCGTCAGGTGCTGGCGGCCCGCTCGCGGACCGAGCAGATGTCCGACGGCGGCAGCAGCGGCGTCTCCGACACCAACGACTGACGGCCGTCCGCCATGACCACCGCTGCTGAATCGGTGGTCGCGCGCCTGGGCGGGGACTTCCTCGCCCAGGCGTTCGGCCGCACGTACCGCCTGGCACCGGGCGACGCCGCCCAGGTCGCCGGCCTCGCCGACTGGGACCGGCTCAACACCGTGCTCGCCAGGCACCGGCTGGAACAGCCGCGTCTGCGGCTGTGCGTGGGCGGCGACATGCTCCCCCAACACGCGTACACCCGCCCTGTCGTGACGCGCCGCACCACGGTGTGGCACCAGATCCAACCCGCCGCCCTGCACGAGCGGCTCGCCGCAGGGGCCACGCTGGTCCTGGACGCGGCCGACGAACTCGACGGCCACATCGCTCGCCTCGCGGTCGCGCTGGAACGGGAGTTCCGCACCACCGTGCAGGTGAACCTGTACGCGTCGTGGACTGCGGACTCGGGGTTCGGCGTCCACTGGGACGACCACGACACCGTCGTCGTCCAGGTGGACGGAGCCAAGCGCTGGCGGCTGTTCGGACCGACCCGCACCGCGCCGCTGCACCGCGACGTCGCCCTCCCGGATCCGCCGCCGGGCGAACCGGTCGCGGAGTTCGTACTGACCGCAGGCGACGTCCTGTACGTGCCACGCGGCTGGTGGCACGACGTCGCCGCCGAGGACGGCCGGTCGCTGCACCTGACCTGCGGACTGCGCACCACAACCGGCGCCGATCTGCTCGCGTGGCTGTCGGAGTCGCTGCTGGAACACCCGGTCCTGCGTTCGGACGTGCCGCGCTTCGGCACCGCGCAGGCGTGCGACGACTTCGCCGCCGCGCTGCGTACACTCCTGGCCGAGGCGTTGTCGTCAGGCGACGTTGTCTACCGGTTCGCTGCCGCTCGGGACGCGACCGAGAAGCCGAGGTTTGCTCCCTCGCTGCCGCACGTCGCGGATCTCCCTGCCGACGCCGAGCAGCGGGTCCGGCTTATCGTGGCCCGCCCCACGCTCGCCACCGACCCGGCGGGCCGGGCTGTTCTGACGGCGGGCGGGCAGGAATGGACCTTTGCCGCGCCCGCGTACGCGCTCCTGGCGCTGCTGACGGACGGCCGGGACCACTCACTCGCCGAACTCGCCGACGCCTCGTCGATCACGGTCGGCCAAGCCGCGTCCGTGCTCGGCGAACTCGTTCGAGGACAGGTCGCCTGCGCGTCGGGAACGACCCCATGACCGCCGACCTCGGGCTGGGAACGCATCGGTGCCCGGACGTGACCGCCTCCGCAAGGATCGCGGTCGCGGCCGGGGCCCGGTGGATCGATACCGCCCCGAACTATGCCGGCGGCCTGGCTGAACAAGCGCTCGCGCCCGTACTGGCCGAGCATCCACAGGTGCGGGTGTCCACCAAGGCCGGCTTCCTGCCGCGCCGCGTCCTGAACGAGATCATGGACCAGCGGCTGCTGCCCACCCGCCCCGCCGGCGGGCACAGCCTCGCCCCGCAGGTACTGCGCCGGCAGGTCGCCCACAGCCGTCACGAACTCGGCTGCGCGCCGGATCTCGTCTTTGTCCACAACCCCGAACACCCGCTCCGGGTGCCCGAGGCCGACGCGCAACCGGATACGCGAGCGGTCTTGGCCGGGCTGCTGACCGCGTTCGACGTCCTGGAAGAGGAGGCGTCCGCCGGACGCATCGGCGGCTACGGAGTGGCGACGTGGTCCGGCTTCTCCGACGGCCTGCTCAGCATCGACGCGCTGCTCGCCATGGCCCGCACCGTCGGCGGTGCGGGCCACCACCTGCACGCCATCCAACTGCCCCTGTCCTTGATCGAGTTCACAGCCATCGACCAGGCATGGGCAGGCTGCGGGCCGGTTGCCCAAGCGCACGCAGCAGGACTGGACGTCTTCGCGTCCGCTCCACTGCACGGTGGTGCCGTGCTGCCCGTGCTCACGCCCGCCGCGATCGACCTGCTCGCCCCCGGCGGCACCGCAGCCCAGGCCGCACTCGCACTGCTGGCGACCACTCCCGGCGTCACCCGAATCCTCTTGTCCACCAGGAACGTTGAGCACTGGCACGATGCCGCCAGGGCGCTTGAATTCTCCGCGCCGACTCCCGACCAATGGAAGATCATCCGAGATGTATTCGCGCCCTGACCCCGCAACCGCCGACCGCATGACCGACGGATTCACCCGCGCGGTGTCCGCGCTCGACCTGCACATCGACCACGAACCCGCTTTCTGGGGCTGGCGCGGCCGGACGCTGTCCGGGCCGGTGACCGGGGCACACGGGCCCGGGTGGCTGCGCGTGGTCTGCGCGGCGCGGGACAAGGCGTATGACCGGCTGTGGCTCGGCCCCGAGTCCGCTCAGCAGGAACTCCCGTCCTCGGTGCCCCGACCGTCGCTGCGTGCGATCCACGACTGGGGCAACGGCGAATACGCCTACCGCGCCGAGCTCTACGATCGCGTCGCCGCCCAGCCCGTCACCACCCACGGCCCGGTCCTGCTCAACGACCCCGACCTGTCGACGGCGTGGTGGGGCGGGCTCGCGGAGGCGCTCGTTGGCATCGCCAAGGCACCCACTGACCGGATCGCCGTACGGCAGGAGTACCTGCACCGCGCCATGCCGCAGTTCCTGCCCCTGGCGCCTGGCACCGCTTTCGATGCAACCGTCCCTCGGTGGGAAACCGCGCATGGCGACCTGCACTGGGCGAACCTGACCGCCCCGCAACTGCTCATCCTCGACTGGGAAGGCTGGGGCCAGGCTCCCGCCGGCTTCGACGCGGCGATGCTGCACACGTACAGCCTGCTCGTCCCGACAGCGACCGCGCGCATCCAGGAGCACCTAGGCGGAACGCTCAACACTCCCGAAGGTCGCTTCGCCGAACTCGCCGTCATCACCATGCTGTTGCAGACCAACAGCCGCGGCGACAACCTCGAACTCGCCGGCGCACTCCACCTCCGCGCCAACCAACTGCTGGGCCCATAGCACCGAGTTACATCATTCCAGGCGCGCATCGGCCACCTTCGAGACGTCCCGCCAAAGCATCGCCCGAGGAGGCCCGCCGAACTCGCCGACGCCGTGAGGTTCCAGGCAGACCGGGTGCGCGCGGCATACCGACGGCGGCAGACGCGTCGCACGGCATATCCGAGGCTTCGGGATGCACACAATCAGAACTCACATGACGCCATCAGCTTCTTCTGGTACGGCAACCATGTGATGCCTGGTCTACTCCAGACCGAGGCTTGCGCCCGAGCACTGCTTGCTTGCAACTGTCCGACGTTGGACGACGACCAAGTCGAACAGCGAATTGAGGCCCGACTGGAGCGACAGGGCATCCTTACCCGCAAGCCCACGGTCGAACTATCCTTCATCATCGGTGAGTCCGTGCTCCGCTGCCCCGTCGGCGGCAGTGACGTGCTCCGCAGCCAGTTGCACCAGCTGTTGAAGATCGGCGAGTTGCCCAACGTGAGCATCCAGGTCATGCCGAACTCATATGGCAGCCATGTCGGGTTGAACGGTCCGATGATCATGCTGGAGACTACCGACCGCCGCAGGGTGGCCTACTTTGAGTCACAAGACCAAAGCATGATCGTGAGTGACCCTGTCAGAGTCAGCACGCTCGCCCTACGCTGTGGCAAGTTGCGGGCGCAGGCTCTGAACGAGGTGGAGTCGACGCGTCTCATCGAACTCATTGCGGGAGAGGTATGAACGACGAGCGACCTGAGGACCAAAGCCGTCTGACCTGGGTCAAGAGCAGCTACAGCGGGACCAGCGGTGGCGAGTGTGTGGAGGTGGCCACGGCCCCTCGAACGACCCACGTGCGAGACTCGAAGACGGTCGGGCCGATGCTGAGCTTCGAGGCCCCGACCTGGTCAGTCTTCCTCGGCGAGACCGCACGCCACGCCAACGGCTAGGCTCCGTTGCCCCGGCGCCAGAGCGCCGGGGCAACGACCCTCAAAAGAGCGCGTCTTCCGGCGGGAAGAGCCCATCATCGACGAACGATGACGTTTGCGGGGCATGGCGTCGCCGGTCAAGATCAGCTGACGGCGGCGGCATGTCTGCATACCGCTTCGGCTTCTTGTGGAGTCCCAGAGCCACTTCGTCGGCATAGCGCTGGTGATTCAGCTCGCGCAAACGATCCGTGATTTCCAGAAGCGGCACCGTGCCAATCGTATATCTTTCTCCTTGCGCTGTCGCCTGAAAACCGTGCATCAGCTTGCCCGCAAGATCATCCCAGCCATAGTCTTGAACAACTCGGACGTCAATCTCGCAGTGAAGGGCACGCAATTCTTCGATATCTCCATCGACACAAGAAGCGTCGTGCACGAGATTATAAATACGGGTGAGGCCGACCTTGCGGTCTGCCATCACTCCGCTGCGGAATTCATCGAGCCGCACACCGAGTTCCCGAAGTTTGACGGTCATCTCTGGCCGCACCAAAGTGTCAAATACGTCGGATGGGGCGTACCGCATATCTCCCTTCATCGTTGACGAACGCCCCATTGCCCACCAATAGTGCGGCGCACTGCTGAGGAAGGCTAGGAGCGCGTGATCATCTGATGCAAAGGCAACCACTTGCTCGCTCAGCACAGGACCTGTTCTGATCATCACAGGCATAGCGACCTTGCTGACGCGACTGATCACGATGTGTCGCCCCAACCCACCCAGCGCTCGATAAAGCCCAGAAGCCGCTTCGGCAAACCTCCACCAATAGCGCTTCCGCGCCTCACGCTTGAGCAATTCACGTTCTGGCTTCACCAGGTGGAGCACCCGCGCATAAGCACGGGGATACTGCATTGCACTTTGCTCACAGCGATCGCCGAAGTTGATCACCCATCGGTCACTTGTGTGCGTCGTACTACTGTTGATGTCTTGGCCGGTCAAGTACGGAAATAGAACATCCGAATATTTTCTATCCTCAGCTATCCAAGCACGTGCCTCCGCCTCAGGAAGAGTGAAGCCGAGGCCCAAGATGATTGCTCCCTGAAAGCAAATTCCGGAGTTTTCGGTGAGCCTTTCGACCCAAGAAGCCACCCGTGACTTGGGATGCAGAGACGATGAAATACCGATCACCGAGACGCCGCCGATACAGCGTGGGGCATACTCGTTCATGTGAGCCCTGCTGGTCCACACCGCGCAATACTCCAAAACAGCAGATTTGGATGGCCAGCGCGCGCTCTTGATGGCCTGGCGAATCTCGACGCCATCGTTAACCAACTGATCGAGCCCCACCTCCCGCGTATCCCCCTGCGCAAGCGTGTTCGTCGCGATGAGCCCCGTCTGCCCTCGCTCGTTGAGGAGTTGGTGCGCACGCAACGCGAAGTAGGCGACCAGGTCCGCACTTCCACGACGGCCACGCCCAAGCCCCAGCACGAGGTATTCGCGATAAGCCACGCCCATCGCCCCGGTGAGCTTCTGCCCGCCCAAGAACGGCGGGTTCCCGATCACCGCGTCAAAGCCGCCTTGTTCAAAGACTTCCGGGAACTCCAAGGGCCAGTGCACCGGTTTGCGTGCGAGACCGTCCTCGGGTGCGTCCGTCTCCAGCCACTCGATCGCACGTTGGCGAGCCTCCTGCACGATTCGATCTGTTTCGCTGACTCGTTCGTCGGCAATCTTGCTGGCCATCTCAGCCGCTGACAGGAACATTTTGCGTCGTTCCGGCTCACCAGCCACAGCACCAGCCAACCCGGCCCCGGCTGTTAGGTCGCCGATCAAGTCGAGCCGCGAAACATGCTCGTGGGCAGCATCGAGCAACCGTCGCTTCTCGTCCAGGGCGTCAAGGTCATCACCCTGTATTGCGGCGATCTCGCGACGCTCGATCGCTACCGACGCAACGCGCTCCCTTGCACCCTTCGTCCACGCCGTCCAGGTATCCCGATGAAGGCGCCGCCCCTCCTCCGGATCCATGTGGACCGTCTCCAACTGCTCCATCGACGCGACACCGAGCAGCGAGTCCCCCGCAATCAAGCGGTCGTCCAGGAACGTAAAGGGCCGATCCTTATCCATTGACACCAGCCACAGCGACAGCTTCGCCATCTCCACGGCCAACGGGTTGATGTCGACGCCATACAAACAGTGTTCGATCACGAGCCGGCGTGCCCGCACCACCAGCGGGTCAGCCTCGGCATCCGCGCCCAAGTCCGTGTCGATTCCCGTCTGTCGGGCCCGGAGTCGGTTTGCCTCCTCGTCCCCCTCCCGCGCCCACGCCTCGATCAGGCGGTCCGCGAGATATCGACAAGCCGCCACCAGGAACGCCGCCGATCCCATCGCGATGTCGGCGATCTTCAAGTTCAAGATCTCCGCAGCCGACAGCGGCGCCCACGCGTCGCGGTCCGCCGTCTGCAACGGCCCCGGCTCGAACACCAGCGGCTCAAGCGCGCCCTCGACGACCTCCTCCGCCAAAAACCTCGGCGTGTAGTGCGTCCCCGTGTTCTTCCGCAGCGGCGACTCTCCGACGTACAACGCCCCGGCGTTCATCACTGTCGGATATCCCCGCAGGTCCGCGCGGATCAGGCCGAAGAACGGCACCAAGCGGCCGGCTACCGTCAAATCCCGGCACGCGGCGTAGAACTGCCGCTGTGCATCCGCGCGCTCGACCTCGTCCATCGGGGCGAGCGCCTTCTCGATCGCCCCGACTGTCCCGATCCCGGGCTTCGGCTCCTTGAAGCGCTCGACCACCGCTTTGGCGAAGCCCTTCACGTCCTCCGTCACACCCGGATCGGCCGCCTTGCCGATGCCGAACGGCGCGGCCAAGCCCTCCAGTTCGTCGAGCGAGACCTCGTTCTCTTTGCCGAGCGGCCCAATCAGACCAACCATGGTGTCGATCGCCCGCCGCCCGTCGTACGACAGCAAGCCCTCGTACACATAGCCGATCTGCTCGACGTCCAGCGCCCGGAACGACAGCTTGCGCCGCTCCCCCTGCTTCTTGCTGCGTTTGTTCGCCTCGATCGTCAACTGCCGCGCGGATTTGGCCTTCTTGTCCCCGCCGATCGTCACGTACTGCACCGACGCCAGCATGTGCAACACCGTGCGGTCGTCGATCGGCAGCAACGGCGGCACCGGGTCCGCCGGGTCGGCCGGGTCGGCCTCGGTCCCCGGCTTCGGCATACCTTCCATCCACCAGTACCGGGTCGGGTCGAAGATCGAGCCGTCGTACGCCGGGAGGTGCAAGTCCGGGTGGTCGACTCCCCCGTACACGGCATGGAACAGCGCGATGAGCCGGTGCCACGCGGCATGGCTGTAGTCCAGGGCACTTTCGCCCTCCGCGTCTGCCCGCGCCTCCAGCTCCGCGCACAGCCGTCCCGCCGAATACGCCTGCGCGTACAGCTCGTTGTCGGCCGGGAGCAGCCCGCGTTCCTCCGCGAACAGCAGGAACACGACGCGCATCATCACCGCGACCGCGCCCCGGTAGACCTCCTCGGCGTACACCCCCTGCGCCTTCAGACCGACGCCGCCGCGCCGAACCGTCGCCGCGTCCGCGCGCCCGATGGCGTCCACCAGCAACTCGACCGCCCGGCGCACCTGCACGCCCAGCGCGTCGGTGACTTCCTCCTGGTTGTCCAGGCTCTTCTTAAGCAGCGGGACGAGCATCCGCTCCGGCTCCACCGCGAAGAACCGCGACCTCCGCAGCAAGGAGACCCAGGCGCGCACCGCGTACCGGTCGGCCTGCTCGTTCCAGCCGATGCTGTCGAACACCACGGTCGTCGTGACCCCGCCCAGCGGCGCCCACACCAGGCACCACCAGCGGCCGTCGGTCACCACACCCAGGTCCACACCGTGGCCGCGCAGCAGCTTGGCCAGCCGGTCGGCCGGGCTCGCCGGCCAATTGCCGCTTCCCGCGTCGGCCTTCGCGCGCCCGGTCGGCGTGGTGCCTTCCGGGACGATCATCCCCAGCACCCGCACCCGTTTGGCCGCCGCCGCGACATCCGACTCCGCGGTCAGCTCGGCCCCCGGCTCGACCAGCGCGAAGTCCGCGTGCAGGACAGCCTGGTGCTCGGGGACCTCGACCGTGAACCGGTCAAGCACCGCGTCCTCGGCGCGTTCGGCGTTCCGCGCCCGCGTGGTTGCCCCCTCGCGCAGGGCCAGGGCGTCTCCCCACTCCAGCAGCTCGCGCAGGATGTACTCGATCCACGCCCCGCGCGCGTTGCTCTCCTCAGCAGGCTCGGTCGTCTTCGGCGTGGCCGAGGCCGTCGCGTTCGCCTGTGCCGCGGCCTCGGCCTGCCAGGCCGTGTGTGCCGCTCGGAGCCGCTTGCGCTCGTCCGCACTCACCGAGTCCAGCGGACTGAAGTGGTCCAACAGCACCGGCAGCGTCAGGAACGGCCCGGTGACCTGGACGAGTCCGAGCCAGTCCAGGTGATGCTGCCGCGGGTCGTTCGCCTTCGCGATCGCCGCCGCCAGCCCCGGGTTGCCCCTGGCCGCGCGGGAACCCGATCCGGGACGCGGGCTCATCGCATGGCCTCCTTGCGCGGGATGACGAAGACGACGGCCACCGGGAACACGTGGTCGCGCTGTTCGCGGTACCGGTCGGCCACCGCGGCCAACTCGCGTTCGCGCTCACCGTCGAGGCTGTCCAGACGCGCCCGCCAACGCGCCTTGTCCTCCTGATACTGCTTCAACTCGGCGGGGCTGGCCTCGCGTTCGCCGAACAGCGCGAACTGCTCGCCCTCGCGGTCGCCTTCCTCGCGCAGCTTGTCGCGCAGCGTGGCGGCGAAACGCTCGAAGGTATGCCGCACGCGCTTCTCCTCTTCCTCCTGCCGCTGCGCGAGCGCGTTCCGCAGGCCGTCGTGCCGCTCCCTGGCCCGCGCCTTGAGGGAATCGAAGAGGGGGTCCTGCAAGCGGTGCCAGCTGTCGCCGACCGCCGCACGCAAGTGCTCGGCGGCCTGGACACCCTCGGTCAGGGCACGGTGCAGGACCTTGCCCTGGGCGTTGACGCTGTTCCATCGACGGAAGCGCCCGGTGTCACCGAACCAGCCGCCCGCATACAGGATTTCCTCATGCAGGCGAATGCCGTCCGCGCCCACCAGAACATACCGGGCGTAAGCACTGACCAGGGTGGTCTCCAGCGCCGGATCGTCGCTCACCACCGCGGCGACGCGGTGCAGGCCCACGACGTCCGCCTGCCACACCGCGGCGCGGAGCAGGCGAAGCGAACGGTCGACGAGCGGGTGGCCGAGGTGGGCCAGGACGACGTCGTCGCGGCCCTCAGCAGCGACGCGTGCGTCGAAGGTGACGGGGCGCTGCTCGTCGGGCCGCAGCTTGTGGGCGAGTCCGCGGGTTGCCCGCTCCCAGGTGCCGGTCAGCGGGGGCACGGTGAACAGGGCGCCGGACAGGTCGAGTTCGCCCGTGTCGGCGACTCCGTCCAGGGTGAGTGCGTCGGTTTTGCGCACAGCGGTGAGCTCCTGCTGGCGGTCCAGGCTCAAGGCGGTGTCGACAACGCGTTTGATGTTGGACGGAGTGAGCCCGAGGGTGTCGATCGTCTGCTCGTACGCCTCGCTGAGTCGGCGCACCTGCGCGGTGACGTTCTGCTCGGCAGCCACGGTGCCACCGGTGGTCCGGCCCTTGATGGCACGGGGCTTGGCGTTCTCGATGTCGACGGGCCGCCGGTCGCCGGTCATCCAGCGCTGGACGGCGTCGGCGAGGACGGCGTTGACGCCGCCGAGGTCCTCCTCCATGCGGGCGACCTTCTTGGCCACCCGGGCGAGGAATTCCAGGTCGGCTTCGTACGACCCGGGCGCCGCGGTTTCGGAGTGGGCGCCGATGAAGTGCCGGATGTCGGGGTCTTTCCGCTGCCCCCAGCGGTCGATGCGGCCGATGCGCTGTTCCAGCTTGTTCGGGTTGAACGGGATGTCGTAGTTGACCAGGCGGTGGCAGTGCTTCTGGAGGTCGATGCCCTCGCTGGCGGCGTCGGTGGCGATCAGGACGCGTACTTTGCCCTCGGGAGATCCGGGGTCGGCCTGGAATCCGAGGCGGATGTGCTCGCGTTCGTCCGCCGTGAGACCGCCGTGCAGCAGCGCGACGCGGCCGGGGTCGCCGCCGAGGTCGGTGGAGCCGATCAGGGTGTGCAGCCACTTTTGGGTGTCGCGGTACTCGGTGAAGATCACCACGCGTTCGCGCGTCCAGCCGTTGCCGTCCCGGCACACCCCGGCGAGGTAGTGGAGCAGGGCGGTCGCCTTGGAGTCGGGCGCGGCTTCGTACCGGGTGGCCCACTGGCCCATGCGCCGCAGCAGCCCGGCTTCGTCGTCCTCCAGGCCCGGCAGTACACGGGCGCTGAGGGTGAGTGCGGTCTCCTCGGTCTCGGCGAGCTGTTCGTCGTCGAGTTCGGCGATGTAGTCGGCATAGTCGTCGAACCACTGGTCGACGCCGGCCGCCGCGGCGGCGGACGAGCGTCCGCGGTGGCCTGCCTCCTCCAAGCCCGCGAGGTAGACGTCGATGGTGCGGCGGAAGGCGTCCGGGCTGGAGAACAACCGCTTCTTCAGCAACAGCGTCACCAGGTCGGCGGCCTTGCGCCCGGTTGCCGCGTTCGGGGCCAGCTGCCTGCGCCGGACTTCGGCGAAGTGCACGAGCAGTTCGTGGATCTCGCGTTCCTCGTCGGTGTAGTCGACGCGGATTCCCTCGTTCCGGCGTTCCCGGAACCGGCCCCCGTCGCGCCGGGTCACCGCCGTCTTGAGGCGGCGTACGACGGTGTCGCGCAGGGCTTCCCGGTCGGGGTCGACGCCCCGGGCGAAGCGCTGGTCGTCGATGAGTTCGAGGAGCGCGGTGTACGACTCGGGGTAACCGTTGTGGGGTGTTGCGGACAGGAACAGCCGGTGCTCGAAGTGCGGGACGAGGCGGCGGATGAGCCGGGTCTGCTGGGAATCGACGGCGTAGACCTGCTTGGGCGCGGCGGGGGCGACGTGGTGGGCCTCGTCGAGAATCAGCAGATCGAAGAACCGCTTGCGGCGCCCTTCGCCGTCGCGGGCGGCCTCGGCGGCCTCGGCCGTGCGCTCGGGCACGACCTCGTCCAGCAGCCGCTGCGCCTTGGGGCCGCGCAGCCAGGGCAACGACACGATGGTGTGCGGATAGACCCGGAACGGGTTGGCGGCGGTGCCGTGGCTGCGGCGCAGTTCCGCGCAGCGGTCGGAGTCGACCACGGTGAACTCGAAGCCGAACTTCTCGGCGAGTTCGTCGCGCCATTTGACGGTGAGGCCGGCCGGACAGACCACCATGATCCGGTGCGCGCGCCCACGGAGCAGGAGTTCCTGGGCGACCAGGCCGGCTTCGATGGTCTTGCCGAGGCCGACGTCGTCGGCCAGGAGGAGGTTGACGCGGGGCGCTCCGACCGCGCGGGCCACCGGTTCGAGCTGATACGGCTCGACGGCGACGCCGGAGCGGAACGGGGACTGGAGGGTACGCGTGTCCGCGGAGGCGACGGCCGACCAGCGGATGGCGTCGAGGAAGGCGGCCAGCTGCTCGGGCGGGTCGAAGCGGCCCGCGCCGGCGTCGGGGAGCGAGCTCGCGGCGCGGATTCGGCGGCCGGGTTCGACCTCCCAGATCACCGAGAGGGTTTCGCCGTAACGGCCGTCGGCGACGGACTGGAGGCGGACGAGCGTGTGGCCGCGGCGCGGCGCGGCCGGGCCGCCCGACCCGGCCTGGACACGGGCCTCGCCACCGGGGCCGCCGGTCGTACCGGCCACGGGGAGGACGACATCGGAAACGACCCAGTTCTGCCCGCGGACTTCGACAAGCTGTCCTTCCCGGGGAAGAGTCTCCTCGGCCCCGAGGATGGCCCTGCCGCGACGACCTGCCCCGCTCACTGCCACGTCCGTGTCGTCCTTCCCGGTACGGTTTCGGCTGGGTCACGCGCGCTGTGCCGCGCGGGCGCGGCATGCCGGGGCAGCGCGCGCCACGTCGCGGCGGCGACACACTACCAGACCGAGCAGAGCGTGTGCTGAGTTCACAGCAATCATCCCTGGCGGGCGAGACGCCGGAGCCGAGTGATCAGCGTCGCCACCAGCACGTGTTGCGGCGCATCGGCCGGCAGAGCCGCTTGCTGGTCGTCGCGCAGTGACTCCAAGGACTGGAGAGCCGCCGCCACCGAGCCCGCACCGGCGTGCAGCACGGCGATCGCATAACGGCTCTCGAACGCCTCGGGGGATGCGGCGCCGAATGCCTGGTCCTGGCGGCCCAGGAGGTCTTCGTACTCTTCCAGTGCCTCGCCGGTCCGTCCCAGCTCGCGCAGGCACGCGGCGCGGCCGGCCAGGGCCGCGAGAACCTGGGGGTCCGTGGCGGGGCGCGTCGCCTCGAGTTCGGTCCGCAGCGTCGTATAGCCGGCGTAGGCCTGACGCAGGCGCCCGCCGCGGCGGGAGTAGTCGAAGAGACGCAGAAGTTCGTCAGGCGTCGCGGGTTCCGCACGGTCTTTGAGCAGCCGGTCGAGGAGCTCGGCCGCGCGCTCGTACCGGCCCTCCTCGGCAAGCGTTGTGATCCGCTGCAACGCCTCGGTGTCAAAGCCGCCCGCTGCTCCGTCCGCGGGTGTGATCAGCGCGGCGGGGGGCTCGGCCGGCCCGGGGCCGCTCACGGCGTCCTGGTGTGTCTCGCCCACAGGTTCCGCCGGGGGATCCACAGGGGCCGCGGGCGCCGGCAATGCGGCCCCGGAGGCGCCGACGGCCGCCGCGAAGTCCTCGGCGCCCGGCGGCGGCACCACGGCGGTCGGCGCCAGGGACGCGGTCAATGTCGCCTCGGGGGCACGTCGAGGTCGCAGCACGCGGGTGTAAGGCAGGGTGGGGTCCACGGTGGCCGCCGGTACCCCGTGGGCCACCGCAACGAGATCCGGACTCGTCGGCAACTCCTCTTCCAATGCGGCAAGTTCGGCGACCAGCGGCGCCATGACGCCGAACACCTCGGCCGCGTCGTCGGGGCGAGACTCAGGCTGCTTGGCCATGAGACGGGCGATCAGCTCGGCCAGTTGCGGGTGGACGTCCGGCCGATGGGAAACCAGCGCGTCCGGCTCACCGTGGACGTGCTGATACGGCAGCGCCAGATTGGGGCCCGGGAACGGGGACACACCCGCGACAAGCTGGTAGAGCACGCACCCGAGGGCATAGAGATCGCTGCGCTCGGTGGCGCGCTGGCCGAGGAACTGCTCCGGCGCGATGAACCCCAGGGTGCCGATGGGGAAGTCGCCCCTCGTCAGCGGCTGCTCGCCGGATGCGGGTTCGAGCGCCGCGGCGATCCCGAAGTCCAGCACCTTGACGACGCCGCCCGGGGTCAGCATGACATTGCCGGGCTTGAGGTCGCGGTGGACGACGCCCATCCCGTGGGCGTATCCGAGCACTTCACTGATCTGTGCCGCGATGGCGGCGACCCAGCTCAGGGGCAGACGCCGGCGCACGACGAGCTCGTCCGCCAACGTGCGGCCGGGGACGAACTGCATGACGACGAACATGCGACCGTCATTCGTGACGCCGACGTCGTAGACCGTGGGCACGTTTGGGTGTTCGAGCCGGGCGGTGATCACCGCCTCCCGACGGAAGCGTTCCCGCACGACATGGGGCTTCATCCCGGGGACGTGTTGCGAGATCAGCTTCAGCGCGACCTTGCGGTCGAGGTGGTTGTCGTGGGCAAGCCAGACCTCGCCCATGCCACCCTCGCCGAGGCGCTCCACCTTCTCGTACCGTTCGTGCTGTTCCGGACCCTGCGGCACGCCGCGGTCACCCCCGTTCTCCTCGGTCCTCGATCATCCCAGCCGCGGAGGCCCCGCGCGGGGCCTCCGCGAATACCGCGGGTTCAGGGCGCATAGGGCGCCCGGAACGGCCGGGCGGGGTCCTCGGACGCGGGTGTGATCACCACGTCGGCAGCGGGCGCCGGAAGGTGGGAGAACAGCCGTGCGTAGACCTCGGCCCCGGACGCGGGCCGGCTGTCGGGGTCCTTGGCCGTCAAGGCGTCGATGAGCGCTTGGACACCATCGGGAACGACGATGCCGCGGTCGGCCAACGTGGGCGGCGGGTCGTACAGATGGCGCCCCGGCAGCAGCGCGGGACTGTCGTCGGGGAACGGCGGGACACCGGCCAACAGGTGGTGCAGGAGGCAGCCTGCGGCGTACAAATCGCTGCGGCCGTCCACCTTGTGATCGCGGTTGTCGCCCTCGAAGTACTCGGGTGCCGCGTACAGCACGTTGCCCAGCAGCTCGCCGGTCACCGTGAGCCCCTGCGCGTCGATCATGGGTTTGACGAGACCGAAGTCCAGGATCTTGAGCAGGCCGCCGCGCGTGACCATGAGGTTCGCGGGCTTGATGTCGCGGTGCACGAGGCCGGCTCGGTGGGCCACTTCGAGACCGGCGCACAATTGCGCGACAACCGCGGCGGCTTCCGGGACCGTGAACCGGCCGCGTTCGGCCAGCAGGTCGCGCAGCGTGACGCCGTCGATCAGGGGCATGATCAGCCAGCGGACTCCGTCGTCCCGGGTGTCGGCGTCGTAGACGGTGGCGATGTTGGGGTGGTCGAGTCGGGCGGCGGCCTGGGCTTCGCGGTGGAGGCGGCGCAGCAGGCGGGCACCGTCGTCGCCGTCCTGAGGCGGCAAGGCGATCTTGACCGCGACGGGGCGGTCGAGGTGCTCGTCGTGTCCCTGCCAGACGGCACCCATCGCGCCGCGTTCGAGCGGCGTGTCGAGCCGGTAGCGGCCGCGCAGCCGGTCACCCGCGCGCATGGTCGTGTCCATGGTCGAGAGCCCGTCCCTTCGGCCCGCCCGTGTCACCTGGGCATGTGACTCTAGAGGCAGATACGCTGAGCAACCAACCGGAACATCGTGAACTTAGTCAAGTGACCTCTTGGCGAGCCGCTCGTTCCACAGGTACGTTGACTAGGCCCGGGGCCCGGTTGCGCCCCCGAACGTTTGTCAGCGACCTTGCCTAGGGAGTTCGTGATGCCCGCTGTCACCGAGCCACCGGTGTCCGTGACACTGGCCGAGATCGCGCGAATCGCCAACGTCGGCCGCGCGGCGGTGAGCAACTGGCGTCGGCGGCACAGCACTTTCCCGAGTCCGATCGGCGGGAGCGACACCAGTCCGCTCTTTGCCCTCAACCAGGTTCACCAGTGGCTACGCGACCAGGGCAAGCTGGTGGACGACGATGCCGGCGCCGAGCTTCTGTTGTGGCCGCGCTTCGAGGCACTGGGCGACCGGGATCTCATGGCCCTGGCCATCTCCGAGGTCGCGAACCGGCTGCGCCCCGCCGACAACCGTCCCGGAGCGGACACCACACTGCCGGCAACCGCCCACGCGGTCGTCGACCAGGCCGAAGAACTGGCACGCCGCCAAGGCGAAGCCGACACGTTCACCTTTCTCTTCGACCGCTGGGTCGGCACCCACGTACGGCAGATCGTCACGACACCGCCGCAACTCGCGGAGCTGATGGCGGAGATCGCCGCCACCGTCCATGCCGGCGCCGCGGAACCGGTCAAGGTCCGGGAGGTTCTGGACCCGGCCTGCGGCACCGGCAGTCTGCTGGCGGCGGCAGCCCGTATCCACGCGGCCACGTCCCGTACACGTCTGCGATTGCGCGGGCAGGACGTGAATCCGGCGGTGGCGGCGCTCGCCGCCGCCCGACTCCGGATGTCCGACGCCACCCGCAAAGCCGACTCCGAAGTCCGCGTCGGCGACTCGTTGCGCGACGACCGATGGCCCGACACGACGGCGGACACCGTGCTGTGCAATCCACCGTCCAACGAACGCAACTGGGGCCACGATGAGTTGGCCGCCGACCCCAGATGGGTCTACGGTCATCCACCGGCCGGCGAGCCGGAGTTGGCCTGGGTACAGCACATCCTGGCGCACCTGCGCCCCGGCGGCGTCGCCGTGGTGCTCCTGCCGCCCGGCGTGGCGGCGCGGCGTGCGGGTCGTCGGATCCGGGCCGGGCTTCTGCGCTCAGGCGCGCTCAATTCGGTGGTCGCGCTGCCCGCCGGAGCCGCGCCGCCACACGGTGTGCCCCTGCATCTGTGGGTGTTGACCGCGCCGCGCCGCGAGGCGAACATGCGGTCGCCGGAACATCTGGTGTTCATCGACGCGGCCGATCAGGTGGTGGACCGTTCCGGAGCGGGCACCGGGTCCGGGACGGCACGGGCGTTGGTGGATTGGCCGGGCCTGCGCACCACCGTCCTCGATCAGCTGGGCGCGCGGGACGACCGCCTCGGCCCCGCGGCGAAAACCGTTCCGGTCATCGATCTGCTCGACGAGGCAGTCGATCTCACTCCGGCACGGCATGTTCCGGCGCGCGCGTCCGACGCGGGGAGGAGGATCGCCCGCTCATGGCGCCAGTTGGTGAAATACCTGGCGGAAATCGACACTCTCACAGGTGAGTTGCGCTCCTTGGAGATCGGACGCACCGATCCGGGCGCCGGCACGACCGTCGACGAACTCGTGCGTGCGGGAGCCCTCACGCTCCGGTCGGGGCAGGCTCTGCCCGCTGACCTCCCGCTGAGCGGCGGGCCGGTGCCCGACGACGCCCTTGCCGTGCTCACCGTCGCCGACCTCGTGGCCGACGCCACGCCGACCGCATGGGTGACGACCGAGGCGGCCCGGATTCACGCGGACGCGCTCACCGTGACCCGACCGGACGACATCGTGGTCGTGGGCACCGTCCGCGCGTTCCGCGTGTGGGTGGACGAACACGCGCCGACGGTCCTCGGCTCCCAGGTCCATGCGGTCACCGCCGACCCCGACGTGTTCGACCCCTGGTTCCTGGCCGGATGCCTGGGCGCTCCGTCGAACGGCAGGCAGGCCGGCACGCACGCCTCCACGGTGTCCCGCATCAACGTACGGCGGCTGCGCGTGCTCCGCCTGCCCTTGGCGGAACAGCGGCGGTATGGGGCCGTGTTCCGCAAGTTGGCGACGTTCCGCGCACTCCTGGCGGAGGCAGGTGGCCTCGGCGAGGATCTGGCCTCGACTCTGCGCGACGCGCTTGCCGAGGGACGGGCGGCGCCCGGGTGAGAGGTGCCCGTCAGCTGTCGTGGAAAGACCGCAGCAGTTTGTCGATGCCCGGTTCGGTGGAGCGTTCCAGAACATCGATCTCCAGTTCGTCCCGCGCTTCGCGAACCGGGCGGGAGATCTCGTCAGGGAGCCGGGCGATCATCGGTCCTGCCTCGCGCAGGACCTCGACGGCTTCGGCGATCTCGCCGGACAGGAGCCGGCACTCGGCGAAGCGGAGCGCCCACCGCGTACGGTCCGCGAGACCGGAGGGCGTCGACACGGCAGGCGCGTCATCCCGCAGGTCCCGGTAGAACTCCGCGGCACGGTGGCAACTGCCCACGAGGCGAAGCCCTTCCGCGGCAAGGCGCCACATGCGGACCACACGGCGGTTGCGCCGCCCGAGTTCGGTACGGGCCCGGTGCGCGCAATCGGCAAGCGCGGCGACCGCGTCTCCCGGTGCGTCGGCGGCGAGTTCGGCCTCGACCGACGCGCACAGCCGGTCGATGTCGCCGGCCGTCAGCCAGGTCGGCGGACGAGGCGGGGCGACGGGGGCAGTCGGCTCGCGACGCGGCGTGGCATCGGGCAGCCGGTAAGGCAGGGTGGGGTCCTGGTCGAGACCCGGCTGCGGCACGGGGTCACCTTCGGACGGCAGGAACGGCCTGAGGACGTCCAGGACTTCACCGATGTCCGGGCGTTCCTGCGGCGCTTTGGCCAACATCCGCGCGATCAGGTCGTCGATCTCCGACGGGAGATACGGCACCCATTTCCGCGCGCGGTCGGGGAGATCGTGCAGGTGTTGTTGGTCCAGCGCACTGCCGGTGCCCAGGAAGGGACGGCGGCCGGCGAACAGGACGTAGAAGACACATCCGAGGCTGTAGATGTCGGAGAGGGTGGTCGGCTCTCGGTTCATCAGCTGTTCCGGCGCCTGATAACCCTTGCTGCCGAGCGTTGAGCCGTTGCGGGTGTAATTGGTGACGTTGGCGCCCAGGGGTTTGGCGATGCCGAAGTCGATGAGGGTGCACACGCCATCCTCGCGGATCATCACGTTCTCGGGTTTGAGGTCGCGGTGCACGATGTCGCCGCGGTGCGCCGCGGCCAACGCGTCCGCGGTCTGATAGGCGATCGCGACGGCCGTCACGACGGCGAACGACGTCAAATGTCGTTGATTGGCAAGGCTCTTGCCCTCGACGAGCTCCATGACGATGAACGGGACGGTGCGGTACGAACCGGTGTCGAGCAGGCGCGGAATGCCAGGGTGCGCCAACTGCCCCAGCAGGACCGCTTCGCGGCAAAGGCTCCGTGCGCGGGCAGCTCGAAACGGCGTGGGAGGGGTTACGCCACACCCCCTCCCACGCCGCGTTCATGTCCGTCGCGCGGGTGCCGTCAGCCGCGGGCGACGTTCCCCAGGAGGGCCTTGGCGATGATCACCTGTTGGATCTGGCTGGTCCCCTCGTAGATGCGGAACAGCCGTGCGTCGCGGTAGAAGCGTTCGGCGGGGACGCCGCGGATGTAGCCGGCGCCGCCGTGGATCTGGACCGTGCGGTCGGCCACCCGCCACACCATCTCGCTGGCGAAGTACTTCGTACACGAGGGCCCGATCTTCGTGTCCTCGCCGGTGTCGAACTTACGCGCCGCTTCGAGGACGGTGGCCCGCCCCGCGTAGTAGTCGGTCATGGAGTCGGCGACCAAGCCCTGCACGAGTTGGTACGAGCCGATCGGGCGTCCCGACTGCTGCCGGGTCCGGGCGTATTCGACGGACTCGTCGACCAGGCGCTCGGCCATGCCCACGCACAGGGCGGAGATGTGCACGCGGCCGTGGGCGATGCAGCCCATGGCGGTGGAGAAGCCGCGGTTCAGGCCGGCCTCGCCGCCCACCAAAGCCGAGGCCGGGACCCGGACATCGTCGAAGTAGACGTCGGCGGTCCATGCTCCCATCTGGCCCATCTTGTGGTCGCGCGGGCCGACGGTCAGGCCGGGTGTGCCGGCGGGGACCAGGAAGGTGGAGATGCCACGCGTGCGCGGCGCGTCCTTGTCGGTGCGGGCGAACACCATGAACACGTCGGCGAGCGGCGCGTTGGTGATGTACCGCTTCGCGCCGTTGATCACCCACTCGTCGCCGTCGAGGCGTGCGTGGGTGGTCAACGTCGAGGGATCGGAGCCCGCGTCGGGCTCGGTCAGGGCGAACGACGCGGTCACCTCGCCACTGGCGATGCGCGGCAGCCACTGCTTCTTCTGCTCGTCGGTGCCTCCGACCATGAGCACGTGCCCGGCGATGCCGTTGTTGGTGCCGAACATGGAGCGCAGCGAGGGTGTGGTGTAGCCCAGCTCGAACATGAGCTGCACTTCTTCGTACATGGACAGGCCGAGGCCGCCGTATTCCCCGGGCAGGGCAAAGCCGAAGAGCCCCATCTGCTTGGCCGCCGCGCGGATCTCCGCCGGCATCTCGTCCTTCTCGTCGATTTGCGCTTCGAGCGGCACCACACGCTCGCGGACGAATTTCCGCACTTCGGACAAAACCGCCGCGAAGTCTTCCGCCTCCACCGTTGCCTCCGTAACCGCGGGGACGCCCCGCCGGATTGTTGTGTAGGGCGGCCCATATGTGTCGGGCGCCCCGTTGTGGCCGACAGGCGCCTACGGCAGCCGTACCGCCGGGCGGCCGGTGGGGGCGGTCCCGTAGAGCTGGGGCAGCGCATCGATCAGTTCCTCGGCGGTCACCGCGCGGCCGGTCCGGCTCGGGTGAATGCCGGTGACCGTCCAGCCCTGGAGGCGGTTGACCTTGTCGCCGTCGATGCGCAGCACCTGCCCGGTCAGCCAGGAGGAGGCGTCCGAGGCGAGGTAGACGACGACTCCGGAGGCGTTCGCCGGGTCACGGGGGTCGAAGCCGTCGGCGCCGATGTCGCTGTGCCCCACCGCGAGGTCGGCGGTCATGCGGGTGGCCGCGATCGGGGAGATGGCGTTTGCGGTGACCCCGTAGCGGCGCATCTCCAGGGCCGTGATCGCGGTCAGATTCGCGATGCCTGCCTTGGCCGCACCGTAGTTGGCCTGGCCGACGTTGCCGAACAGGCCTGTGCCGGACGTGGTGTTGACGATCCGGCCCGCGACCGGCTCACCTCGCTTGAAACTGTCTCGCCAGTAGGCGCACGCGTGGCGGCTGAGCGCGAACGTGCCCTTGAGGTGGACCGCGATAACCGCGTCGAAGTCGGCCTCGCTCATGGAGAACAGCATGCGGTCGCGGACGATGCCCGCGTTGTTCACCACGATGTCCAGGCGGCCGAACTCAGCGACGGTGTCGGCCACCAGAGCCTCCGTGGCCTGCCAGTCCGACACCGAGCAGTGGCTGGCCTTCGCGGTGCCGCCCGCCTTGGTGATCTCGGCGGCCACCTCGTCGGCGGGGGACTCGCCGACCTGCTCGCCGTGCAATCCCGAGCCGAGGTCGTTGACGACCACTGTGGCGCCCGCGTCCGCCAGGGCCAGGCAATGCGCCCTTCCGAGTCCCCGGCCGCCACCCGTGACGATGGCGACCTTGCCGTCGAGGAGCCCCACGGCATACCTCCCAATCAGGTGTGTGAATCAGATGTTTTCTCGGTGAAGCGCGGCAACCGCGACCGAGCGTGATCCGCCGCTCGACACGTGTCGCGTCCGAACGGTCAGCGGCTGACGAGGATTTGGGCGTTGTTGTACATGATGTCGTCCTTCACGGACTCGTCGAGGTCGCCCAGCAGTCCGCGGAAGTCGGCGGGGTTGGCGAGGCCTTCGGCGTGCGGGAAGTCGGATCCCATCACGAGCGAGTCGTGGTGGCCGAGCCGCCGGACGAGACTGACCACGTCGTCCTCCGGGTACGGCACGACGCGTACGTGCTTGCGGAAGACCTGGCTGGGCCGCTCGTCGAGCTGGCCACCGATCCAGGGGCCGTTGCGGCCCATGCCGCGGGACTTGTCCATGTGCCGGACGAAGTGCGGCACCCACTCCGCGCCGAACTCGGACACCAGGACGTGGATGTTCGGGAACCGGCCGAAGAGGTTGTCGAAGATCAGCGCGGACAGCGTCTCCTCGATCGGGCGCTGACCGTAGGTGTTCTGCCACTGCCAGGCGGACATCCGGAAGTGAATCGGGCTGGGGTCGTGGCCCCAGGCCGGCGCCGCGTGGGAGTTGTAGTAGTACTCGCTGATGTGGTAACAGACGCTGGCGCCGGCCTCGTCGACGAGTTTCCAGAACGGGTCGAAGTACGGGTCGCCCGGCGACCGGCCGTAGACGGGGCCGGTGGGCAGCAGGATGAAGCGGGCACCCTGCTCCAGCACGTACTCCAACTCCTTGACGGCGCTGGGCAGATCGCGCAGCGACATCATGGCGGGCGCGTAGATGCGCCCCTGGTGGTCGAAGCCCCACACGTCGTTCATGTAGCGGTTGAAGGAGTGGTAGTTGGCGTACAGCGGCTCGACGCCCCGCACGTACTCCTCCGCGACCAGGGCCCACCCGCCCGGATACATGATGGTCTGGTCCACGCCCTGCGCGTCCATGGCCGCCAGCCGGGCGTCGCGGTTGGTGTATTCCTCACGCATCGGCTCGAACTGATAGGTCTCCTCGGGGTTTCCCGAGCCCATCGCCTTCAGCATCTCCTTGAGCGAGCCGGGCCGGTAGACCTGGCCGAACTCCGGCTCCAGGCACACCACGATCCGGTCGCCGGCCAGGATGACCTCGCGGCCGTCCGCCAGAGTGACCGGCGCGACGGCCTGCCCCAGGTATTCCTTGGGGAGGTAGCGGGTGAACGAGTCCCGCTCCTCGTACATGTGGTTGTCGCAGTCGAAGATGGGTTTGCGCTGCTCGCTCACGTTGTCAGCTCCGATCACACCTCGATGATTCAGTCATCATACTTCAATTATCTGACTATATTGCTCTCGAGTGTCAGCCGGGTGCCCGCCGGGCCCGCCATCCCCTCCGGACGACAGACGCGATCTTGTGCAGTATGGACAAATAAGATTGATGTATACACTGAAAGGGTGATCGTTGATGAAGGTCGGCCTGTGGTTCGATCTCCGCAATCCGCCGAACTGGCGGCAGGACCCCGCACAGCTCTACGGCTTCACCCTGGAGATGTGCGAGGAGGCGGAGCGGTTGGGCGCCGACTCGGTCTGGTTCTCCGAACACCATCTGTTCGAGGACGCCTACCTTCCGCAACCCCTGACCTTCGCCGCCGCGGCAGCCGCGCGCACACGCCGGGTCCGCGTGGGAACGGGCATCCTCGTCGCGCCGCTGCGCAAGACACCGCAACTGGCCGAGGAGGCCGCGGTGGTGGACATCATCAGCGGGGGCCGGCTTGATCTCGGACTGGGCGCGGGCTACCGCGTGCCCGAGTTCCGGCTCTTCGACGCGGACATCGAAGCCCGTTACCGTACCCTCGACGCCCAGGTCGGCGAACTCCGCCGCCTGTGGACCGAGGAAGGGGTCACCCCGGGGCCGGTGCAGCCCCGGCTGCCTGTGTGGCTCGGTTACCAGGGCCCCAAGGGGGCGCGCCGGGCGGGCCGCATGGGCGAGCGTCTGCTGACCGCGAACGCCGCGTCATGGCCGCATTATCGGGAAGGGCTGCTGGAGGGCGGGCACCATCCGGCCGACGGCCGGATGGCGGGCGGCATCGAGGCGTTCGTCACCGACGACCCGGAGCGTGACTGGCCCTTGGTCGCGCCGCACATCGCGTACCAGCTCGACAGCTATCGCCGGTACATGGTGGAAGGGACCGGGAAGCCGACGCCCCGGCCGGTGGATCCGGAGAAGCTGCGCGGCCGGGCCCCACGCGGCCCTCTGTCCTCGTACATATTCGACACGCCGGAGGAAGTCGCCAGGCAGGTCTGGGAGTACGTCGGCGATGCCCCCGTGGAGACCGTATGGTTCTGGGCATCCGTCGCCGGGCTACCCCCCGAGGCCGTCGCCCGGCACGTCGAAACGATCTGCACGCGCCTTCGCCCGCTGCTCCAAGCCGACCCCGCGGCCTGACGGACGCGCGTAAAAGCGCGGCCCACGCACACGATCAGCGCGGCGGGCCCACCAGTGGAAGGACGGAAGCATGAACAGGCTGGCAGGCAAGACCGCGGTCGTCACCGGCGCCGCGTCCGGCATCGGTGCGGTGACCGCCGAACGACTCGCTGCGGAGGGAGCCCGCACTGTCGTCGCGGACCTGAACCTCGCCGGCGCCCAGACGGTGGCGGACCGCATCATCGCGGCCGGCGGCACCGCACTCGCGGTCGAGGTCGATCTCGGCGACGCCGACTCGGTTCCCGCGCTGATCGAACGCACAGTTCGGGAGTACGGCACCATCGACGTCCTGCACAACAACGCCGCCGCCACACACCTGGCGGCCCGGTCCGATCCGGCCGTCGCCGAGGCGGACCCGCAGGTCTGGGACGACACGATGCGCATCAACGTGCGCGGAACGGTCCTGGCGATCAAGGCCGCAGTGCCGCACATGATCGAACAGGGGACAGGGTCGATCATCAACACCTCGTCGGGATCGGGGCTTGCCGGCGACCTGCGCAACCCCGCGTACGGCGCGTCCAAGGCGGCTCTGAACAACCTCACGCGGTACGTGGCCACCCAGTACGGCAAGCAGGGCGTACGGTGCAATGCCATCGCCCCCGGGTTCATCGTCACCGGGGCGAGCTCCGGGTCCGCGCACGGTGCGATGCAGGAGACCATGCTCCGGCACCACCTCACGCCCCGGCTGGGCCGACCCGAGGACGTCGCGAACGCCGTGGTCTTCCTCGCCTCGGACGAGGCGGGGTTCATCACCGGCCAGACACTCTGCGTCGACGGCGGACTGCTCGCCCACCAGCCGTACGTGGCCGACATGCGGCAGGGATAGCTCCTGTCGCCGAGCGGTGGTTGCCCGGGGTCGCCGTCACGGCCGCCTCGCACGCGCGTCGGAACTCGCGGTGCCCTGATGCCCGTGCCCCCGAAGGCGACTTCACGCGCCCGGTCACTCCGGCAAGGGCGCGTGGCGGGATTTCACCGGACCATTGTCGGCACGCCACCACGGTGTTAGCGTCGGGCTCAAATCCCCTCGCCGATTCACCCGAATCATCACGGATGGTGAGCATGCGCGGCCCCGATCTTCGCAACCGTTTGCAAGCCGTTGACTGGGGGGTTTCCACCGCCGCGGTGATCAGTGCACCGTCCGCTGCGGATGCCCCGTTCGGCGTGTACACCGACCAGGCACACCGCTGGATCCGTGACGTGCGCGACGTCTTCGCCGTCACTCCGTCCTCGTACCGTGCGGTCGCGGGCTGGGCGAATCTGCAACCGGACGGTCCCACTTCCTGGGACGCGGCGGCGCTCGCCCGCTGCGACCGCGCGCTGGACGCGTTCGCCGACGCGGGCGGCGGGCCCGCGCTGACACTGCTCCACGGGGACATGCCGCCCTGGGTGGACGAGGCGGGTGGCTGGCTCGATCGTGACACCGCGTCGCGCTTCGCCGACTTCGCGCACGAGCTCGGACAGCGGTTCGGTGACCGCGTCTCGCGCTGGGTGACCGTCGGGAACATGTCCCAGCCGGTGTTCGACCACGTCGCGGGCATGTTTCACCTCGATCGCGCGGCGGGTGTGGCTGGCCTTCCGGCCCTGCACCACCTCCTGCTGGGCTCGGGCCTCGCCACCCAGGCGCTGCGTGCCTCCGACGGGACAGCGCGGGTCATGACCTCGTCCCTGCTCATGGGCGGGTACCCCGCAACCCACGACCCGGCGGACCGGCTTGCCTTGGAACTCCTGGAGAACTGGGCGCACCGCCTCTTCCTGGACCCCATGCTGCACGGCAGCCATGTGGCCACCGACAGCGGCTACTCCCCTGTTGAGGAAACCGGGTGCGTGCGCCCCGGCGACATGGACACCATCGCCACTCCGCAGGATGCGCTGGGCCTGCTGTGGCACGTGCCGTCGCGGGTCGCCGCGCCGGAGAACCTGCTCCGTGTGCTGTCCCCGAACGACCGCTTCCGCGCTTTGAACGAGCTGAACAGTCTGCTCGCGCTGCTGGGTTTCACGCTCATACCGATGGACGACGTCGAGACCACCGTGTATGGGTGGCCCGTGGTGCCCGAGGCGCTGGCGGACGCGGTGGCGGCCCTTCACGACCTCTACGGCGAGGCACTCCCGCCGGTGCACATCATCGACAACGGCATGTGCGACGTCGAGCCGGAGGCCGACTCCCCCGAGGCCACCGCGCGGCGGCGCACCCGACTCGCCAACCAGCTCTCCTGGCTCGCCGACCTGATGGACCACGGTGTGGACGTGCGGGGGTACGAGTACTGGAGCATCCTCGACAACCTTGAGTTCAAGTTCCGCTACTCGCGGCTGTACGGGGTCGCCGTGCCCGACCGCGAGCACCTTCCGCAGCCCCAGATCCCGTACGACTGGGTGCATGAAGGCGTTTTCGCCGCTCCCGTGCCGAGTGAGCCCCAGCCACCCGCCGGGCGGGCGGAGAGTACGCGCCGGCTTCGGCTCGTCTAGGTTCCGCCGCGCGGCACCTCGGCCGACGGGGAGGCGGCCCGCCGGGGCGGGCGCCTCTCCCGAATTCACCTCTCCGACGCGTTGTCCTGCTCGGAAAGCCACTGTTCGTGCCGGTCGAAGTGCCCCGGGTCACGGCTGACCCAGATGCCGCTCGCGCGGGCGATCACGGCGCGGCCCGGCAGCAGGACCATGTCGCCGGAGATGTACCAGCGCGATCCCTCGCGCCGGTCCACCCAGGCGCGGACCCGCAACGGGCGCTCCACGGGGACGGGCTTGACGAAGGAGACCGTCAGCTCCGCGGTGACCGACAAGGTGCGATTGAGCAGCGGCAGGTGGCCCAGGCACTCGTCCAGCACGGCGGCCGTCCAGCCGCCGTGGGCGACATTGGGGCCGCCCTCCTGATCTCGGGGGCAGGACACCGCGAACCACGCGGTCCCCGCCTCGTCGAGATGCTCGCGCTCGACCCCGAGCCGGCAGGTGCCGGTGACGCGGCAGGCCCCGCAGAGAGCCACCCCGCCCGGGGTGCGGGGCGGCTCCTGAAAGTCCGAGCCGGCCCATACGTCGCGAGGAGTGTGGGTCTCGCGGCGATTGCTGGACGTCATGGTGTTCCTTCCCTGTGGGGTGGCGGGGTGGCGGAGTCCGCGGCGGCGCGACCGCTCAGACCGCGCCCGCCCTCCGCAGTTCTTCCAGTTCGGCCTCCCCGACATCCGCGAGGCGGGCCAAGACCTCTGCGGTGTGCTCACCGAGCCGGGGCGGGGCCTTGTACGCGTCCACGGGGGTGGCCGACAGCCGGATCGGGTTCGCCAGCAGCGGCAGGCGCCCGGAGACCGGGTCGTCGACCTCCACGAGCATGCGGCGGTGCCGCACCTGGGGATCGGCGAAGACCTCCGGCATCTCGTGGATCGCGCTCGCCGGAACGTCGTGGGCCTCCAGCAGGGCCAGCCACTCGTCGCGGGTGCGGGTGCGGAAGATGCCCTCCAGTACGGGGAGGATCTTCTCGCGGTTGGCGATGCGGGCACTGGTGCCGGCGAACCTCGGATCCGTCAGCAGGTCCTCGCGTCCGGCCGCCGCGCAGAAGGCGGCGAACTGCTTGTCGTTGCCCGCCACCAGGAACAGCGGCCGGTCCTGGCACATGAACGCCTGCGACGGGATGCCGCCGTAGCCGCCGTTGCCACGTCGTTGGGGAACCTCGCCGCCGACCAGGTAGTTCATGGCGAAGTGGGACAGCGACGCCAAGCCGCAGTCGAGCAGTGAGAGGTCGATGTGCTGGCCCTCACCGGTTTCGTCCCGATGGCGAAGTGCCGCCAGGACGGCCATGCCACCGTAAAGGCTGGTCAGGATGTCCACCATGCTCACGCCGACCTTCATCGGCTCGTCCGGATGACCGGAGACGCTCATCATGCCGGACATCGCCTGGAAAACGCCGTCGTAGCCGGGACGGGTCGCATACGGACCGTCCTGCCCGAAGCCGGTGACCGACAGGTAGACCAGACCAGGATTGAGCTCGCGCAGGCTTTCGTGGTCGAGTCCGTACTTGCGCAGCGTGCCGGCGCGGAAATTCTCCACCACGACGTCGCTGCGGGCGGCGAGCCGCCGGATCAGTTCCTGCCCTTCCGGGATCGCGTGGTTGACGGTGATCGACTGCTTGTTGCGGTTGCAGGCGAGGTAGAACGCCGCCGTATCGGTGGGTTCGCCGGACGCGTCCGCCAGGAAGGGCGGCCCGTAGGTGCGGGACTCGTCACCGCTTCCCGGGCGCTCGACCTTGATCACCTCGGCCCCGAGATCAGCCAGCCACTGCGTGGCCAACGGGGCGGCGAGCACGCGGGACAGGTCCAGAACTCGTATACCGGCCAAGGCTGTCGACGGCATGGCAGGACTCTCCTCGCCGGACCACGGGGTCGCCCCCTCAAATAATAGATAGATAAATTATCGTAGCTCATAGAATAGAATCTGCGTGGGGCGTGTGCCCCGCACGCGGCCTCCGCCGTCTCCATGCACCGGGAAAACGGTCCGTCCCGATCGGACGAGAGGCCCCGCCCCCCAGCCCCGGCGGGCGGGTCGACGAGGCGCGGGTCCCGTCGGCGCCAGGCGCCATCGAAACGACGGAAGATCCGGGGAGACGCACCGGCCGTCCGGGCGGTCCGACACCATCGATACCTGGTCGGCGGGCGGCCGGCATGCGGCGGCGCCGACCGCGGGATGCGGCCGGAGTCTGTCACCGGTCGGCGTCTTCTCTCCGGGCCTCGGCCATGTACGGCAGCATGCCCAGCACGGTCGCGGCGGTGGTGCCCGCGTCGACGGGGATCACCGTTCCCGTGACCCAGCGCGATTCCGTACCGGCGAGGAAGAGCACCGCCCAGGCCAGGTCCCAGGCATTGCCCTCGATGCCAAGCATGTTCGCCGCGCTGCGCAACCGCCTGCCCTCTTCACCGCCGTGGTCGCCGATGGGAGTGTGCAGGTGGCCGGGGACCAGGCAGTTGACGCGAATGCCGTCCCGCCCCCAGGAGTAGGCCAGGTCGACGGTCATCGACTGCAGGGCCCCCTTGCTGGCCCCGTATGCCCCGCTGCCGAATCCGCGCAGCGCCGCCACGGACGAGACGTTGACGACGGATCCGCCGCCCGCGGCCACCAGATGGGGGTGGGCGGCACGGGCCACCTGCATGGCCGCGGTGACGTTGAGGGCGAAGACCCGGTCCCAGCCGGCCCGGGTGGTGGCGGCGATGCCGCCCTCGCCGCTGATGCCCGCGTTGTTCACCACCGCGTCCAGCCGTCCGACGCGGCCGGCGAAGTCGTCGACCGCGCCTCGTGCCGCGTCCTCGGCGGTGATGTCCGCGACGAGCGCGACGGCCCGGCCGCCGACTTCCTCGACCAACCCGCGGGTGTGGGCGGCCCGCGCGGCGTCGACGTCGAGGATGCCGACGGTGGCCCCCTGTGCGGCCAGCAACATGGCCGTCGCCGCTCCCGTGCCCGGGAGCTCACCCGCACTTCCCGCGCCCGTGACGAGCACCGCCTTGCCTGCCATGCGCGCGCCTCGGCCGTCGGTGTGTCCGCCGACGGCGAACGGGCCGTCGCTCGGCGTCGGAACGAGGCGGGCCTCCCCGCCGGGAACAGCGGCGTGCGGCGTGCCGGTCATCGGGATCTCCTTCCGTGAATGCCCGGCCTTCGGACCGGGAGTGCCACGCCGTGCGACGGCCGCGGATGGGCCACGCGTGCCCGCGTGACGACGCGGCGCGGGCGTCAAGAGATGATGGTGCGACCGCCGTCCAACATCAGCGTGGCTCCCGTCAGGTAGGCCATGTCGTCGCTGACCAGGGCCGCGACGGCGCGTCCGATGTCGTTCACCGGCTCCCCCAGACGTCCGAGCGGGAACTCCGCCGTGAGCCTGGCAAGTCGTTCCGGACGGGCCTGGAGGTATTCGTCGGCGGCGGGGCTCGACGCCGCCGGGCAGATGGTGTTCACGCGGACCCCGTACGCCCCCCACTCCCGCGCGGCCACGCGGGTCAGGCCCCGGATCGCCTCCTTGGCCATCGCGTACGACCCGAAACCGGGGTCCCCCAGCACCGCCGTGGAGGAGCCGAGATTGACCACACTGCCGCCGTTGACCCGCAGGTGCGGCAGTGCCGCGAGCATCGCGTGGAACGTGGCGAGCGGCCCGCTCCGGTACGCGAGGTCCACGTCCTCGGCGGTGGTGTCCTTCAGGAGCCGCTGGACGGACGTCTGGGCGTTGTTCACCAGGATGTCGAGACCGCCGCTCGCGGAGACGCTTTCGGCCACCATCCGCTCGACGTCCTCGCGGCGCCCGACATCTCCGGTGACGACGTGCGCTCGGGCACCGCGGGCGGCGATCTCCTCCGCGACCGTGCGCAATTTGCTCTCGGTGCGCCCGGCGACGACGACCGTGGCACCCTCGCCGGCCAGGGCGAGCGCGATGCCGCGGCCCACCCCTTGGCCGGCTCCGGTGACGAGCGCCGTTTTACCGTACAGCCGTGCCGTTTCCGTCATCGTCGCCCTTCCTCGAACCGACATGTCTCGTGACGGCGCTTGCCTCCGGTGATGCCGCGAACGGCTCTCACCCGCCGTCCTTCTCACCGAGCCCGGCGAAGCGGGGCGGACGGTGTTCGATGAAGCTGCGCACTCCCTCCCGGTAGTCCGGCGCCTGCTTGGCCTCGGCCAGCAGGCCACGGGCCACGTCGCGTGCCTCGACGAACCCGCGGTTCGCGTCGTCGACCAGCTGGCGCTTGATCAGCGACATGGCGTACGGACTGCACTCCCGGGCGAGTTCCCCCGCGTACTCCAGCGCCGTGGGCAGCAGCTCGTCGGGTTCGACCAGGCGGTTGACCAGGCCCATGGCAAGTGCCTCGGAAGCGGTCACCTTGCGGGAGGACAGCAGCATGTCGGTCGCGTGGCCCATGCCGACCACGCGCGGCAGGATCCAGGAGACACCGTCCTCCGCCACGAGTCCCCGGCGGCTGAAGGCCGCCGCGAACCTGGCTCCGGGGACCGAGAACCGGACGTCGCACATGAGCGCCTGGTTGAACCCGATGCCGGCGCACGCGCCGTTGACCGCGGCGATCATCGGCTTGGGAAAGGACATCGGGCGGCTGCGCGGGGGCAGTTGGTCGGTGGGCCAGGGGCGTGCCCCGGAGGACGCGGCGTCGAGCACGCTCATGTCCATGCCGGGGCAGAAACCGCGCCCCGCGCCGGTGAGGACCACGGCACGGACATCGGGATCGGTCTCGGCCCGGTCGAGCAGTTCGTTGTACCGCAGCTCCATGTCGAGCGTCCACGCGTTGTAATGCTCGGGCCGGTTGAGGGTCAGCACGACGACCCCGCCGTCGTGCTCCTCCCACAGGATGACCGGGGCGGCTTCGGTGCCGGCTTCCGGCGTGTCCGCGCGGTTGGGTTCGATCGTCACGTGGCCTCCGGTTCGTGGCACGGGGTGTCCGGCTTCGGGCGCATCACTCGGCGAGGCGGGCCGCAGCCGTGCCGGTGACGACCTCGGCGCCGTGCTGGTTGACGGTACGCAGAGAGATTTCGGCGAGCGGACCCGCGTCGTCACGCGTGACGGCATCGACGGTCGCGGTCACCGTGAGCGTGTCGCCGGGCCACACCTGCGCCTTGAAGCGAACCCCGAAGCGGAGAAGGTTCTCCCGGCCCAGCCAATCGGTGAGCACCCTGCCGGTCATACCCATGGTGAGCATGCCGTGGGCGAACACGCCGGGGTAGCCGGCCACCTTCACAGCGAACTCCTGATCCGTGTGCAGGGGGTTGAAGTCGCCCGAAGCACCGGCGTATTGCACGATCTGCGTGCGCTTGAGGTCCTCCACGACCACCTGCTCGCGGGAGTCGCCCGCCTTCACCTCGTCGACGGACAGGGGCATCAGCCGTTCCTCCTGGTGTTCTCGGAGCCGGGTTCCGTGGTGGGGGCCTGAGTCGTCACACCAACCGAGCGCGCGGTGACCACGAGGCCGCCTGTCGCGTCCCGGTATTCGGTGATCTGTTCGGTGAACCGGAGCACTCCCGCGCGTCCGGTCTTCTCCCACGAGCGGCCCTGGCGGGTGCTGCCGGAGAGGACGTCGCCGACACGCAGCGGCCGGTGGTACTCGAAGTGCTGTTCGGCATGCAAGCCGTCGGCGCCGTCGAGAGTGAAGCCGGCACCCGCACCTGAGCCGAACCACTCCTTGCCGGGCAGTGGCCGCAGCGGATACTCGTCGTCGTGATGGGCGGCGGCCATCGTGAACGTGGGGGGCGCGACGGGCCGGGCGCCGGGGTCCGCCAGGTCGGCGTGATAGGCGGGGTCGTGGTCGCCGATCGCCCGGGCGAACACCAGTAGGTGCCCGGCTTCGACAGGGAATGCGGTCACTGCCATGCGGTTCGTCCTCGTTTCACACGTCGGGAACGCCCACTGCGGTCCGTGTGACCGTGTCGCGGGCGATGCCTGCCGGAGGCGTCAGGCGGTGGGAGCGTCCAGTTCGCGGAGAACCTCGCCGGTGTGCTCGCCCAAGACGGGGGCGCCGGATCGGGGCTTGTCGTCCACGCCCCAGAAGTTCACCGGCGTGGCCACGGTGCGCAGCGGCGGCGCTCCCCCCATGCCGGGCTGTTCGACGAAGGCGCCGATGGCCTCCGCCTGGGGATCCGCGCTGATCTCGGCGAGAGTCTGCACGGGAGCCCACCACACGCCTTCGGCGTCGAAGCGGGCCGCCCACCCCTCCAGCGGGCGCTTGGCGAACTCCTCGTCGAAGACGGCGATGAGTTCGCGGACATGGCCGCGCCGGGACCGTCCGGTCGCGAACCGCTCGTCTTCGCCGAGGTCTTCGCGGCCCAGCGCCTTGAGCACGCCGGGCCAGTGCCGGTTGCCTTCGAGGCCGACCAGCCAGAACCAGCGCCCGTCGCCGGCCTGGTAGGAGTTGTACAGGGGGGACTCGTGTTCGGTGCGCGGCCTGGTGCGCCCGCGCTTTCCGAAGTAGTTCTGCAAGGCGAGGTCGTTGCCGATGGCGTAGGTGCCGGAGCGCAGCAGGGACACGTCGACCACGGTGCCCTTGCCGGTGCGTTCCCGGCGCAGCAGGGCGGCCAGGACGCCGGCCACGAGGTTGGCGGCGGCGGCGCGGTCGCCCAGTCCCGGCCGGATCGCGGGCGGCGCTTCACCGGTGGGGTTGAGCATCGCGGCGATGCCCGGACGGGCCCAGAACGCGGAGACGTCGTAACCGGCGCGGTCCCGGTCGTCGCCGGACCAGCCGTAGCCGGTGAGGGTTCCGACGACCAGGCGGGGATGCCGGGCCCGCAGTGACTCCGGGTCCAGCCCGAGCCTCTCCAAGGCGCCGGGGCGCAGGTTGGTGACGAAGACGTCGGCGCGGTCCAGCAGGCGCTCAAGTGCCCGCGTGCCGTCTTCTGCCCTCAGGTCGAGGACGATGCCGCGCTTGCCGCGGTTGTCGGTCTCGAACGGCGGCTCGCTGTCCACCTGTTGCCCTACGTGCTTGAGCGTGTACCGGTTCGGGTCCCCCGCCGGCGCCTCCACCTTGATGACGTCGGCGCCCCAGTCGGCCATCATCGTGGCGGCGGCCGGAGCCGCCACCCACATGCCGAGCTCGACGACCCTGTAGCCCTCCAACGGCCGCACACTGACCTCCGTCTCCACGCCGGCGTTTCACCACCAGACATTTAATTATTCAACTAGATACACTAATCTATCTTCTGCGTCTACAAGTGTGTCCCGTCCGACCCGGAGGCCAGCAGCATGCGTCGCACGATCTTCACGGAGGAACACGACCTCTTCCGCGCCACCGCCCGCGCGTACTACGAGCGGGAGTGCGTCCCGCATACGGAGGAGTGGGAGCGCGACGGCCAGGTCAGCCGGGCCGCCTGGGCCGCGGCCGGCAAGGCCGGGCTGATCGGCTGGGAATTTCCCGAGGAGTACGGTGGCCAGGGCATCAGGGACTTCCGCTACAACGCGATCATGGCCGAGGAGATGGCCGCCACGGGCACGGTCGGCATCGCACTCGGTCTGCAGAACGACGTCATTCCCCCGTACCTGATGAACCTGACCACCGACGCGCAGAAGGCCCGTTGGCTGCCGGGTGTGGTCAGCGGCGAGACCATTTGCGCGCTGGCCCTGTCCGAACCGGGCGCGGGGTCCGACCTCAAGAACATCCGCACCACCGCCCGCCGGGACGGGGACGCGTGGGTGATCGACGGCTCCAAAACCTTCATCACCAACGGGATCCTCGCCGATCTGGTGGTCGTCGCCTGTAAGACCGATCCGGCCGCCGGGCACAAGGGCGTCAGCCTGATCGTGGTCGAGCGCGGTGCCGCGGGGTTCGAGCGGGGCCGGAAGCTCGACAAGGTCGGCATGAAGGCGCAGGACACGGCGGAACTGTTCTTCCACGGCGTGCGGGTGCCGGCCGGGAACCTGCTGGGGCAGGAGGGCCGGGGCTTCTACCACATGATGCAGAACCTCCCGACCGAGCGGCTGGCGATCGCGGTGTCGTCGCTGGCCTCGGCGGAACGGGCGTTCGCCCTGACGATGGACTACGCGACCGAGCGCACCGCGTTCGGACAGCCGATCGGCCGGTTCCAGGCGAACCGCTTCGCGCTCGCCGACGCCCGCGCCAAGCTCAACGCCGGCCGCGTGTATGTCGACGGCTGCATCATGGCCCTGGTCGAAGGACATCTGACCGCCGACGACGCCGCGGCGGCGAAGTACTGGGCGTCGGAGACCGCATGGCAGGTCATCGACCGGTGCCTGCAGATGTTCGGGGGCTACGGCTTCGTCAACGAATACGAGATCGCCCGTATCTGGCGGGACAACCGGGTTCAGCGGGTGTTCGGCGGGACGTCGGAGATCATGCAGGAGATCGTCGGTCGCTCCCTGGGCCTGTGATGACGACGGACACACAGGAGCACGAAAGGCTTCGCGGCGCCGCTCACCGCCCGGCCGAGTGCGACGAGGAATTGTGGCGGATCACGGTCGGAGACGTCCTGCGGCAGTCGGCGGCGCGTTTCCCGGACCGGGCCGCGGTGCTGTGGCCCGACGGTCCCAGGTTGGGCCGGATGACCTGGGCGGAACTCCTCGACGCGGCCGAGCGCGCGGCGGCATCCTTCCTGACGAACGTCCCGCCCGGGCAGCCGATCGCTGTCTGGGGGGCCAACAGCGCCGACTGGATCGTCGCCGAGTACGGCGCGGTGCTGGCCGGCACGCCGCTGGTTCCCGTCAACACCGCCCTCACCGACGCCGAAGTGGCCTACCAGTTGCGGCAGTCGGGCAGCAGGCTCGTCCTCGCGGCATCGGAGCACCGCGGGTCGCCGCTGCTCCGGCGGGCGGTCGCCCTGACCGCCTCCCTGCCGCACCCCTGCCCGGTGCTGGAAATCGACGCCTGGCGAAAAGCTCCCCCGCCGGCGCCAGGACGGCTGCCCGAGGTCGACCCCGACTCGCCGTTCCTGATCCAGTACACCTCCGGTACCACGGGCACCCCCAAGGGAGCGGTGCTCAGCCACCTGGCCTGTGTGAACAGCGGCCGGTTCGGCATGGCGCGTCTCGGCGGTGCCGGGCGGCACGAGGTTTTGTGCACACCGCTGCCGCTGCACCACGTGGGCGCGTCGGTGTGCGGAGCGCTGGCGGTCGCCTCGGTGAGCGGAACACTGGTGTTGGCTCCCTCGTTCACCGCGAGGGAGGTTCTCCGGTTGGTCGAGCAGTCCCGGGCCACGGTCCTCGGGCTGGTCCCGACGATGATGACCGACATCCTGGCCTGCCCCGATCTGCGGGTCCGCGACCTCACGAGCCTGCGCGTCGTCGAAGGCGGGGGCACGGCCGTGGCCCCCGAACTCGTACGCCGCTTCGAGGGTGCCCTCGGCGCGAAACTGAACATCGCCTACGGGCAGTCCGAGAGCCCGTACGCGGTGTCCACCCGGCCCGACGACCCGGACGAGCACAAGGCCGAGACCCTGGGCCGTCCCTCACCGCACCGCGAGGTGCGCGTCGTCCGCCCGGGGACCGGGGAGACGGCGGACCTCGGGGAGCACGGTGAGCTGTGCATCCGCTCGCCGCTGAACATGTCGGGCTACCACGGCATGGCGGACGCAACCGCGCGGGCCATCGACGCCCGCGGTTGGCTGCGTACGGGCGACATCTGCAGCATGGACGCGCAGGGCGTGCTGCGGTTCCACGGCCGTACCCGCGAGGTGATCATCCGCGGTGGGGAGAACATCTACCCCCGCGAGGTGGAGGAGGTCCTGCTCGGCCATCCCGCCGTCACCGACGTCGCCGTCATCGGAACGCCCGACGACCGGCTGGGCGAGACCGTTGCGGCGGTCGTCCGACTCAGGCCCGGACTCGACGCCGGCCCCCAGGAGTTGGAGACCTTCGCGAGAGAACACCTCGCCGCGTTCAAGATTCCGCGTCGCTGGCACTTCGCGGACGAGTTCCCGCTCACCGCGTCCGGCAAGGTCCGCAAGCATGTGCTCCGCGAGTCGCTGCTCGCCGAACAGGGCTGATTCGCCGTAATTTCGCCGCGGGCCGGTGCACAGGCTCTTATCGGAGCCTGTGCACCGGCCCGCCGTATGTCCTCGCGGGGAATCCGCCGACCGCTTCGCCGGGCGCCGAGCCCATGTCGCGCCGACGTCCGCGTTGTCGCGCTCGCGGCGAACGCGCGCATTCTCCCGACCGGACGGCCGTGACGTCAGACCGCCAGGTCCGCCGCCAGGTTGGCGACGTTGGTGAGCAGCGCCCGCCCGCGTCGGGACAGGTCGTAGCCGGTCAGCGGATAGCCGTTGCACAGCCAGGCGAAGGACAACCCGGACTCCGGGTCCATGAAGGCCAGTTGGTACGCGGCGCCGCTGTTGCCGTACAGCTCCGGCGACCCGGTCGAGGGCAGATTGCCTCCGGCGTCCGGCCCGGCCACGGTGACGAACAGTCCCATGCCGGTCCGCCGGTCGCCGCCGCCGTACAGCTCGGCGCCCTCGGGTGCCTTCGCGAAACGCATCCGGCTCCCCTCGGCGACGGCTTCGGGCTTCCACAGACCTGAATGCTCCATCGCCTGGAAGAACAGTGCGACATCCGCCGCGGTGCCCACCAGGGAGTGACTGGGCTCGCCCGCGGCCAGCACTCTCGGGTCGGAGAGGAACCACGGGCCCCACGGGTCGACTTCCTGATCGTCGCTGGTGCGGTCGGTGGCGGTCATGGGGGCGATAGTGGCGCTCTGGCGCTCCTCGGGGACGCCGAGTTCGAGGCTGGTCAGTCCCAGCGGCCCGGCGACCTGGGTGCGCACATAGTCGGCGAAGGTCAGGCCGGTGCGCCGCTCGACGATCTCCGCGAGCAGCCATGCCGCGGACGTGAGATGGAACTGGAATCGGCTACCGGGAGGGTAGTCCAGCCGCCAGCGGGCGAAGGCCTCCAGGCGCCGGCTCCGGTCGCACATCTTGGGATAGCCGAGCGGCGCGAACGGGAACCCCGCGGTGTGCGTGAGCACCTGTTCGACGGTGACGTCGCCTTTTCCGTTCTCCGCGAACTCGGGGATGATCGCGGAGACTCGCTCGCCAAGCTCCAGCAGGCCCTCTCCCAAGAGCTTCCACACGACGCCCGCGACCACCGAGCGGCCGACGGACTGCAGGATGTAGCGGGTTCCCGGGTCCGCGTCCCCCCACGTCTCGAAGGCGGCCAGTCGGCCGTTGCGGGCCACCGCCACCTGGGCGGAGGGCAACGGTCCGTGTTCGACCTCCAGCCGGACGCGGCGCAGCAGGACATCCAGTTTGTGCGGGTTGACTCCGACGGAAAGCGGATCGGCGACGGTGCGGTCGATCGGCGTGACCATGCGTACCCTTTCGTGAGATGTTCGCTGGGCGGACGGGAGGCGCGCGAGTGCCGCGGCTCAGACCTCTTCCGCTGCCCGGAACGCCGTGGACAAGGACAGTTGCTCCCAGGTGTCCAGCTCCCGACCGACCTCGTCGGTCTTCGCGCGCACGGCCTGCACGGCATCGGTCCCCAGCGGCAGCCGCCGCGGTGGCTCGGGGGCCTGGACGGCGGTGATGACCGCCTCGGCGGCCCGCTCCGGGTCGCCCTGTTGAACTCCGTCCAAGGCTTCCAAACTGCCGCGCATCCGCTCGATGACCGAGTATTCCGGCAGTTGCCGATTGGCTTTGCGCAGCCCGCTTCCCGCCCAGCGGGTGCGGAACGCCCCCGGCTCGACGATGGTCACCTTGATGCCGAACGGCTGCAGTTCGTACTGAAGTGCCTCCGAGAGGCCTTCCAGGGCGAACTTCGAGGCGTTGTAGATCCCGAACCCCGGCATTCCGATGTAACCGGCGACGGAACTGATGTTGACCAGGTGTCCGCCGCCGCGTTCGCGGAAGTGCGGGAGCAGGGCGCGGATGAGGCGGAGCGGCCCGAAGAAGTTGGTGTCCATCTGGTGCCGGAGCTCCTGTTCGTCCACCTCCTCGACGGCCCCGAGCAGCCCGTATCCCGCGTTGTTGACCAGGACGTCCACGTGCCCGGCCAGCTCCACCGCTCGCGCGGCCCGCTCGGCGAGGACGTACGGGGTGTCGGTGGTGTCGAGAAGCAGCGCGAAAGCCCGGCCGGGGGCGAGGCTTTCGAACTCGGCGGCCTGCTTGTCGTCACGCAGGGTGCCGACGACGACGCCTCCGCGGTCCAGCACGGCTTCGGCCAGCGCCCGCCCGAGACCACCGGAGACCCCGGTGATCATCCAGTGCGACGGCTCTATGCCTGTTTCCGATGCCACGTGTTCTCCTTGCCGATCGTGCCGAATCGTGATTGACGGGATGTCAGGGCGATGACCGCCACGCGGCCTTCAGACGCCCACGACGGACCTGACGAGCCGTCACCGACCACCGCGCAACGCCGGCGCCATGTGCTGGGGGTTGCCGGAGGTTGCGGGGGGGGTGTTGGGGGGTGCGGGGGTTGCCGGTCGCCTCGGGACGGCTTCGGACGCCGCGGGCCCGGACGCCCGTCGGCGTCCGGGCCCTCCCCTCCCCGTGCCCCGGAAGGTGAGCGACGTGTCGTTGCCGACGCGGGAGGGGCGCACCGGCGCGGAGCGCCGCTGCGGTCCGGGGGCGAAAGGCGGTGCCCGCCCGTTTTGCGGCTCAGTAGGTGCGCAATCCCATGCTGCGGGCGATCCCGTTGCGCTGGATCTGGCTGGTGCCACCGGAGATCGTCGCGACGATGGATTCGCGGTAGCGGAAGCTCATGACGCTTTCCGTCGAGAAGCCGTGGCCGGCGCACACCTGCATGCCCAGGCGCGCGGCGGCGACGTACGTCTCCGACCCCTTCAGCTTGGCCATGGAACCCTCCCGGGTGCACGGCTTGCCCTGGGCGAGCAGCCACGCGGCGCGGTACGCCAGCAGCCGCGCGGAGTCGATCTCGGTCTGGAGGTCGGCCATCGCGTGTGCCAGGGACTGGAAGCTGCCGATGGGCCGACCGAAGGCGTGGCGGTTGCGGGAGTACTCCAGCATCTCGTCCAGAGTGGCCTGCGCCGCCCCGAGGTAGCCGCCGGTGATGATGACCTTCTCCAGTTCGATATTGGAGAGCATCACCTTCCATCCCTCGTCCTTCGGCCCCACCAGGTTCTTCCGGGGGACGACCACGTCCTTGAGGAAGACCTCGTTGGTTCCGAGGATGTGGCGGGCGAGGGTCGGCGTACGGCGGACCTCCACGCCTTCGCTGTCCGGGTCGACGAGCAGCAGGCTGATGCCTCCGTGCTTCGGCTCCCGGGGACCGGTGCGCACGTACGTGGCGATCGTGGTGTCGGGCAGCCCGCCGCCGGTGCACCAGGCCTTCTGTCCGTTGACCAGGAAGTGGTCTCCCCGGTCGACCGCCTGGGTGCGCAGCGCCGCGGCGTCCGAACCGGTGTCCGGCTCGCTGAGCCCCACGGCCAGGCGGTGGCGGCCGGTCATGACCCGGTCCCGGATGAACGCGCGCTGTTCCTCGCTGCCCCAGCGGAACACCGTGATGCCCGGGATGAGGACGCCGATGTAGCACATCGCCACGTCGAAGCTGGCTCGGCCGAGCTCTTCGGCGATGAGGATGAGCTCCAGTGGGCCGCCTCCGTCCCCGCCCTCCTCTTCCGAGAACGGCAGCGAGAACCAGCCCATGTCCGCCATGCCCTTGAACAACTCGGGCGGAACGTGGGACTGCTCGTCCCACTCCTTGGCCCGCTCAGGCGGGCAGACGTCGGCGACGAACTGGCGTGCTGTCGCACGCAGCATCTCCTGCTCATCAGTCAGTCCGAAGTCCACGTCCGCTCTCCCTGCCTTAGACCTATGATTATATTTAGTTAGCTTATTCTTCTACATTAAACAGAGATCGCGCAAGCAGGGGCGGTTCCGCCCCGTGCTGGAACTCCACGGCTGGGGAGACCTCGTCGACGACCAGGTACTCAACGCGTTCGCCGTCGTCGCCGAACCACAGCACATGGCCGCGAGCATCCGCGATTGCTTCGACGGACTCGTCGACCGCGTCTCCTTCTCCACCGCCTACGACATCGACACCCGCGTCTGGGACGACGTCGTCCAGGACCTCAAGGGAGGCGGAGCGTGACGCCCGGCCTCCACCGCTGAGAGCGGACGCGAAAACACGGAAGCCGGCCGGCCCGAACGGGCCGCCGGCACTCCGGGCAGCGGTCGGGGACGGGGTCAGTCCCCATCCGCTCGCAGCGCACGGCGCAGCACCTTGCCGTTGGCGTTGCGGGGCAACTCGTCGACGAAGAACCAGCGTTCCGGCACCTTGAATCCGGACAGGCGGGAGCGTGTGAACACCCGCAGCCGTTCGGGATCCGGCCGTCCCGCCTCTCCTCCGGCGGGCACCACGAACGCCACGACGCGTTGGCCCAGGCGCTCGTCCGGCGTCCCGATCACCGCGGCCTCCGCCACGTGCGGGTGCGCCGCGATGACGGTCTCGACCTCCAGCGGGTGAACGTTCTCGCCGCCTCGGATGATCATGTCGCTGTGTCGCCCCGACAGGTACACGTATCCGTCCGGATCGACGCGCCCCAGGTCTCCGCTGTGCAGCCACCCCGCGGCGTCCACCCGGAAAAGGTGGTCGGCGCGGGCGTGCACCTCACCCACACCGGCCTCGTCAGGCCGGTCGACGCGCAGCTCGACCCCGGGAGCCGCGCGGCCGACGGACAACAGCAGATCGGGGCGCCCGGCGACCGCCTCGCGGTGGTCCTCCGGCGTGAGGACGCTGATGGGCGAGCCCTCGGTCTGGCCGAACATGTTGAGCATGCGCACGCCCGGCATGGCTTCGTAGGTGGCCCGCAAGGTGTCCGGGCGTATCGGTGCTCCCCCGTACTGCAAGACCCTCCAGTGGGCCGGGCGCATCTCGCCGGCCTTGTGCAGCATCTCCAGCATCGACGGGACCATGCTGGTGTGCGTGGCGCCCAGCGCGCCGAGCAGACGCCAGCCTTCCACGGTGAAGCGCCGAATGCCGGTGACGCGGGCCCCTACCCCGAGGGCCACGGCGATGTTGCCCAGACCCGACATGTGGTGGAACGGCGCGCTGCCTCCGTACAGGCTGTCCGGCCCGAGCTCGCACAGTGCGCCGTTGACCCGGGCGCGCGCCGCCAATCGCCACTGGGGCATGGGCACCGCCTTGGGCGTGCCCGAGGTGCCTGACGTGTGCAGCACCAGCGCGACGTCGCCGGGATCCGCCGCCAACGCCCGGCCGGTGGTCGCGAAGTCCGGCAGCGGGACCAGGCGGCGCCCCGTCAGATCCGCCACCTCGCGGCCCAACCCGACGTACTGCGGCTGCGTCACCAGGACGGGGCTGTCCATCGCCGCGACGACAGCCGCGATCTCGTGGGCGGTCATCCGCACACCCAGCGGGGCGATCGGGTGTCCGGATCCCGCGCCGCCGATCACCAGGGCGAGCGCTGTTTCCGAGGTCGCCACCAGGGCGGGCACCGGCATGTGCGGCGGCAGGTCGAGCGCGTCGAGCCAGTCAGCCGCGCCCCCCGCACGGTCCAGGAGTTCGCGACCGCTCCAGTCGGTCTCGCCGAACCGCGCGGCCGACCCGGCGTGTTCGTATGCGCCGACCGTCATCGCCGTCCAGGTCCCCGCCCGCGGTCGCGTCGACCGCTCCGGCCCCGGTGGGTCGTCCGGAAGGGCCGAAGGCGAACGTCCTGGGGTGTGGAAACTGCTCACGCGTCCCTCCGAATGACCGGCGTGCACAGCGCGGCCGGCTTTGTCTTGTCGTCCGTGGGCCGGTCCGGTGGTGCGGTCACGGGCGAGGCCTGCGGTGCAGCCCCTCCTGCAGCACGGTTGCCAGCAAGCGGCCCTCCCGGTCGCGAACGCGCGCGTGTGTGAGCGCACGGCCGCGACCGCTGCTGAGCGGTTCGGATTCGAGGAGCAGCCACCGGTCCATCTGGGCCGGGCGGTGGAACCACACCGTGTGGTCCAGGCTGGTACCGATGAAGTCGTGCGGCAGTGTGGACTCCGGCGGCCGGGCGTCCATGACCACACCCAGGTCCGAGATGTACGTGAGCGCCGCGGCCTGGGTCAGCGGATCATCAGGCAGTGGCGCACGGTGCCGCAGCCACATCGGATGCAGGGGCACGAACCCGTCCGGACGGGCGGCGGCGATGTGCCTGACCTCGAACGGTGAGGCCACATCGCGCAGTTGCTGCGTCGGCTGGATCGCCGCGGTCTCGTCGGGCCCCGGCGGGACCGCCAGGTCCCCGGCCCATTCATCGCCCGGTTCCGGATGGTGGAAAGAAGCGGTCGCGGTGAGGAGCAGGCGCCGACCCTGGTACACCCGCGCCTCGCGGACCGCGAACGCGCGCCCGTCCCGGACCCGGGTGACGGTGATGTCGAGCATCGGCGTGTCGTCGCCGCGCCGCAGGAAGTAGGCGTGCAGCGAATGCGGAACCCGCCCCGGGGCGACGGTTTTTCCCGCCCCGAGCAGCGCGAACGCCGCGACCAGCCCGCCGAACAGCGTGCCGTGGCCGGTCATGGTGACCGGTGCGCGGAACGCGTCGGGGCCGCTGCGCTCCATGCGGAGCAGCGTCGTGAGGTCTTGCCATCCCGGACACACCGGCCACGGCACGAGCGCCTGCCGGTCGGGGCTGCCGAGGGTCACGCCTGGTTCCTTGCCTTTCTGACGCGCCGTGGATGCACTGTGGATCAGTAGGGCAGGAACGCGTCCCGTGTCGCGTCCTCGGGGTCGAAGTCGGACGGCAGTCCCTCGAACTTCGGCGGTCGCTTCTCGGTGAAACTGGCCACGCCCTCACGGAAATCCGGCGAGCCGGCGAAGTACTCCATGGTGGAGTAACTGCGGCCCAGTGCCTCGGTGAAGTCGCGGTCCAGGTCGCCGTACACCTGGTGGCGGACCACGGCCATGGCCCGCGGCGAGCAGTTGACCGCAATGTCCCGCGCGTAGGCGCGCGCGGCGTCCAGGAGTTCGTCCGGCTCCACGACGCGGCTCACCAGGCCCAGGGCCTTGGCCTCGTCGGCATCGAACGTGCGGCCGGAGAGCAGCAGGTCGAGAGCGTTCTCCAGGCCGATGACGCGCGGCAGTACGTACGGAAGGTTGTACTCGCCCGCAAGGCCGCGCCGGGTGAACGCGGTGGTGAACCGCGCACCCCTGGCGGCGAACCGCACATCGCAGATCAGCGCCTGGATCAGGCCGATACCCGCGCACGCGCCGTTGATCGCGGCGATCACCGGCTTGGGCAGGTTGCGCCGGCTGTACATCGGAACGCGCTCGGCCAGGTTCAGGCTCTGGCCCGGCTGCGAGTTCTGTTCCAGCCGCCGCACGTCCATGCCGGGGCAGAACGCCCGGCCCGCGCCGGTGACGATGACGACCCGGACCTCCGGATCGGCCGCGGCACGGTCGAGCAGCTCGAAGAAGCGGCGCTCCATCGGGATGCTCCAGGCGTTCTTGCGCTCGGGCCGGTTGAGGGTGACGGTCGCGACACCGTACTCGTCGACCTCGTACAGCACCAGGTCGTCGTCCTGCTCGGACACAGCGATCCTCCTTGTATCTGTTCTCGTCTCCGCCGGCCGGGGCTGCCGGCCCGGCGCTCACCAGGCGTGAAGTGCGTGTCCGGCCCTACCGGGGACGGCTCACGGGTGCCGCCTCGATCGGTTCCCCGACTCCCGGGCGCTCGCCGGCGATGTTCACCACAACCTGGCCCCGTGCGCACACCTGGCCGTCGGGACGGCGCACCTCGACCTCGGCGAAGTGCGTGCGGCTGCCCCGGCGGACGCAGCGGGCGTGGGCCACGATCTCGGGGCCGATCGCGGGGAGGAGGTACTGCACCGACATGGACACGGTGCTGAGCCTGCTGCCCTTGTCGAAGTCGTGCCCGGCGATGACGGCTCCGCCGCCGGCCGTGTCGATCAGGGCCGAGACGACCCCTCCGTGGAAGACCCCCTCGTGAGCGGACAGTTCCTCGGCGTACGGGAGGGTCATCTCGACGGCGTCGGAGTCCCAGCGCCCCACGCGCATCCCGCACTCGCGGTTGAACCTGACTCCGTGCTCCCAGCGCTCGCGAAACCACGCGCGCCGCCGCTGCTGCTCCGGCTCGGACAGTCGGGTCGATGCGGTGACGGTCATCCGCACTCCTTCCAGAACGTGCGGTGCGCGGCGGGCCGGCACCGGACAGCGGTCACGCGCCGGGCTCGGCACCGACGAGCGAAACGAACGACACGCACTCTCCGGGCGCGCCGCCGAGGTTGTGGGTGAGGGCGAGTTTGCGGCCTTCCGCGAGGGAGGAGATGCGCCGCTCGGGCGGGGCCTCGCCGCGCAGTTGGAGCCAGGCCTCGAACATCATCCGCAGCCCCGACGCCCCGATCGGATGCCCGAACGCCTTGAGCCCCCCGTCCGGGTTCACCGGCAACTCACCACCCAGGTCGAATACCCCCGCCCGCACGTCCTTCCACCCCTCACCGCGCCCCGAGAACCCCAGGTCCTCCATCAGCACCAGCTCCGTCGGCGTGAAGCAGTCGTGCACCTCCGCCATCGCGATCTCCGCACGCGGATCCGTCACCCCCGCCTGCCGATAGGCATCGCGGGAGGAGGTCACGACCTCGGGGAACGTGGTGAAGTCGTAGTCGGGGTCGGAGGTGCCGGTGGCCGCGCCGGCGACGAGCGACAGGGCTTTGACGAAGATCGGCCGGTCGGTGTACCGGTACGCGTCCTCGGCGCGCACGACCACCGCCGCCGCCGAACCGTCCGACACCCCCGAGCAGTCGAACACCCCCAGCATCCCCGCCACCGCCGGAGCCGCCTTGATCCGCTCGACCGGCACCTCCCTGCGGAACTGCGCCCGCGAATTCCGCGCACCATTCACATGGTTCTTCCACGCGATCCGCGCCAACACATCCTTCAGCTCGTCCCGATCCACCCCATACCGCTCCGCATACGCCGGAGCCAACAAGCTGAAGGCCGCCGGGGCGGTCATGTCGTTCATGCCGACCGTGCCGTCATCCGGCACCGAGGTGCCGACCAGGCCGGAGTAGCCGGAGTCCTTGAGTTTCTCCACGCCGACCGCCATCGCCACGTCGTACGCACCCGAGGCCACCGCGTAACAGGCGTTGCGCAGCGACTCCGAGCCCGTCGCGCACATGTTCTCCATGCGGCTGACCGGCTTGTCGCCGATCCGCAGGGCGCGGCTGAGGGTCAGGCCGGAGACACCGGAGCCCTGGGTGCCGAGCCAGAAGGCGTCGACGTCGGTCGGCTCGATGCCGGCCGATGACGCGGCGGCCCGGGTGGACTCCACGAGCATGCTGCCCACCGAGCGGTCCCAGTGCTCGCCGAACGCGGTACAGCCCATGCCGACGATCGCCACGCGATCGCGGATGCCGTTCGATCCCACGCTGTCCTCCTCAGCCTTGTACGGCGGCACGGCGCGCGGGCCGGGCCTTCCAGAAGTAGTTGTGAATGCCACCGGCCGTACGGGTGCGCCGGAAGGTCATCTCGACCCGGTCGCCGATGCCGACGGAGTCGGGTGCGGCGTCGGTGAGTTCGCAGCGGAGTCGGCCGCCGCCGTCGAAGTCGGCCACGACCATCACGGTCGGGGGGTTCGGCGAGTGGGCGAGGTGGTCGACGGTGAACGTCGCAACGGTGGCCGGGGTGTCGGCCAGCGGCTCCGGCTCCATGAGGCCGGTGTGGTGGCAGTCGCGGCACACGTCGGCCGGCGGCAGGTGCCGGGTCCCGCATGAGGGGCAACGCCCGGCCACGAGAGCGTACTTCCACGCGGCGGTGCGGAACGACGGTGGCGCGTAAGGCGGTTCGGGGTCCGGGCGGCGCGGCGGCTCGCGGTCCAGCAGTCCCCGCCAGGTCAGGTACGAGGCGTACGGCAGCGCGTCGTCGCCGGCGGCGATCTGCTCGGCGACCGGGTAGGTGGACCGGCGTTCCTCGAGAGCGTCCGTCGCGCGCAGGACCATGACCGACACACCGTCGGTGAGCAGCAGCACGGCGATGACGGCACCGGGCCGGGCGCGGTCCAGGACGTCCGCGAGCACGACGCCCACCTGGGCGGTGCCGGGGTTGCCGATGGTGTCGGCCAGGTCGTCGACCCAGGCCTCGCGCGGCACGCCGGTGCGCGCGGCGGCGGCCCGCACGGCCCGGGTGTGGGTGCCGGCGACGATGAGGTGGTCGATCCGGTCAGGTGTGACATCGGCCTGCTTCAAGGCCTCGGCGAACGCCGCGTCGGCGAGGGGGAGATAGGTCTGCTCGCCGAAGCGCTCCTCCCAGGTCCGCGAGGACGCGGCGCCGGGCAGGCGCCAGCGCTCCAGGAACTCCGAGACCGCGGAGGCCCGGCCCAGCACCTCGGCGATCACCGGGGCACCGGAGGCGTTCTCCCCGTGGCCGGAGAACAGGAACGCCGCCGCGGCGTCACCGCCGTCGCGCTCGTCGACGCCGGACGGCAGTCCTCCGCGGATGTCCGACAACACGGCGAGCGTGGGAACCGGGGAGTCCTGGGCGGCGGTGAGCGCCGCGAAGCCCGACCGGACCGCGCCGCACAGGTCGGAGGCCGGCGCCGCCTGCTCCAGCCGGAGCGCGGCGTGGATGGCGGTCGCATTGGTCTTGTCGGTGTACGCGGGGGCCGTGGAAGCGAACAGCAGTTGCCGGGGCAGGTGGCCCGAGGGCAGTCCGCTGAGGGCGGTCCGGGCCGCTTCCACCCCCAGGGAGGTGGTGTCCTCGTCGTACGAGGCGACCGACCTGGTCCCGCGACCACCGCCGGAGCGCAGAACCGTGCCGATCTCCGCGCGGCGCAGCCGGTGATGCGGGATGTATGCGCCGTAGGCGATCAGGCCACCCATCGGGACCTCCTCATCAGTGTCGGGCAATGGTGGTCGGGCAATGGCGTTGCCGGGCAAGGCGATGCGAGCGCCCCGGAGCATGCCGTGGACCACTCCCACCGCTAAATACAGTTACATAATTATACTATATTTGCAATCGATGCACGGGGTGTGGCATGTCGACCGGATCACACGGGGCGGGCGCCCGGGCGAATCGCGCGCACGCGGAATCGGGGGCCCGCCCTCATACGGCGGACCCCCGGACGCGCGGCATGCCGCGTGCGTCTCAGATTCCGAGGCGTTCGAGGAAGCGCTCGTGTTGCGCGGACGGCCCGCCGAACATCAACTGCGAGGACTTCGCCCGGCGGAAGTACAGGTGTGCCGGGTGCTCCCAGGTGAACCCGATGCCGCCGTGCACCTGGATGTTCTCCATCGCGGCGGACATGAAGGCGCGCGAGCAGTACACATGGGCCGCCGCGGCCGTGGCGGCGAACTCGCCCGGCTCCCCTCCCTCGTCGGCGATCCGGGCCGCCTCACGGGCGACGGCGCGGGCCAGTTCCACCTGGACGAGCATGTCGGCGCACTTGTGCTTCACGGCCTGGAAGGTGCCGATGGCACGGCCGAACTGCGTGCGGGTGCGCGCGTATTCGGCACTCGCGTCCAGGCAGCGACCCGCTCCGCCGACCTGCTCGGCGGCCAGACCGACCACCGCCGAGTCGAGGACGCGCGCCATCAGCCGGCCGCCGGCGCCGTCGGTGCCCACCAGCGTCGCCGGCGCCGCATCGAGGCGGAGCCGGGCCATGGCCCGCGTGGCGTCCAACGTCTCCATCGCCTCGGCGGTGACCCCGGGGGCCTTCCCGTCCACCGCGAACAGCGACGGGCCGGCCGTGGTGCGCGCGATCACCAGCAGCAGTTCGGCGGACGCGCCGTCGACCACGAACGACTTGCTCCCGGTGAGCTCCCAGCCGTTGGAGCCGTCCTCTTGGGCCCGAACCGCCCGCGTGCGGATCTGCACCGGATCCCACGCGCCGCTGTCCTCCGCCACCGCCAGGGCGGCGGTGGTCCGGCCGGCCGCGATGCCGGGCAGGTGGCGCGCACAGGCCTCGTGGTCGCCGGAGGCCAGGAGAGCCTGCGCGGCCAGGACGACCGTGGCGAACAACGGTGAGCACAGCAGTGCGCGGCCTGCCTCCTCCAGCACCACCCCGAGCGCGACCTGACCGAAGCCGTCGCCGCCGTACTCCTCCGGCACGATCAGGCCGGGCAGCCGCAGTTGCTCGGCCATTTGCGCCCACACCTGCGGGTCGTACCGCAGTTCCGTCTCCGCGGCCTTGCGCACGGCTTCCTCGGAGGACTTGGCCTCCAGGAACGAGCGCACCGCCGCACGCAGTTCCTCAAGCTCCTCATGGGAGGTCCCGACGACCGTCATGCCGATCCTTCCTTGGTCCGCACGCCGCGCAGTTCCCGGAACGGGGACTTGGTGTCGATGCCGGGCTCCTTGGGCAGACCGAGCACCCGCTCCGCGAGGATGTTCTTCATGATCTCCTCGGTTCCGCCGAGAATGCGCAGCGCGGGCGTGGCCAACAGCAACTCCGACCAGGCATACGTTCCCCACTGCCCGGTGTCCGCGACCGCACTGGGGCCGAGCACGTCGGTGACGAAGTGCGCGGCGCGCGTGAGGTTTTGGCCGTACATCAGCTTGGAGACCGACATCTCGGGCCCGGGCGAGTGGCCGGCCCGCAGCGAGCGCATCGCTCGCGCGTTGAGCGCCTCGGTGGCCTTGATGTCGGCCAGCAGGTCGGCCAGCCGAGCGCGCACCGCGTGGTCGTCCAGGGTCCAGGTCGCCCTCAGCAGAGCGGCCAGCCGTTCCGGCGACAGCGCGGCGGCCACCGGCCCGGCCCCCTCGTTGCCGACCGTGGCCCGCTCGTTCATCAGCGTGGTCAGCGCCACCGTCCAGCCGCCGTCGACCTCGCCGAGGCGGTGGTCGTCCGGCACCCGGACGTCGGTGAGGAAAACCTCGTTGAAGTCGGCGCCGCCGGTCATCTGACGGAGCGGTCGGACCTCGACACCGGGCGTGGTCATGTCGACGAGGAACGCGGTGATGCCCTTGTGCTTCGGGGCGTCCGGGTTGGTGCGCGTCAGAGCCACGCCGATGCGGCTGTGGTGGGCCACCGACGTCCACACCTTCTGCCCGTTGAGCACCCACGTGTCACCGTCCCGCACTGCGCGCGTCTGCACGCTCGCGAGGTCGGAGCCGGCGTCGGGCTCGCTGAAGAGCTGGCAGGCGATGGCGTCTCCCCGGTACATCGCCGGGAGCCAGTGGTCCTTGATGTGCTGCCGGGCGTGAGCCAGGATGGTCGGCCCGATCATGCCCAGGCCGACCACGGCGAGCACGCCGGTGTCGGGGACGTCGTACTCCGCCTCGACAGCGTCGTAGACCATGTCGTGCACCGGGGTGAGGCCGCGCCCGCCGTACTCCTTCGGACCGGTGATCCAGCCGAAGCCGTTCTCGTACCGCGTGCGCTGCCAGTCCCGCGCCGCCTGGGTCGCGGCCTGCTCGACCTCGGGCGGATCGCTGCTGAAATAGGCCACGCGGTCATCGCCCTCGCCCCAGACGAATCCGGCGCGGTCGGCGGCCGGTCGGGCGTGGGCGTCGAGGAAGGCCCGGACCTCGGCGGCGAAGGCGGCCGGATCCGGTACGTCGGTGTCGTGGGCCATGGGCCTACGCTCCTTGCTTGTCAGGCCGTCCGGGTGCGGCGTCAGGTGGACAGAATGGTCACCGCGGACACGCCGGGGGCGCCGTACAAGTGGGCGTAGCCGACCCGCGGCGTCCCGGCCACCTGACGGGCACCGGCGGAACCACGCAGCTGGTGCACGAGCTCGTGGATCTGCCGCAGGCCGGAGGCCCCGATGGGTTCGCCGTTGCCGAGCAGGCCGCCGTCGGTGTTGACCGGCAGTCGGCCGCCGATCTCGGTCGCGCCCTCCGCGATCAGGCGCTCCTGCTCTCCGTCCTTGCACAGGCCGTTCTCGGCCATGTGGATGATCTCCGAGCCGGAGTCCGTGTCCTGGAGCTGGGCGACGTCGACGTCCTCCGGCCCGATGCCCGCCGCCTCGTAGGCCGCCCGGGAGGCGTCGACGGTCGGGCTGGGAGCGTGCTCGCCGACCGGGAACGCCGGGCTCTGCACCTCGAAGGCGCCGAGGCGGCGGCTGCGCAGGACACCGGCCCGTACGCGGATCGGCGTCGACGTGTACTTGTGCGCCTGATCGGCCCGGCACAGCACGATCGCGGCGGCGCCCTCGTCGGGGCCGCAGTACATGAACTGGCGCAGCGGGTGATTGAGCACCGGCGAGGCGAGGATCTCCTGCTCGCTGAGCGGCGTCCGCCGCCACGCCTTGTCGTTGAGCGACGCGTTGCGGAAGTTCTTCGCCGCGACCTTGGCCAAGGTCGCCTCGGTGATCCCGTGGTCGTGCATGTAGCGGTTGATCTTCATACCGAAGAAGTGCGTGGTGATGAACAAGCCCGTCTGGCCGTACCAGTTCGGGATGCCCGCGACGGAGGGGTCGGCGGCGAACGCACCGCGCGGGTGCTTGTCGAGGCCGATCGCGACGGTGATGTCGTGCTCGCCGGTCTCGATCGCACGGGCGGCCATCGACAGCGCGGTGCCCGAGGTCGCGCACCCGTTGAAGACGCCGCGCAGCGGGATCCCGGTCAGGCCGAGGCGGCCGATGATGGCGTCGGGGTTGGCGACCTCCAGGCTGCCGACGTAGCCGGCCTGCACCTGGGGCCAGGTGACACCCGCGTCGGCGAGCGCGAGCCGGGTGGCCTCGGTGCCCATGTCCATGGCGGACTTGCCCGGGAACCGTCCGAAGGGGTGCAGGCCGACCCCGATGATGACCGCTTCCATCACGCCTCCTCCGCCGCGTCGTCCTCGGGGGCGAAGGCGAACGTCAGGGTCTCCGTGCCGTCTTCCGCGACCGTGTACGGGGTCACCACCATCCGCATGGGCCGGCCGATCGCCAGCTTCGCCGGGTCGGGCTCGGTGAGCCTGGCCTCGACCACGACTTCGCCCGGCAGGTCGATGTAGCCCACCGAGTACGGCTCGAAGCTGTCGAGGTCGGTCGCGTCGTAAGGCGGCGAGGGTGGGCGGAAGCCCTGGGTGGTGAACGTCCACAGCGTGCCGCGGTTGGACAGCAGACGACGGCGCGCGTCGCTTCCGCCGCAGCGCACGCAGTGGTCGGTGGCCGGGAAGCTGATCAGGGAGCAGTCTGCGCATTCGGAGCCGATGAGCCGGGGCTCGTCCGAGGGCCAGGTGAACAGATCTTCCGCGACGGGTTTGGGTGCCGTCATCGACTGGCTCCTTTCCCTCCGGGCCGGGCCCGGTGATGTCATCTGCGGGACAGGCTACCCAGATATAGGTAGACATGTAAAATAGTTAGTCGTATCTACAGGGAGGAAACCGTGACCGAGATCTGGGCGAACTCCGCCGACTCACATGTGCTAGAACCCGACGACCTGTGGCTCCAGGCCCTGCCGAAGAGCCTCGCGGAACGGGCCCCGCGCAGCGAGCGCGGCGACCGCTTCGAAGTGCTCTACATCGACGGCGGCCAGGTCAGCCGTCAGCTCAACGACATGATGGACGCCATTCGCCCCCCGGGCGCGCGTGACCTGTCCGTGCGGCTCGCCGACCTGGACAAGGAAGGCGTCTGGGGCCAACTGGCCTTCCCCTCTATGGGGTTCTGGTCCGTGCTGATCCAGGACCGCGAGCTGGCGCGCGAGGTCGTCCGGACGTGGAACGACTGGGCGCACTCGGAGATCATGGGGAAGACCGACCGAATTCTCACACCCGCGTGCCTGTCGATGGCGAACATCGACGACGCCGTGGCCGAGGTGGAGCGCGTCGCCGAACTCGGCTTCCAGGCCGTCTTCCTGCCCACCCAGACCCGGGAAGGCGAGGAATACGGCCTGGACCGCTGGGAGCCGGTGTGGACGGCCGCCGAGCGGGCGGGCCTGGTGCTGGCCTTCCACATCGGTACCGGCGGCGACACCGTCGTCTACCGCGGCCCCGGCGGCGCCGTGGTCAACTTCGTCGAGACCACGTACCCCGGCATGCGGGTCGTGTCGCACATGGTCGCCGGAGGCGCCCTGGACCGGCACCCCGGCCTGAAGGTCCTCATCGCGGAAGGCGGCGCCTCCTGGCTGCCGGCGATCGCGGACCGCATGGACGAGGCGTACCGCCAGCACGGCATCTTCGTACGCCCCAAGCTCAGCCGGCTGCCCAGCGAGATCATCCGCGAGCAGGTGTACGCGTCCTTCCAGCACGACGCCAGTGCCGTGGACATCGTCCGCTCCACCGGCTACCGCAACGTGATGTGGGGCGACGACTACCCCCACCTGGAAGGAACCTACGGGCACACCCAGGAAACCCTCCGGGGCCTGTTCGAAGGTGTCCCGGACGACATCCGCGACCGCATCACCCACGGTGCGTTCAACGAGCTGTTCACGGTCCCGGAGCGGGTGGCGCCGTAGCGGACGGTGGTACGGGCCGATGCACCGCCGCGGCGGAGACGGTGCATCGGCTCTGGCTCAGGGAAGTGGCGGATCCGGATTCGGATCCGCCACTTCCCTGTAGGGAGGACGACGACCCGCTCCCCACGGACAACGCGGAGTGGTCCCATGGCCCGCTCGGGCCGTGGGACCACTCCGTGTTGTCCGTCGCCCGCGTGTCCTCGGACACCGAGGCATCAGCTGTCCCGTCCGCCGCGCGACCTCTCCCGGTCCACGGCGACTCGCCACCGGCGAGCGGGTGACGACGCCGGGATCAGCCGGTGCTCACACGGGTGTCCCCGTTCTCGGGCACCGTCTCACCCCAGGCCATCCAGAGGTCGATCCCGCGCTTTTCCGCCAGGCGCCGGATGCGCCCCTCCTGTTGCGGATTGGGAATCGGACCGAGTTCCATACGCCCTCGTGGGTCGGGTTCGCAGACCCAGACCTCACCGTCGAGTTCGTACCGAAGGCCGGCGTGCCACTATCCGTCGGCGTCCCGGTCGACCACGGCGTCCATCCGTGTCGCGGGCCGGACCGTTCCGTCGCTCCTGTCCACTTCGCCGGCCTTCGTGCCCATCGCTTCCTGTCTCCCGTCTCGTGATGCAGCGCCGCGGTCGCCGGTCGGCCTCGCCTCCGGGTCATGCCCCGGGGCGATTGCCCATCGTGTCGGCGTTCGGAGCCGCCTTGGCGACCACGTCCGGAAGGACCCCCGTCAGGTCCTCCGGGTTCCAGCGGGTCTCGCTGTCGACGGACGGGCCGTTGACCCAGCCCTCCAGCACCGTGAAGCGGTTGCCCATCGCGCCGAAGACGCGGCCCGTGACGTCCTTCGACCGCGCCGAGCCGAGCCACACGACCAGAGGGGAGATGGCCTCGGGGGTGAGGTCGGTGGCCTCCGCCGCCTGCCTCATCATCTCGATGTCCTCGGTGAGCCGGGTCATGGCCGTCGGCGCGACCGCGTTGACGGTGACCCCGTAACGCGCCAGTTCCGCCGCGGCGATCACGGTCAGGCTGGCGATGCCGGCCTTGGCCGGCCCGTAATTGCCCTGCCCCGGGTTGCCGAACAGGCCCGACGGCGACGAGGTGTTGATGACCCGCGCGTCCACCGCGTGGCCTTCCTTGGCACGCCGCCGCCAGTGGTTGGCGGCGTGGTGCAGCGTCGCGAAGGTGCCCTTGAGGTGCACGGCCAGGACGCTGTCCCAGTCGCGCTCGGTCATCGACACGATCATCCGGTCGCGCAGGATCCCGGCGTTGTTGACCAGCACGTCGAGGTCGCCGAAGGTGTCGACCGCCTGGGCCACCAGGCGTCCGGCGCCATCCCAGGTCGAGATGTCGTCGGTGTTCGCGACCGCCTCGCCGCCCGCGGCACGGATCTCGTCCACCACCCGCTGGGCCGGTCCCGCCGAGGCGCCGTCGCCGTCCCGGCCGCCGCCCAGGTCGTTGACGACAACCTTGGCGCCGTGCGCCGCGAACGCGAGCGCGTGCGCGCGCCCGAGGCCGTTCCCGGCTCCGGTGATGGCCACGACTCGGCCTTCGCACAGCCTGTCGGACATGGTGTGCCTCCTTGCCGGTGGCTCGGCCACCGGATGTGTTCGTGCGGTCGCCCCGGCGCCGGGACGGCCGCGGTTGGTGTTCGCGGCTCGCGCCGCGGAGGCCCGGGCCTCACGGCATGCCGGTGAGGCCGTCGAGCGACGCGTCGTCCGCCCAGAACGCGTCCCACGACGGGAACCGGCCAGGGAGCGGCGGCTCTCCGGCGCCCTCCCATCCGCTGAAACCGACCGCCTGGGGTCGCTCGGTCACGTCGGCGGCGTACCAGTGCTCCTCCCGCCGGCGGGCGAAGAACCACTCCCCGTCGACGCGCACGTAGTCGTCGAGATAGCGGATCGCCATGACGATCCACCGCTCGCCGACCTCGTGCTCGGCCCGGCAGTAGACCGTGCCTGTCGCGTGGTCCCGGTCGGTGAACTCGACGCGGTGACCGCAGATCTGGTGGACGGACCGGTAGAAGCCGCGCACCAGCGGTTCGATGTGGGCGCGAAGCACCTCGCGGCCCCGCCCTCGGCGACCCATGTCCACGTCCGGCTCGAAGCACCCGGTCCACGCGTCGAGGTCCCGGGAATCGACCGCGATCGCGTACCGGATCGGCAACTGCCCGATGGCCAGATGCGACTCGATCCGGTCGACGCGTTCGCCGAGAGACCCGGCGGGCTGGGACGCCGGGGTGTGTGTCACAGCAGCACCCGGGGGTCGCCACTGCCGCACGCACACGGCTCGGTGACGATCCGGGCCTTGCCCGGCACCACGATCCTTCCCCGCCCCGCCGTCCGCTCCCCGACACCGCGGATCGCGAGCCCGTCGGATTCCTCGCTCAACTGCCATTGTGTGGCGTCGACATGCGCGCCCTGGCGCTGTGCGCACTCCAGAGCCAACGCGGGTCCCAACAGCGCGAAGACACCTGCGGCCACCCCGGCCGCACGCAGTACACGCGCGGCGTCCGGACGGGCCAGGACCACCGGGACATCGCGGAACACGTCGTCGAGCGCGGCGGTGGTGGCCAACCCCTCCACGGTCGCCGCCGACAGTCCGATCACGGCCTTGAGATCCAACTGGCGCTGGAACACCCGGGTCCGGCCGTGGTCCCACCCCATCGCCTCCGCGATGCCGTAGGTCATGCCGATGCGGCGCGACGCGTCGATCAGCGGCCGCAGCCAGGGGCCTTCGAAACCCGAGAAGGTCAGCAGCACGGTGTCGCCCGTGCCCAGGCCCAGGTCCTTCAGGCGATGTTCCGCCCACGCCGCGTCGCGGTCGAGATCGGCCCACGTGATCCGGTGGTCGTCGACGCCCTCGGGCCCCTCGAAAGGAACGATGTACGCGACATCCGGACGGTCCAGCTCACGTGCCGCGGCGAGCGTGTCGGCGCGCATCAGTCCTTCACCACCCTGGGGAACTTGGCAACACTGCGAGCGGTACGCATCAGCTCCTCCTCGGTGTACAGCTCCAGCACCGGGTCGACGCCGGTGCGCTCGCGCAGCGCCGTGGCCAGCCGCGCGTTCAGTTCCGCCAGGTCGGCGGTGATCGCCGGGTCGTAGCCCACGCGCACACGCAGCGTCTCGACCTCCCGCTGCCCGCGGACCAGTTGGAAGACGCCGCCCGACGTCTCGGGGTGGTCCTCGACGGTCTGCCAGATGTCCCGCAGCACCACAGGGCGTCCGCCGACGATGGTCTCGTCGCCGCGCCGCCCCGCGACCCACATTCGCGCGTGCGTACGGCCGCACCCGCACGTCTCCTTGCTGACACGCACGAGGTCCTCGCTGCGGTACCGGATGAGCGGTGCCGCGGCGTTGTCCAGGTCGGTGGCGACCAGTTCGCCGACGTGCCCGGCGCGCACCTCCCCGTTGCCGTCCGGATCGACGCATTCGGCGAAGACGGTGTCCTCCCACAGGTGGAAGCCATCGCGCTCGCGGCACTCCCACGCGGTCCCGGTGTCCGCCGCGCTCGTGTACTCGTGGACCTGCACGCCCCACTCGTCGGTGATCATCGCGCGCATCCGCCGGCTGAGCGGCTGGCCCGCGCACGAGACGCCCTTGACCGACGAGAACGCCTCCTTCAGGTCGCACGTCTCGGACAGGCGCTCCAGTTCGACCACTTGGGCGTACATGAGCTGCATGTAGGCGGGGCGGCACCGGCGCACAGCTTCGACGAAGGACGCCATGTTCCCCAGCCAGCAGTCCGCGGTGACCACCACCGCGCCGAGCGCCTGATAGCCCATGTCCATGAGGTTGCGGAACGTGCCCACCGGGCTCATGACCCGGTCTCCGGGGCGGACACCGATCTCCCACAGGTCCCGAAGTTGAGCGGTCACCAAAGGCGGCGCGTCCCCCCACACCTCGGCGAAGAACTCCGGATCGCCGGTCGTGCCCGAACTGGAGGTGATGGACGTCAGCTGTTCCCGGGGAACGCACAGCATTCCGCCGAAGGAGTCGCCGCGGCGTGCCCGGAATTCCCGGATCATGTCCTTGTCGATGAAGGGAATGCGGGCGCGGAAGTCGTCCAGTGAGCCGATGTCCCGGGGACGCACGCCGTGCGCGTCCCAAAGTTCCCGGTAGAACGGCGAGTTCTCGTAGGCCCGGGGCAGGAGTTCGAGGATGCGACGCTCCTGGTGCGCCTGGATCTCCCGGCGGGGCATCAACTCCACTTCCGGCTCGAAGTATCTCCGGCCAGACATGGCGCCTCCTTGTCGAAGTGGTGACGAGTGGTGTGACGACGATTGGGGGGCAGGGGTGAGGCTGTCGCCGCCGCAGTCGTCACAAGGCACGGACCGCCGGGGACGACGGGGCGGAGCCCGAGCGTCTTTGCGAAGCCCAAGGTAAAACTAAATCAGTTAGATAGTTAAGTCTAGAGGCCGGATTGTTTTCACGGCACTTCGCACGGCGGTGCGGCACAGCCGACCCGCCCGGCGGCGGACCCGCGCGCCCCGGGACCGCGCGCAGGCAGCGTTCGCGACGACGCCACATCACGCGTCCGAACAGCAGGCCTGAATCTCCGGGAACCGGCTCCCTGATATGCTGGATGTGCTAGGACAAATCATTTGCCTGAAACGACATATGCGACGCACGGGGCACCGGGCACCGGGCCCCGGTCGCCTGCGTCGACAGGCAGCCGCCTCTGTGGGGAGCTATCGACCGTGGCCGAGCCAGCCCGATCCGCCAAGCCGATCGCGGACTTGCCCGCACCGGGCCGCGCCCGGGTGGGGCGGCAGGTGCGCGTCCCCAAGACGGCCGAACTCGTCGCGGCCTCCCTGCGGCGCCTGATCATCCGCGGCGAGCTCTCCCCGGGCGACGCGCTGCCATCCGAGTCTTCGCTGATGGAGCAGTTCGGCGTATCCCGCCCGACCCTGCGCGAGGCGTTCCGCGTCCTCGAATCGGAAGCCCTGATCGACGTGCGGCGCGGGGTGCACGGCGGCGCGCGAGTCAACGCCCCCGACCTCGAAGTGGCGGCTCGCTACGCCGGGTTGATCCTCGAATATCGGGACGCCACGCTGGGTGACCTGTACCGCGCCAGCGCCGTCATCGAACCGGCCTGCGCCCGGATGCTCGCCCAGAAGCACACCGCCGCCGACATCCGTCGACTGCGCGCCGCGGTGGAGGCCGAGCAGGCCGCGCTCGACGACCCGATGGCCCTGGTCGACGCGCAGGACGCGTTCCACGCGCTGCTTGTGGAGCTCACCGGCAACCAATCCCTCATCCTTCTCACGGGCATCCTGCGCTACATCGTCGACCGCGCCAACGCCTCGCACGTCGCCACGGACGGCGCCGATCCCGAGCACGCGGCCCAGGCGCGCAAGGGCCACCGCGCCCACGCCAAGCTGGTCGACCTGATCGAGGCCGGCAAGGGAGACGAAGCCCAGAAGCTGTTCCACCGCCACATCACCGCCACCGACGATGTCGTCAACGCCGCCGACGCCAAGACGGTGCTCGACCTGCTCGGCTGATCCACGTGTGACCCGCGCGCACGCTTCCGGGACCGGACGCCCCGGGAACGGCGACGGACACCGCCCGCGCGCACCGACCGACCCGGCATGCGCGACGCGGCCTCCTCGCACGGGAGCATGCTCGCGCGGGGTCACGCCGGCCGCGGGTCCTTGGGGAGCCCGAGGACCTGCTCGCCGATGATGTTCCGCTGAATCTCGCTCGCCCCGCCGTAGATCGTCTCGGCGAGCGAGATCAGGAACGACCGCTGGCGAGTGTCGAGTCCGTACCCGTCTTGGACCAACTGCCCGGCCGCACCGGCGATTTCCATCGCCAGGTGGCCCATGCGCTGGTGGTTCGTCGACGCGTACAGCTTCGCCGTGGTGGCCTGCGCGCCGGGAGTGCGCCCGCCCAGCAGCTCGGCGACCGTACGCAGGTTCGTGGTCCGCATGATGCGCACCGACATCCAGGCGTCCAGGATGCGCCGGCGCAGCATCGGGTCGGTGAGGGCTCCCTGTTCCCGGGCCTGGCGGAGCAACGCGTCCATCTCGCGCTCGAAGGTGAGCTGCAGCGGCAGCAGCGTGGACCCGCGTTCGATGCCCAGGGTGCCCATCGCGGTGCGCCAGCCCTGGCCCACCTCACCCACGACGAGATCCACCGAGGTCCGCGCGTCGGTGAAGAACACCTCGGCGAATTCGTCCTGCCCCGCGAGGCTGCGGATGGGGCGGATCTCCACACCGGGCTGATCGGTGGGGACGAGCAGCATGCTCAGCCCCTTGTGCCGCCGCGATCCGGGTTCGGTCCGGGCGAGCACGTACAGCCAGTGCGCGTGCATGCCGAACGTGGTCCACACCTTCTGCCCGTTGATGACCCACGCGTCGCCGTCGAGTTCGGCACGGGTACGCACGGATGCCAGGTCGGAGCCCGCGCCGGGTTCGCTGAACCCCTGGCCCCACAGCTCCTCGACGGCCAGGATGCGCGGCAGGAACCGCTGTTTCTGGGCCTCGCTGCCCATCGCCACGAGCATGGGGCCGAGCAGGTCCAGGGCGTTGCCGGTCGCCCGGTACGGCGCTCCCGAGCGGGCGTACTCGTATTCGAAGACGATCTCCTCCAGCAAGCCCAGACCGCGCCCGCCGTACTCCTTGGGCCAGCCGATGCCCAGCCAACCGCCTGAGGCCAGCTCACGGTCCCAGGCCAGCCTGATGTCCCATGCCTCGCCGTCGGTGGGACCGCCCACACCGCGGTGTTCGGCGAACTCGCCGACCAGGTGCTCGTCCAGCCAGGTACGTACTTCGTCGCGGAAGTCGGCCACCGCCGATCCGAAGTCCAGCTCCATCGTTTGCGTCGCCTCTCGTGTCGCGTCGTGCACTGCGCGCCGTCCGCTGCCGACTGTCCGCCGGACGGGATCAGAATCCGAGCCCGGCGGCCAACAGCTCCCGGTGGTACGCCGGTGTGCCGAGCAGCACCTCGGAACTCTTGGCGCGCTTGAAGTACAGGTGTGCCGGGTGCTCCCAGGTGAAGCCGATCGCCCCGTGCACCTGGATGTTGCCGCCCGCCACCTCGGTGAAGGTCTCGGAGCAGGAGACCTTGGCGAGCGCCGCCGCGACGCCCAGCTCGGCCGCGTTGCCCGACGCGAGCGCCCACAGGCCGCCGTACGCCGCCGAACGGGCCGACTCGATCGCGGTGAGCATGTCCGCGCACCGGTGCTTGACGCCTTGGAAGGAACCGATCGCCCGGCCGTATTGCACCCTGACCTTGGCGTACTCGACGGCGGCGTCCAGGGCGGCGGAGGCACCGCCGACCTGTTCCGCGGCGAGCAGGATCGCCGCGGTGGCGAGGGTGCCTTCGATCACCGGCCAGGCCGCGCCCTCGCGGCCGATGAGCCGGGCGCGGGCTCCGTCGAAGTCGACGCGCGCTTGCCTGCGGGTCTGGTCCAGGGCCGGCAGCAGTGTGCGCGTGACGCCCCCGGCCCCGGCGCCGGCCCCGGCCTCGGCCTCGGCCTCGGCCTCGACGGCGAACAGACTGATCCCGGTGTCGGTGCGGGCCGCGACGAGCAGCAGGTCGGCGATGTGGCCGTCGGGGACGTATGTCTTCGTTCCGGTGAGAGTCCAGGTGTCGCCGGAGAGGGTGGCGGCCATCCGGACGCCGGCCTCGTCCCAGCGGCCCTCGTCCTCGGTGAGGGCCAGGGTGGCGATGGTGGTGCCGACGCTGATGCCGGGGAGCAGGTCTCGCGCGGCCTGGTCGTCGCCGGCGCGGATCAGGGCTTCGGCGCCCAAGGCCACGGAGGCGAAGTACGGTCCGCACAGGAGTGCCCGGCCGGCCTCCTCGCAGACGATCCCCAACTCGACGTAGCCGAAGCCCGCGCCTCCGTACTCCTCGGGAACGGCCAGGCCCTGAAGGCCCAGCTCCTCACCCATGCGGCGCCAGACGGCGGGGTCGTGGCCGAGGTCGTCGGCGGCGAGGCGGCGCACGTCGGCCTCGGTGGCGTGCCTGGCGAAGAAGGCGCGTACGGTCTTGCGCAGTTCTTCCTGCTCGTCGGTGAAGGTGAGTTCCATGCGTGTCCCTTCGGGACCAACGGGGCGTGATCCCCTGTGCTGACACCGATGTTGGGCTGTGTTGGGCTGTGTTGGGCTGTGTTGGGCTGTGTTGGGCTGAGGCGTGCGGCTCGCGGTCACACCGTGCGGGCGGTCACCGGCCGGTGAATCGCGGTGGGCGCCGCTCCTTGAAGGCCTTCAGCCCTTCCTCGCGGTCCTGGGTGGAGAACAGCACCGACACCGTCTCGCGTTCGTAGGCGATCCCGGCGGCCAGGTCCATTCCCGGTCCGCGGTCGACGAGTTGCTTGCCCGCCGCGAGTGCGCGGGGCGCGCCCGCGGCCAGCAGGCCGGCGAGTTCGCGTGCCGCGGCCAACACGTTGTCGTCGGGGGCGAGTGCGTTGACCAGGCCGACGGCGTGCGCCCGTTCCGCGCCGAGCGGTTCGCCGGTGAGGATCATCTGCTTGGCGATGCCCGGTGGGATGAGGCGCGGCAGGCGCTGCGTCCCCGCCGCTCCGGGAAGGACGCCGAGCTTCATCTCGGGCACTCCCAGCCGGGCGCCTCGTCCTGCCACCCGAAGGTCGCACGCGAGCGACAGTTCGAGCCCGCCCCCGAAGGCGAAACCGTGGATGGCGGCCACGGACGGCTTGGGGAACTCCTGGACCTGGTCGTAGACATCGGTCATCCGGTGGACGAAGGCCCGGAAGTCGTACGGGCCCGTGCAGCGGTCGATCTCGTCGAGGTCGGCGCCGGCGGAGAAGGCCCGGCCGGCCCCGGCGATCACCAGTGCCCGGACCCGGTCGTCGTCGCGCAGCCGGTCGAGTTCGGCCTCCAGCGCGTCCAGTACGGGCGCGCCGATGGCATTGAGCTTGTCCGGCCGGTTGAGGGTGAGCACCGCGACACGGTCGCGTATCTCGCTGGTGAGCGCGGGTGTTGCGGCGGAAGTGGAAGCGTCGGTCACCGGAGTCGCCTCACACCATCGTCAGGCCGCCGCTGACGGACAGCGTCTGGCCGGTCATGTAGGCGGCCTCGTCCGAGGCCAGGAACGCGACCACTCCGGCGATCTCGGCCGGCTCGGCGGGTCGGCGCAGCGGGATCGCGCGGATCGTGGCGTCGTACATCTTCTGGCTGTACTCGGCCACCTGCCCGAGCAGGGCGGTGTCGGTCGGGCCGGGGCACACGGTGTTCACGGTGATGTTGTGGCGTGCCACCTCGCGGGCGAGCGCCTTGCCGAAGGCGATCACGCCGCCCTTGGTGGCGGAGTAGACCACTTCGCCCGAGGAACCCACGCGGCCCGCGTCGGAGGCGATGTGGATGATCGCGCCGCGGTCGCGCTCGATCATCTGGTCGAGGACCGCACGGGTCACGGTGATGGTGCCCTTGAGGTTGACCGTGATGATGCGGTCCCACTCGTCCTCGGTGCTGTCGACGAACCGCTTGATCACGTCGACCGCCGCGTTGTTGACCAGGACGTCGACGGGGCCGAGGTCGCGCGCGACGAGCTCCAGTGCCGAGCGTACGGCGGCGCTGTCGGCGATGTCCGCGGCGACGCCGACCGACCGCACTCCGTGGCGCTCGGACAGCTCGGCGGCGGTCTTGGCCGCCGCGGTGGCGTCGACGTCGCACACGGCCACGGCCGCTCCCTCGGCGGCGAGCGCGCCGGCGATGGCCGCACCGATGCCGCGTCCCGCACCGGTGACCAGTGCCACCCTGCCCCGCAACTTCATGTGTTTCCTCCAGGCGTCAGGTCCCCGATCGGACCATGACCCCACTATACAGTTCAATAATTCATCGAAGATAGCTATCTGCGATGCCCGGCAGGCGCGGCTACGCCTCCGCCACGAAGTACGGCAGGGTGATCTCGTCGGTGTACGCGCGGAAGTCCACACGCACCCGCATGCCGATCACCACGTCCTCCGGTGCGGAGCCGACGACATGGGAGAGCATGGTGGAACCGTCGTCCAGGTCGATCACCGCGAGGGCGAAGGGCGCGTCGAAGCCGGGGCCCGGCGCACGGTGCACCACGGTCACGGAGTAGACCGTGCCCCGCCCGGTGCTGGGACGGTACGTCCACTCTTGCGACATGCAGGCCGGACAAGCGGGTTCGGGGACGAAAAAGCGTTCCCCGCAGGCCGTACAGCACGGGATCAGCAGCTCGCCCCGGCGGGTGCCCTCCCAGAAGGGACGGCTCAGCGAGGTGGGCACGGGCACCGGACGGCTCATCAGTTCCTCCCCAGCACGGACATCTCGTAGTGCTGCGCTCCCGAGCCGGCGTTGCCCACCACGGCGAGCCTCACGTCCGGGATCTGGTGCACGGCGGTTCCGCGCAGCTGCCGTACCGCCTCGACGACCTTGAGCGTCATCTGCTGCGTGCCGTTCCACGCGTAGGACAGGCAGCCCCCGTCCGGGTTCACGGGGTGCTTGCCGTCCAGCGCGATCGCACCGCTCTCCACCAGCGGCCCGCCCTCGCCCTCGGCGCATACGCCCAATGCCTCGAGTTGGCGGATCACCTCGAAGGAGTTCGGGTCGTACAGCGAGAAGACGTCCACATCCTGGGCCGTCACCTCGGCCATGGCGTAGGCGCGGGCGGAGGCGTCCCGCCCGATTTGGCCCACCTGCCGGTACAGCGCCGGGTTGGCGTACGCCGCCTGGTGGTACTCCATGGCACCGCCCAGCACGGCGACGGGTGGGTGCGGCAGGTCCCGCGCGCGCTCGGCCGTGGTGACGACGAACGCCGCGCCGCCCTCGCCGACGATGCAGCAGTCGAGCAGGTGGAACGGCGTGGCGACGAGCCGGGAGGCCAGGACGTCCTCGGGGGTGTACGGGCCCTTGCCGTACATCATCGCCTCGGGGTTGGCCGACCCGTTGTTGCGGATGGTCGCCGCGACCTGGGCGAGCTGACGCGGCGTCGTGCCGTACTTGTGCATGTGCCGGGCGGCGACGAGGGCGAACTGCGCCACGACGTAGGAACCCCACACATCGGTGAACTCCAGCGGTGTGCCGGCCCCCACGGGCGCGTTGTCCGGTCCCCGCGAGACCAGCTTGCAGCCGCCGACGACGACCGTGTCGGCGTATCCGGCGGTGACCGCGGCGGCGGCCTTGAGCAGTCCTCGGGAGCCGGCGTTGTCGAGCATCGAGTCGCTGGTCCAGCGCAGCGGATGCCCGAACAGGCGGGCCCACGAGCTGCCTTCGTCCACCACCCCGCCCGGTCCCGGCCAGTCGAGTTGCGCCCCGTCGATGTCCGCCGTGGTGAGACCGGCGTCCGCCACCGCTCCGCGGACCGCCTCCAAGGCCAGGTCCATGGCCGTGCGGTCGGGAAGCGACAGCGCCTGCTTCGTGGCGTGAATGCCCACGATGACGGCCTGACGTGGCTTCATGCGGCTGCCTTCCGTTGTCCTGGTCCTCTGTGCTGTCGCGCGCGGCTCATCGTCCGGCCCCGAGGGTTTCGCCGCCGGGGTAGCCGCCGCCACCGAAGCGGGTGTCCAACGCCTCGTAGTCCTTGGTGCCGGCCGAGGTACGCGGGAGCGCGTCCACGAACTCCACCGTCTTGGGCTTCTTGTACGAGGCGATGCGCTCGCGGCAGTGCTCGATCAGCTCGTCGGCGCCCGCCTCGCGCCCCCCGTGCAGCACCACGACGGCCTTCACGTCCTGCGCCCAGTGCTCGTTCGGGACCCCGATGACCGCGGCCTCCCGCACCGCGGGGTGTGCCTCCAGGCAGTTCTCGACCTCGGCGGGGAAGATGTTCTCCGCGGCGGACTTGAGCATGCGCGTGGTGGTGCCCAGGAAGCTGAGGGTGCCGTCGGCCTCGCGGCGGCCCAGGTCGGTGGTGTGCCACCAGCCGAAGCGGAAGCGTTCCGCGTTGATCTCGGGCCGGTTCCAGTAGCCCAGGTGGACAAGATCTCCGCGTACGCAGATCTCCCCCGCCTCACCGACCTCGCATTCGCGGCCGTCGCCGTCCAGAATGCGCACCGCGGCGAAGGGGCCGGGTCGGCCGACGTTGCCGGTGCCGCCGCTGCCGCCGAAGCCCCCGGTCACCGGCAGCCCGGTCAGCTCGGTCTGGCCGTAAACCCGGCCGATGCCGCCGCCGTTGCGGCTGAACCTGCTGGTGTCCTCGGCGACCATGCCCTCCCACAGGTGCGGCGCGACCGTTGCCCGCAGCGCGGAAAGGTCGTGCCCCGCGTGCTTGTTCAGCTCGACGAGCTGCATGATCGTGGGCGGCATGAGGTACGCGTGGGTGCAGCGCTCCTCGGCCAGCAGGGGCAGCAGCTCCTCCGCGACGACGCGGCGGACCACGACGTTCTTGCCGCCGTGGAGGAACACGGGCATTCCCCAGACCTGGTAGTTCCCGATGTGGAACATCGGCCCGGCGTTGAGGAAGGACATCGTGTTGTCGATGTCGCCCATCCAGGCGGCGTTCGCGCCCATGGCGATGAGGTTGCGGTGCGAGAGCATCGAGCCGCACTGGTTCCCGGTGATGGCGGCGGTGTAGATCACCATGAGTGCGGAGTCGGGGTCCACGTCGACGCCTGGGTCGTCCGCGGAGCCGGAGGCGAGGAACGACTCGTAGCACTCGCCTGCGTCGGTGTCGTGCCGCAGCCAGAGCGCGGAGCCGCCGTCGCCCAGTTCGGCCCGCGCCTTGGCGATCGTCTCGCCGATCTCCTCCTGTTGCCACACCACGACGCGCGGTTCGAGGTCCCGCACGGCAAACGCCATCTCGGGCGCGGCCCAGCGCCAGTACCCGGGACACACCATCGCACCGATCTTGGCGGCGGCGGCGAGCAGTTCGTAGACGCGGAACGAGTTCTGGCCGAGCCACAGGATGCGGTCGCCCGCCCCCACACCGGCCGCGCTGAGCGCGTTCGCCAAGCGGTTGGACCGGGTGTCGAGCTCGGGCCAGGTCAGCCGTACCCCCGAGTCGACCAGGGAGACACCCTCCGGGTAGGACCGGCGGTGCTCCCGGATGATGTCACCGAAGGTGAAGCGACGGGTCGAGATCACTGACACTCCTTCTGCCATGCGGACGGGCGCCGCCGACCGAGGCGGCACATGCGGGCACGCGGTTCGCTAAATAGGGTAACTATTTTATTGATTTAAGTCATCAGGTCGCGCTGTCTTTTCCGGCGGATCGCCTCCCCGGGAACCGCTTCGGCCCGGGCACGGCACGCCTGGTGTCCGCGTCGCGGGGCAGACACAGCGCCGTGGCCGCGGACAACGCGAACACGCCCGCCTGCACGGCGAAGCACAGCCGGAATCCGCTGTCGTCGAAGACGTGGCCGGGCCCGGATCGCGCGGTGAGCAGCGCGACCATCACGGCGCTGCCCACCGCGCCCCCCACCGTGCGCGCCACCTGGTTGAGGCTCGTCGCACTCCCCGTTTCCCCCGTCGGCACCGCGGTGACGATCAACGCCGCCATCGCGGCGAAGGTGGTCCCGAGCGCGATGCCCACGACGGTCATGCCCAGCGCCAGTTCGGCGAGGTGTCCGTGCCGCAGACCGAGGAGCACGGCCGCGCAGGTCGCCGTCACCGATCCGACCACGAGTGCCGCGCGCGACCCAATACGGCCCCGCGCCCTGGTGAGCAGCGTTTGGGCGATCAACGTCCCGATCGACTGCGGCAGCAGCACAAGGCCGGTGATCGCGGCCCCGGCACCCAGTCCGGCGCCCGTGCCGCGCGGAGTCTGCGCGAGCAGGATGACCAGCATCGACAACCCATACATGCCGAATCCCATGATCATGCCGCACACGTCGGCCACCCAGACCGGGCGCAGCGCGAGGTAGCGCAGGTCGATCAGCGGCCTGCTGACGCGCAGTTCCACACAGCACCAGGCGACCGCCGCCACCACGGCCACCGCCAGCAGCGCCGCCACGCGAGGCGACGTCCAGCCCCAGGCGTCCGCGCGGCTGAGCGCGAGCAGGAGGGCCACCAGCGCCGCGCCGAGGAGGAACGTCCCGGCCGGGTCACGTCCCCCGCGGCCCCGCCCGCGTTCCGCCGGGGGAACCACCAGCATCGCGGCGGCCATCGCCAGCGCCGCAAGTGCGGCCGCGAGCCAGAAGCCGGCGCGATAGTGCACGTGGTCGGTGAGGAGTCCGGTGACCGGGTAACCGATCCCGGCTCCGGTGGCGACCGTCACCGACAGCGCGGCCACCGCGGATCGCAGGCGGTGCGGCGGCAGGTACTCCCGTGCCACCGCGATGGTCAGCGGCATCAGTCCCATGCCCACGCCCATCAAGCCGCGGCCGAGGAGGAGCTGCCAGAAGGGCCCTGCCGTCGCCGCGAGGACGGATCCGGCGGCGACCGCGGCCAGCCCCGCGATCAGGACGGGCTTGCGCAGGCACCCGTCGCCGAGCCGTCCGAGAACGGGGGTGGCCACCGCGCCCGCGAGCAGGGTCGCGGTCAGCACCCATTGCGCGGTCGCGGGAGCGACCCCGTAGTCCCCGGCGATCACCGGGATGAGCAGCGTGCCCAGGGTGCTGACCATGGCGACGACCATGCCCACGAACAGCAGCACGGCGAGCAGCAACGTCGGGCGTGTGCGTTCCCGCGCCGCCGGATCGGGACGCCGGTGGTCACCGGTGGTGGAGGGGCGGGCGGCGTCGCGGCCGACGGGTGGGCGGCTCACCGGGGGTCGGGCAGGTCTTCATCCAGCGGACGGAACTCCTCCTCGCGCCACCACGGGTAGATCTCCGGCATATCCGTGCTGACCCGGCCGGGGAACTTGGGCGGGCGCTTGGCGAGGAAGGACTCGATGCCCTCGGTGGGGTCGGGTCCGCCGCCGATCTGGCTCATGATGCGCGAGTCGAGCCGGTGCGCGGTCATGGGGTGGGGTTCGCCCAGCATCCGCCACATCATCTGGCGGGAGAGGGCGACGGAGACCGGCGCGGTGTTCTCGACGATCTCCCGGGCTATCTCCCGTGCGGCCGGAAGCAGTTCGTCCGGTTCGTGCACCGAGCGAACCAGGCCCGCCGCAAGGGCCTCGTCGGCACCGAAGACCCTGCCGGTGGCCACCCATTCCATCGCCCGCTGCATGCCGACCGCGCGGGGCAGGAACCATCCGGCCGCCGACTCCGGGACGATGCCGCGACGCGCGAAGACAAAGCCGAACTTGGCGGTCGTGGACGCCAGCCGGATGTCCATCGGCAGCGTCATGCTCGCGCCGACGCCCACCGCCGCGCCGTTGATCGCGGCGATGACCGGCTTGGCGCACGCGTACAGGCGCAGTGCCACCCGTCCGCCGGTGTCCCGGTGCCAGGCGCCGGCCTTGCGGTGGTCGAACGACCCGCCGCCGGCGCTGACGTCGGCGCCCGCGCAGAAGCCGCGCCCGGCTCCCGTCACGATGACCACGCGTACCTCGTCGTCGGCGTCGGCACGGTCCAGCACGTCCAGCAGATCGGCCATGACCTGCGGATTGAAGGCGTTGAGCCGGTCAGGGCGGTTGAGGGTGACGGTCAGCACGCGGTCGGTGAGGTCGGTCAGCACCGTCTCATGGCGCTTGTCGAAGTCCTGCTCAGCCATGGAGTTCCTTCCCGACGAGGGAGACGAAGGACACGCAGTCGCCCGGTCCGCCGCCGAGGTTGTGGGTGAGGGCGAGTTTGCGGCCTTCCGCGAGGGAGGAGATGCGCCGCTCGGGCGGGGCCTCGCCGCGCAGTTGGAGCCAGGCCTCGAACATCATCCGCAGCCCCGACGCGCCGATCGGATGCCCGAACGCCTTCAAACCCCCGTCGGGGTTCACCGGCAGTTCGCCGTCCAGGTCGAACACCCCCGCCTGAACGTCCTTCCACGCCTCACCGCGCCGGGAGAACCCCAGGTCCTCCATCAGCACCAGCTCCGTCGGGGTGAAGCAGTCGTGCACCTCCGCCATCGCGATCTCCGCACGCGGATCCGTCACCCCCGCCTGCCGATACGCGTCCTCCGCCGACGCGACGACCTCGGGGAACGTCGTGAAGTCGTAGTCGGGGTGGGCCAGTCCCCGGGCCGGTCCCGCGACGAAGGAGAGAGCTTTGACGAAGATCGGCCGGTCGGTGTACCGGTACGCGTCCTCGGCACGCACGACCACCGCCGCCGCCGAACCGTCCGACACCCCCGAGCAGTCGAACACCCCCAGCATCCCCGCCACCACAGGAGCCGCCTTGATCCGCTCGACCGGCACCTCCCTGCGGAACTGCGCCCGCGAATTCCGCGCACCATTCACATGGTTCTTCCACGCGATCCGCGCCAACACATCCTTCAGCTCGTCCCGATCCACCCCATACCGCTCCGCATACGCCGGAGCCAACAAGCTGAAGTTCGCCGGAGGACTGGTCTCGCCGCGTCCGTCGTCGCCCGCCCCCGGCACAAGGGTGCTGGACAGCCCCGAGAAGCCGGAGTCCTTCAGCTTCTCGACACCGACCGCCATCGCCACGTCATAGGCACCCGAGGCCACCGCGTAACACGCGTTGCGCAGCGACTCCGAGCCCGTCGCGCACATGTTCTCCAGCCGGGTGACCGGCTTGTACGGCAGGCGCAGTGGCCTGCTGAGGGTCAGGCCCGAGCCGCCCGACCCCTGCGTGCCGAGCCAGAAGGCGTCCACGTCGTCGAGTGCGATCCCGGCGGAGGCGACGGCCGCCGTGGTGGACTCGACCAGCAGGTCGTCCACCGACTTGTCCCAATGCTCACCGAACCGCGTGCACCCCATGCCGACGATGGCCACGCGGTCGCGAATCCCGTGTGATCCCATGTTGTTCCCTCCCGACGGGTCAGGCCTGGTCCGGTACGGCGGTGCGTACCGGCCGCGCCTTCCAGAAGTAGTTGTGGACGCCGTTGGCGGTGAGTGTGCGGCGGAACGTCATCTCCACCCGGGTGCCGACCGCGGTGTCCGCCTCGTGCGCGTCGGTCAGTTGGCAGCGCAGCCGGCCGCCGCCGTCGAAGTCCACGACAACCACGAGCATGGGCGGACTGGGGGTGAAGGCCAGCCGGTCGACGGTGGAGTTGGCCACCGTGCCCTGGACGTTCGCGACCGGCTCGTCGGTCGTGGCGTCGACGCTCCGGCAGGCCACGCAGACCCGACCGGGCGGCATCTGGCGCGTGCCGCAGGCGGTGCAGCGGGATGCGACCAGGGCGTACTTCCAGCCGATGCGCCGGTGCGAGGGCGGCGCGTACGGCGGTTCGGGGTCGGGGCGGCGGGGCGGCTCGCGGTCCAGCAGCCCCCGCCAGGTCAGGTAGGTGGCGTACTTCAGGGCGGGGCCGTGTGCGGCGATCTGTGCCGCGACGGGGCGTGGTGGACGACGGGCGGGCAGGGCCTCGGTAGCGCGCAGCACCAAGACGGCCGCCCCGTCCCCCAGAACCACCAGGGCGATGGTCTCGCCGGGGCGGCATCGGTCGAGGACGTCGGCGAGCAGAATTCCGGGCTGGGCCGTGCCGGCGTTGCCGATCTTGTCCGCGAGATCGGGGACGACGGCCTCCGGTCGGACGCCCGCGGCCTTGCCGACGGCGCGGCAGGCGCGCCCGTGCAGGCCCGCGACGACGAGGTGGTCGATCCGGTCGGCGGTAAGGCCGGTCGATTCGAGGGCGCCGGCCAGAGCCTCGGTCGCGGCGGGTACGTACACCTCCTCGCCGAAGCGCTCTTCCCATACCCGGGACGCGTTGGCCCCCGGCAGCCGCCATCGGTCGAGGACTTCGTCGCTGATGGTGTCCTGGGCCAGGACTTCGGCGAGTACCGGAGTGTCCTCGTGATGCGCGCCGAAGACGAACGCCGCCGCGCCGTCGCCGCCGTCACGCTCGTCCGCCCCGCCCGGCAATCCGGTGCGGATGTCCGACAGCACCGCCAAGGTGGGTCCGGCGGCACGGGCAGCGGTGATCAGGGCCCCGGCGCCGGAGCGCACCGAGCCGACCATGTCGACGGCGAGCACGTGCGGGTCGAGCGCGAGCGCGGCGTGCACGGCGGTCGCGTTGGTCTTGTCCAGGTAGGCCGGGGTGGCGGTGGCCAGGTAGAGCTGGTCGACGCGCTCGCGTATCGCCGGGGCGTCCACCGCGATGCGGGCGGCCTCCACGCCCATGGAGGTACTGTCCTCGTCGTAGGACGCGACCGTACGTGCGCCCTTGCCGCCGCCTGTACCCAACGCCGCCGAGATATCCGCGCGTTCCAGCCGGTGATACGGCAGGTACGCGCCGTAGGCGATGATCCCAGCCATCCACACTCCTCCGCGACAGTCCGGGGCCGGTCGCACTGTGCCGACCAGACCTTATATTCCGTTAGACCATTAAACTATGATGCCTTTTCTATGGGCAACCAACCCCTCCCGGAGGCACCGATGTACGACCTGTCCTCGGAACTGGTGGTGAGCGCGCACGGGTCGACCCGGCTGGTCGAGCTCAACCGCCCCGAGCAGCTCAACTCCACGAGCGAGAGCCTCCACACGGCGCTCGCCGAGGTATGGGACCGCGTCGCCGCCGACCACGACGCCCGCGCCGTCGTGCTCACCGGGCGCGGCCGGGCCTTCAGCGCCGGCGGGAACTTCGAGGTCATGACCCGGGTGCAGCGCGATCCGGCGTTCCGGCACCAGAACGTGGTCGAGGCCCGCCGCATCATGACCGGCATGGTGCGCTGCCCGGTGCCGGTCATCGCCGCGGTCAACGGCCCCGCCGTGGGCCTCGGATGCAGCCTGGCGCTGCTGAGCGACCTCATCCTGATCGCCGAGGGCGCCTACCTCGCCGACCCGCACCTCCAGGTGGGACTGGTCCCCGGCGACGGCGGCCCGCTCATCCTGCCCCTGATCATCGGGCCGGCCAAGGCCAAGGAGATGCTGTTCCTCGGACAGCGGGTGGGCGCCGAGGACGCCGTCCGGCTCGGCCTGGCCAACACCGTGGTGCCCCGCGACAAGCTGCTGGACGAGGCGTTCGACCTCGTCGACCGCCTCGCAAAGCTGCCCGTGCAGGCACTGCGTGACACCAAGCGCGCGGTGAACCTCCACCTGGAGCAAGCCATGGCGAACGTCATGGAGGTCGCGCTGACCGCCGAACGGGAGAGTATGCACTCCCCCGAGCACATCGCGATCGTCGAGAAGATCATCGCGGACCGCTGACCCTTGTGTCGGCGGACCTTCGCGGAGAAACGGAGCAAGGAGATGGACTTCGCGTTCGACGACGCCCAAGAGGAACTACGGCGCACCGTACGCGCCTTCCTCGGCGAGGTGTCGCCGGAGACCGAGGTGCGGCGCACCATGGCCACCGAGGACGGGTTCGACCGCGCGCTGTGGCGGCGGATGGGAAGGGAAACAGAGCTTCAGGGCTTGGCGGTTCCCGAGCAGTACGGCGGAGCGGGCGCCGGTCTCGTCGAGGTCGGACTCGTACTGGAGGAAATGGGCCGCGCGCTCGTGTGCACACCCTTCCTCGCCTCGGCGGTGCTCGCGACGACGACTCTCCTGCTCTCCGACGACGAGGACGCCCGTACCCGACGGCTTCCCGGCCTCGCGGGCGGTGAACTCGTCGGGACGCTGGCCCTCACCGAGGGCTCGGCGCGCTGGGACCCCGAAGGCGTGACCCTGACGGCCCGTCCGCACGGCGACGCCTGGGCCCTCACCGGGCACAAGACCTTCGTCCTGGACGGCGCGACCGCGGACGTGGTGCTGACGGTGGCCCGCACGGCGGAGGGCATCGGCGTGTTCGAGGTGGACGGCGACGCCCCCGGCCTGACGCGCACCCCGCTCCCGACCATGGACCAGACGCGGCGGCAGGCCCGGCTGGAGTACGCCGACGTTCCCGCGCGGCGGCTGCGCGTCCGAGGTGACGCCTGGGACCTCGTGACGGCCGTGTTGGACCGGGCGGCGGCGGCATTGGCGGCGGAGCAAGTCGGTGTGGCCGAACGGGCGTTGGAGATGGCGGTCGACTACGCCAAGGTGCGCCGCCAATTCGGCCGCACGATCGGCTCGTTCCAGGCCGTCAAGCATCTCTTGGCGGACGTGTTGGTGGAAGTGGAGTCGGCCCGCGCGGCGGCGTACTACGCCCTGCTTGCCGCGGACCGCGACAGTGCGGAGCTGCCCGCTGTCGCGAGCCTGGCCAAGGCCTTCTGCTCGGACGCGTGCGTCAAGGCCACCGAGGAGAACATCCAGGTCCACGGCGGGATCGGGTTCACCTGGGAGCACCCGGCACACCTGTACTTCAAGCGGGCGAAGACCTCGCAGATCCTGCTCGGCGACTCCGCCTACCATCGCGCACTCCTCGCGCGGCGCATCGGCGTGTGACGGACGGCGTGTGACGGACGGAGCAACACGTCGGCCCGTTTCCGCGGGCGGGAGCGTCCTGCGGAAACGGGCCGACGTGTCGTGTGCTCAGCCGAGAAGGTCGAGCACGGTCGCCATCGAGTTGTCACGCAGGAGGTACTTCTCGGCCTCCTGCAAGTGGTAGCGCCACAGCGCCTCGGCCGCCTCGTGCTCACCGGCGGCGACCAACTCGACCAGCTTCACATGCGCCTTGAAGCCGTGGTGGTTCGCCTCGATGTTCTCCGGGGTCCCCGCGTCCAGGTCGACGTGCGACCAGTTGGCCTTGTCGATGATGTGCCGGACCATCCCGTTGAGCACCCGCATGGTCTCGTTCCCGGACAGGTCCACGACCAGCGCGTGGAACTCCATGTGGGCGCGGATGAAAGCCGAAGGATCGTCCATCAGGCTCTCCGCGTGGCCCACCGCGGCCCGCAGCCGGGCGATGTCGTCGTCGGTGGCACGCTGCGCGAGCAGGCCGGCGCAGGGCGCCTCGATGAGGGTGCGCGCGTCGTACAGGTCCCGCAGCGTCGTACCGCGGTACTCCAGCACCAGACCCGCGTACCGGGCCGCGACCTCCCCCTCGGGGACCTGGACGCGGGCACCCCCGCGCGCGCCGCGCCGGATGCTGATGAGCGCCTCCGACTCCAGCACCCGGAACGCCTCACGCAGCGTCGGCCGGGAGACCGCGAACTCCTCCATCAGCGTTGTCTCGGCCGGGAGGGACTGTCCTCCGGCCAGTTCGCCGCGCACGATCTTGCGACGAAGCTGCGCTGCCACCAGTTCCGCCATCTTGGGTACGCGGACGTGTGCGCCCAAAGTCCCGTGGGTCGGTACGTCCGCAGTGTTGTCCACCACCTGTCCACCTCCCCTACCGGCCCGCGGGGAACGCGGGCGATCACGCCGAGACACCGACACCCGGCAACCGGAATGCAGGACAACTATTTCACTGGATCAGCTAATAGAGACTATCCATCTTTTGCGTGGAGCAGGTGGCAAGCGCGGCGTCGGACGCCGTGAGCGACGCCACAGCGGTCCGACGGGGAACGCCGCACGGGCTTCCCGACCGATCAGGAGACCCGCTCGAACACCGCGCTCAGCCCCTGTCCTCCGCCCAGGCACATCGTCTCCAGGCCGTACCGCACCTCACGACGGTCCATCTCCCGCAGCAGTGTCGCCAGGATCCTTCCGCCGGTCGCCCCGACGGGATGCCCCAGCGAGATGCCCGAACCGTTGACGTTGAAGCGCTCGAAGTCGGCCGCGGTGAAACCCCATTCCCGGGTGCAGGCCAGCACCTGGGCCGCGAACGCCTCGTTCAGCTCGACGAGGTCCATGTCCGCGAGCTTCAGACCGGCCCGGGACAACGCCCGTTCGGTCGCCGGAACCGGTCCGATGCCCATGGTCCGGGGAGGCACCCCCACGACCGCCCAGGACACCAGCCGGCCCAGCGGTCGCAGCCCCAGTTCGGCCGCCCGCTCCGGATACGTGACGATGCAGGCCGCCGCGCCGTCGTTCTGTCCGCTGGCGTTGCCCGCGGTGACCGTCGCCTCCGGGTCCTGGGCGCCGAGCACCGGCCGCAGACGAGCCAGCTTCTCCGCGGTCGAATCCGCCCTCGGGTGCTCGTCGGTGTCGACGACGACCTCGCCCTTGCGGGTGCGTACGGTCACCGGCACGATCTCGTCCGCGAACCGGCCGGACCGCTGCGCGGCGACGGCCTTCTCGTGCGACCGCAGCGCGAGTTCGTCCTGCTCCGCGCGGGGAATCGCGTACTCGCGACGCAGGTTCTCCGCGGTCTCCAGCATGCCGCCGGGCACGGGGTGGTTGACCCCGCCCGCCGTGACTCGCCCGCGGGCCAGGCGGTCGTGCAGCATGGTGCCGTTGCCGCGCACTCCCCACCGTGCGTCGGTGGTGTAGAACTCGGCCTGGCTCATCGACTCCGCGCCGCCCGCGACGACAAGGTCGCTCGCCCCGGTCTGCACCTGCATCGCGGCGTTGATCACCGCCTGCAGACCGGAACCGCACCGGCGGTCGAGCTGGATTCCGGGCACCTCGACGGGCAGGCCGGCGTCGAGTGCCGCGACTCGGCCAATCGCGGGTGCTTCCCCGTTGGGGTAGCACTGGCCGAGCATGACGTCGTCGACGGCGTGCGCGGGCACCCCGGTGCGCTCCAGCAGGGCCCGGATCACGGTGGCCGCCAACTGGGTCGCGGACACCTCACGGAAGGCCCCGCCGTAGCCACCGACCGGTGTGCGCAGCGGTTCGCATATCACGGCATCGCGCAGCTGGGCGGCCATGTTCCACCTCTTTCGGTTCGTTCGTGGGCCGCGCGGACGGCCCGGTCGTGGAGCAGCGTCCTCGCGGCGTAGCGCGCGGGCCTCGGGTTTCGATGCGTCAGAAGTACTGGCGGCTGAGCGTCTCGGCCACACAGGCGGGCCGCTCGGAGCCGTCGAGTTCCACGGTGGTGCGAAAGCGGAGCTGCGCGCCGCCGTCCACGTCGGTCACCTGGGCCAGCTCGGTGACTCCGCGCAGCCGGGAGCCGACCTTGACGGGGGCGACGAAGCGCACTTTGTCCAGGCCGTAGTTGACCGACATCCGGGCGCCTTCGACGCGGTAGTTCTGCACCGAGAAATACGGCAGCAGCGACAACGTCAGGTAGCCGTGCGCGATGGTGGCGCCGAACGGCCCCTGAGTGGCACGCTCTTGGTCGACGTGGATCCACTGGTGGTCGCCGGTGGCGTCGGCGAAGCGGTCGATGCGCTCCTGGTCGATCGTCAGCCAGTCGCTCGTTCCCAGGACGCTGCCCTGGGCCGCACGGATCTCGTCGAGACTGGTGAACACGCGCATGGTTCCTACTCCTGCTTCGGGACTTCGGGGCTTCGCGGCCTTCGGGAAAACGGGGCCCGGCGGAGCCGGCTCACATGTACCGGCCGCCGGTGACCTCGAGCACGGCACCGGTGAGGTATCCCGCGAGGTCGGAGGCCAGGAACAGCACGACGTTGGCGACCTCCACCGGCTCACCGGCCCGTCCCATCGGGATTTCGGCCATCTTGGCCTCCCAGGCGTGCGCGGGCATGGCCTCGGTCATCGCGGTCCGGATCAATCCGGGCTGAACGGCGTTGACGCGTATTCCGGCTTTGGCCAGTTCCTTGGCCGAGGCCTTGGTCAACCCGACCATGCCGGCCTTGGCGGCGCTGTAGTTCGTCTGCCCGAAGTTGCCGACCTTGCCGGAGATCGAGGAGATGTTGACGATGCTGCCGCGGCCGTGCGCGCGCATGGCCTCCGCCGCGTACCGGGTTCCGTTCCAGGCGCCGGTCAGGTGAACATCCAGCACGGTTCGGAAGTCCTCGATCGGCATCTTGCGCATCGTCGCGTCCCGGGTGATGCCCGCGTTGTTCACCATGACGTCGAGCGGCCCGAAGACCTCGGTGCCATGGGCGATGAGGGCTTCGACGTCGCCGGGATCGGTGACGTCGCAACGCAACGCATCGGCGGCCACGCCGTGTTCGCGCAGGCGGGCCGCGGCGTCCTTCGCGGCGTCACCGTTGATGTCGCCCACCAAAACCGACGCCCCGGCGTCGCCGAGGACTCTGGCGATCTCCCAGCCGATCCCCTGGGCCGCGCCGGTCACCACCGCACCGCGGCCTTCCAACATGCGCATACAGCACTCCCGGTCCGGAGCCGACACAAGCCCCAACATCACATCTACTTAGGTTATATCAGATAGATAATTAATCTAGACTATGCCGCAGAGGACGGCGCACCAGGCGCGAAAGGCTGCGTCACGCCCGTTCGGACGACCACAGGAGAGCTTTGTGAAAATCGTTGTCTGCGTGAAGTATGTGCCCGACGCGACCGCGGACCGCGGGTTCAACGAGGACGGTACGACCGACCGGGAGTCGGTGGACTCGCTGTTGTCCGAGCTCGACGAGTACGCGATCGAGCAGGCGCTGCGGATCGTCGAGTCGGGTGTCGAGGCGGAGATCACGTATCTCACGGTGGGGCCGGACGACGCCAAGGAGGCCTTGCGGAAGGCTTTGGCGATGGGCGGTGACAGGGCGATCCACGTCAACGACGACGACATCGCGGGCACCGACGCGCTGGGGACGTCGCTGATTCTCGCGAAGGCGATCGAGCAGGCCGGGTTCGACCTGGTGGTGTGCGGCATGGCGTCGACGGACGCGACGATGGGCGTGGTCCCGGCGATGCTCGCCGAGCGCCTGGGTGTGCCGCAGGTGACGGTCCTGGACGAGGTCGCGGTCGAGGGCGGTGTGGTGAAGGGCCGCCGCGAGGGCGACACCGCGACCGAGCAGGTCGAGGCGTCCCTGCCGGCGGTGATCTCGGTGACCGACCGCACGGGCGAGGCCCGGTTCCCCTCCTTCAAGGGCATCATGGCCGCGAAGAAGAAGCCGCTGGAGGAGAAGGACCTGGACGACCTGGGCGTCGACGCGGACCTGGTCGGCCTGTCGGCGGCGTGGTCGGTGGTGGACGCCGCGACGGCGCGTCCGCCGCGGTCCAAGGGCGAGGTCGTCACGGACGAGGGCGAGGGCGGCGTGCGGTTGGCCGGGTTCCTCGCGGCGCGGAAGTTCATCTGAGTCGGGTTGCACCGGACCTTCCCTTTCGAGATTTCCGGGCCACACCGGACAAGGAGTGACGCATCATGGGTGAGATCCTCGTTCTGGTCGACCACGTCGACGGAGCGGTACGCAAGCCGACGCTGGAACTGCTGACCCTCGCGCGGCGGATCGGCGAGCCGTCGGCGGTGTTCCTGGGCAAGGGCGCCGACGCGGCGACCGAGACGCTGGGCCGCTACGGCGCCGCGAAGGTGTACGTGGTCGACGCGGCCGAGGTCGACGACTACCTTGTCGTGCCGAAGGCGGACGCGCTGGCGCAGATCGCGCAGACCACCTCGCCGGCGGCGATCCTGGTGCCGTCGTCGAACGACGGCCGCGAGGTCGGCGCGCGTGTCGCGGTCCGCCTCGAATCCGGGCTGATCACCGACGCGGTCGACGTGCTCGCGGGGGAGGACGGGCCGCAGACCGAGCAGTCGGTGTTCGCCGCGACGTACCAGGTCCGCGCGCACGTGACGAAGGGCATCCCGGTCATCACGGTCAAGCCGAACGCCGCCACCCCCGAGGAGGCCCCGGCCACCCCGGCGGTCGAGCCCGTCACGGTGGCGTTCTCCGCCGCCGCGACGGGGACGCGGGTCGTCTCCCGCGCGCCGCGGGAGAAGTCGGACCGTCCGGAGCTGACCGAGGCCGACATCGTCGTCTCGGGTGGGCGGGGTGTGAACGGCGCGGAGAACTTCCACGTCATCGAGACGCTCGCCGACTCGCTCGGCGCCGCGGTCGGCGCGTCGCGCGCGGCGGTCGACGCGGGCTGGTACCCGCACAGCCACCAGGTCGGCCAGACCGGCACCCAGGTCTCGCCGCAGCTGTACATCGCCGCGGGCATCTCCGGCGCGATCCAGCACCGCGCGGGCATGCAGACCTCCAAGACCATCGTCGCGATCAACAAGGACGAGGACGCCCCGATCTTCGACCTCGTCGACTACGGCGTCGTCGGCGACCTGTTCAAGGTCCTCCCGCAGCTTGAGGAAGAGATCAACAAGCGCAAGTAGGCACGACAGGACCGACCGGACTCCGGAACCCACGGTGGAAGGGCTACGCATGAGCCTGACAGGACAGGTCGCCGTCGTGACCGGCGGAACGCGGGGCACAGGCGCGGCGATCACCCGCCGACTGGCGGCCGAGGGCTGCCATGTCGTCGTCGTGTACACCGGCAACGAAGACGCCGCCCGCGACGCGGTGCGCTTCCTCCTCGACGAGCGTGCCGGCTACGTCACCGGTTCCGTGATCACGGTGGACGGCGGGCTGAGCATGGGTGACTGAGCCGGGGTGCACGTCCCCGAAACAGGTCAAGGCCCCACCAGTGGTGGGGCCTTGACCGTAAGGGCGGTGAACCGTCGCAGGCTCGGCAGCGGGATCCGGCCACCGCTCCCCGTGCGACGGCTGTCGGGGAGCCCCCGATCAGTCGGTGTCGGCGGCCATCTCCGGGATCCGCACCTTGCGTTCGGTGACCACCGGATCGCCGCCCTGGTCGCGGTACTCGATGATCTGCTCGACGAACGCGAGAGTCTGACCACGGCGGTTGCGCTTGGTCCAGCGTCGGCCGTCTCGGATCACGGCGGTGAGGACGTCCCCCACACGCGGCGCCCGATGGAACTCGTAGTGCTGTTCGGCGTGCAGGCCACGGCCCGTACCGGGCGTACCCGGTTCCGCCCCCGAGCCGAACCACGGAGTACCGGGTTCGGGGCGCAGCCAGTACCCGGGTTCGTGGTGTGCGGCGGCGGCCAGGAAGGTCGGCGGGATGTGATCGCCCTCGCGGGGCAACCGGTCGGGTTCCGCGCCCAACGACCGCTCGAACTGCACGACGTGCCCGGGCTCCACGCGGAATCGCGGGACGAGCAGCCGGTCCGGCTCCGCCTCGGTCATCAGGACACCTCCTTGCCCGCACCGGTGGTCCACTCCCGCAGCAGTTCGCGCACCCGCACGGTGCCGTCCAGCGCCGCGCCGAGGTCGGCGGCGACGGGGATGAGGTTGATCTCCCGACACCCCGCTTCCACGTACGGCATGAGCTGGGCGGCGACCTGTTCGGGCATGCCGCACGGGGAGTACCGCTCGAAGGCGGAGAACGGCGTCCGGTAAAGCGCTTCCATGGACGGAGCCAGGTGGCTCGTCGCCTCGGCTTTGTCCCGGCCGAACCCACACCACACGTGCAGCCCGTGCTGCCAGCGCACGTCACCGCGACCGTGCTCGTCGGCCTGTTCGGCGACCTGGCCGGTCACCTCGGCGAAGCGGCGAGGGGACACCCACACCGCGAGCCAGCCGTCGGCGAGCCGGGCCACCCGGCGCACGGCGGACGCGGACCTGCCTCCCACGACCATGGGCACCTGGGGATCCGGCGCGGGACGCACGGCCACCTCGTCGAGGTCGAAGAACCCGCCCTTCGCCGTGACCGTCTCGCCACGCAGCAACTGCCGTACAACGGCGAGTGATTCGTCCATCCGCCGCCCTCGGGTCGCCGGGTCCACGCCGCAGGCGGCCACCTCCCGGCGGTCCTCTCCCCCGATGCCGGCGCCGAACACGAAGCGACCCGGCGCGAGTGCGGCCAGCGAGACGATCTGCCGGGCCACGGGCACCGGGTGACGCAGCGGCAGCAGGTAGACGGCAGTCTGGATCGACACCCGAGACGACGTCACCGCGAGCGCGGTGGCGTGCACCATCGCGTCGAAGCCCTGACCGCCCTGGAACGTGACGTGATCCCCCACGCACAACCGGTCGATCCCCGAATCCTCGGCGGTGGCGACGAACCGGCGCAGATGCGCCGCGTCGGCGTCGAACAACTCCCTCGGCGGGCGCATCCCCACGATCACGGTCATCGGCGTCCTCCAGGACATCTGTTTCATCTAGACAAGTTGAATCTATAGGGGCGCAGCGCTCGATTCCACCCGAGAATCCGCTAGATTAATGAGCTGTATCCTCGCACCCTGCGACCGGTCAGGAGTTGGCGTGTACCCAGCAACCTTCGCCGAAGCGGCGCCCGACCGGCCCGCCGTCATCATGGGCCGCAAGGCCGTCGTCCAGCCGTATGAGGACACGGCAGCGGGGTCCGAGTTGGCCGATCGCCTTCTCGCGCACTGCCGCGAACACCTCGCGGGCTACAAGTGCCCGCGCTCGCTGGAATTCACCGCCGAACCACTGCGCACACCGGCGGGCAAAGTCCGCATCGAGGCTCTGCGGGAGCGATTCGGGGCAGCCCCCGGGGCCTTCGCCCGGCGCTGACCTGCGACAGCCCCGGGCCCGACATTCATAGCATGCCTATTATAATGATCTAACCTTTTCTGTCAGCGCACCGGGAGGCGAGGCCGCCGTGGACACCAGCTATCCACCCGAGACCGAGGAGTTCCGGGCCGAGACCAAGGCTTTCCTCGCCGAGCAGCTTCCCGCCGACTGGGCCGGCATCGGCGCCCTGGACGAAGAAGCGGCCTGGGCCTTCGCCCGCGAGTGGCGCCACACACTGGCGAAGCACGGCTACCTCTCGCTCACCTGGCCCGAGCAGTACGGCGGACGCGGCCTGTCCAAGCTCCACCAAGTCGTGCTGATGGAGGAACTGGCCCTCGCCGGGGTTCCGTTCGGCCTCCCGCACGACACCTTCGGCGTCAAGATGCTCGCGAACACGCTGCTGCGCTGGGGCACCGACGAGCAGAAGGAGCGATTCCTGCCGCGCATCCTGAGCGGGCAGGACGTCTGGTGCCAGGGCTACTCGGAGCCGAACGCCGGCTCGGACCTCGCGTCGTTGACCACGCGCGCGGACCTGGTCGACCGTGAATGGGTCATCAACGGCCAGAAGGTGTGGACCTCGGGAGCCCACCACAGCGACTGGATCTTCGTGCTCGCGCGGACCGACCGGTCGGCGGCCAAGCACCGCGGCATCTCCTTCCTGCTGGTGCCGATCGACCAACCCGGCGTCGAGGTACGCCCGTTCCGCATGATGAGCGGTCACGAGCACTTCAACGAGGTGTTCTTCACCGACGCCCGCACCTCGGCGGACCTGGTCGTGGGCGGGCCGAACAACGGCTGGGAGGTCGCGCAGAGCCTCCTCGGAGTCGAGCGCGGCGAAGAAGCCGCCACCAACCCCATCCTCTTCAAGGCCGAGGTCGAGCGGCTGATCGAACTGGCCCGGCTGTACGGCAAGGACCAGGACCCGGTGATCCGCCAGCGGATCGCCTGGTGCTGGTCGAAGGTCGAGATCATGCGCTACCTCGGCTACCGGGTGCTCACCGGGTGGCTCAAGGGCGCCCAGCCCGGCCCGGAGTCGTCGATCTCCAAGCTCTTCTGGAGCGAGTACCACATGAAAGTCACCGACCTGGCCATGGACATCATGGGCCTGCACGGCCAAGTCCCGGTCGGACGGCAGCCGTTGCGGACCTACCGCACCGACGACCCCGGCGCGGCGAACACCTCCGGGTCCTGGGGGACGACGTACCTCATCGCGCGCTCGGGAACGATCTACGCGGGAACCTCCCAGGTGCAGCGCAACATCCTCGCGGAGAAGGTGCTCGGCCTGCCCCGTGAGCCGAAGGTCGTCGACGGCAAGCCCTGAGAAGCCGACACAACAAGGCCGCCACCCGAACGGCACCTGCCACACCGCACACCACCGAGCCCGGCCAGGGGCCGATCACCCCCTGGCGCGCCCCAAGAACGCCTGCCTTTCCCATCGAGGAGATTCCATGACGGATCGCTACGCCGCATTCGAGACCTTGCGGTTCGAGCGCCCGGCACCGGGCGTGCTGCGCCTCGTGCTCGACGCTCCCAACCTCAACGCCGTCGACCCCCGCATGCACGGCGAACTCGCCGACATATGGCCGGTGATCGACCGCGACGACGAGACCCGGGCTGTGGTCGTCCAGGGAGCCGGCAAGGCGTTCTCCGCCGGCGGAACCTTCGACTCCATCGACGAGATGACTGCCGACTACACCGTGCGCGCCCGGGTGATGCGCGAAGCCCGGGACATGGTCTACGGCGTCATGAACTGCTCCAAGCCGGTGGTGTCCGCCATCCACGGCCCGGCGGTCGGCGCGGGGCTGGTGATCGGCATGATGGCCGACATCTCCATCGTCGGCCGCAAAGCCAAGATCGTGGACGGCCACACCCGCCTCGGTGTCGCGGCCGGCGACCACGCCGCCATCTGCTGGCCTCTGCTGTGCGGCATGGCCAAGGCGAAGTACTACCTGCTCACGTGCGACGTCCTCACCGGTGAGGAGGCCGAGCGCATCGGCCTGGTGTCCCGGTGCGTCGACGACGACCAGGTCCACGCCGAGGCGCTTCGGGTCGCCACCGCGCTGGCCGAGGGCTCGGCCAGCGCGATCAGTTGGACGAAGCGGTCCCTCAACCACTGGTACCGCACGGCCGCCCCCATCTTCGAATCGTCGCTGGGGCTGGAGTTCTTCGGATTCGGCGGCCACGAGGTGACCGAAGGGTTGGCCTCGCACCGCGAGAAGCGCCGTCCCGATTTCGTCGGCATGGGTGAGAAGCACCCGCTGGACCTGTAGGCCGGAGCCTTCCGCCCCGGCCCCTCCACCACGATCACCTCCGAGAAACAGGAACCACCGTGACCGACACCAGTACCTCCCCGACCGGCACGCCCACCTCCGCATCGCCGTCCGCCGAACTTCTGGCCCGCGGCCGAACCTTCGAGGAGATGCCGGTCGGTCACGCCTTCCGCACCGCGCGGCGCACCGTGACCGAGGCCGACCTCGTCTCCTTCGTCACCTGGGGAGGCTTCAACGAGCCCCTGTTCCTCGACGCCTCGCACGCCGGGGAGGCGGGGTACACCGGCCGCCTCATCCCGGGCGCGATGATCTACGCGATCGCCGAGGGCCTCGTCCTCCAGACCAACGTGCTGCACGGCACCGGGCTGGCGTTCATGCACATGGAACTGACCGTCAAGCAGCCGGTGTACGTGGGCGACACCTTGCACGCGGTCGTGGAGACGACCGACGCCAGGCCGTCCAGCAAGGGCGGGCGCGGGGTCGTCACCAGCCGCATCAGCGTACGGAACCAGCGCGACGAGGAAGTGCTGGTCTACACACCGGTCCGACTGATCCGCGGCAAGGACTACCGCGCGGCAACGGACTGAAGGCCACGGTGGCACCCCGGGGCAGGCGGGAACCCACGTTGCCCGCCTGCCCGGAAGCCGTCCGGCAACCCGAGACGGCCACCGTCGTCGCCGCCCGCAAGCGGCTCGGCCTGTGAGGAGACGGTTGTGGAACTGGAGATCGCGCAGCAGGGCCGTACCCGGCTGCTCACCCTCAATCGCCCGAGCGCGCTGAACGCGTTCGACCCGGTGCTTTCGCGTCTGGTCAAAACCGCGCTGGAGGACGCCGACCGGGACTCCTCGGTCGCCACCGTCGTCCTCACCGGGACCGGTGAGCGTGCCTTCTGCGCGGGCGGGGACCTCAAGGCGATGACCACCGGCTCCGTCGACGACAACCGGGTCTTCTCGGGGATAACCCGGGCCGACCGGAGCAAGCCCGTGATCGCCGCGGTCAACGGGCTCGCCTACGGAGGCGGCTTCGAACTGGTGTTGTCCTGCGACCTGGTGGTGGCCGCGGAGCATGCGACCTTCGCACTCCGCGAGGTCTCCCACGGCATCATCGCCGCGGCCGGCGGACTCGTTCGGCTCAGCCGCCACATCGGTGACAAGCGGGCCATGGACCTCGCTCTCACCGGCCGCCCCATCACCGCGGAGACCGCGCTGTCGTGGGGGCTTGTCAACGACGTCGTACCGGCCGGCCGACTGCTGGAGACGAGCTTGGCACTCGCCGAGTCGATCAACCGGAACGCCCCGCTCGCCGTGCGGGCGAGCAGGGCCGTCATCGAGGCGAGCGCCGCCTTCGACGAGGCGACCGCCTGGCGTGTCAACGACGAGCAGAACCGGTTCATCGCCGGTACAGCGGACGCCGCCGAGGGCCCGAGCGCCTTCGCGCAGAAACGGGCTCCCGTCTGGTCGGGACGGTAACGCTCAGGACGGTGACGCGCGCGGCGGTCAGTCCAACGCGAACATCGCTCGCAGCCGCTCGCGAAGCGTGTGTCTCAGCACCTTCTTCTTGTCGCTGTGCCGGAACCGTGGGTTGCGGTCTTACCCGCGCTCCACAGGCCGGTACGGCCAGTCCGGCCGCCTTGGCGACGTTGACCGCCGCGTTGATGTCCCCGTCCTGGACGGCTCCGCACGCCTCGCACGTCCATTCCCGGGACGCAGAGCGGTCTCGGGCCGTCCTTCACGCCGCACTCCGAGCACACCTGCGACGTGGGTTCGCACCGGCCGATCCGGATCAGGGTCCGCCCGCACCGGGCGGCTTCGTACTCCGGCATCGTCACGAACGCCGACCAACCGGCGTCGTGCACCGACTTCGCGAGGCGCGTGCGGGCGAGTCCTTTTCGCCGCTCGATCGAGGCCCACGGCCCGGCGGCGGCGCTCTTGTCACCGTGAGCCCTTCGGGAGCGGACAGCGTGCGTTCATCCTGGACTAATCAGTGAGCTATTTGTACTGTATCTTGCGCCTCCCTGGGCCGCCGGCATGTCTTCGGGGAGGCCGCAAGGTCCCAGCGCAGCGTGGGTGGCACCCGCCGTCGGCAGGCCGTACGGGCGAGGTTGTCGGGCCGGCCGTGACCGGCGACGGGTTTTGGTGGATCCGGACCGCCGCGCGGCGGTCCGGTCTGAGGATGGGGCAGTCCATGCTGGAAATCGACAACGATCTCGCGGACGTCCGGGCCAAGGTGCGGCGACAGGCGCAACGCACCATCGAGCCGCTGGTGGCCTCGATCGACCGCACGCAGGAGTTCTCCCCCGAACTGTGGCAGCGGCTGCGGGAGTTGGAGATCTTCTCGCTGCCGTTCGACGCGGAGTGGGGTGGCGCGGGCGGGACCTTCGGCGCCTTCATCGCGGCGGTCGAGGAACTCGCGCGCGTAGGGGCGATAGCGGCGCTGTATCCCGGCACGACGATCCAGGTGGCCGACACACTGCTGCGGTTGGGGACTCCCGAGGCCGTGCGGCAGTGGGTGCCGCGCCTGGTGTCGGGTGAGGTGGTCGCGTCATGGGCGTTCACCGAACCGCAGACCGGTTCCGACCCGCGTCAATTGCGGACCCGGGCACGCCAGGACGGGTCCTCCTGGGTTCTTGATGGAAGCAAGCAATTCATCTCCTACGCGGGCGCCTGCACGGTGGCCCTGGTCTTCGCGCGAACCCCCGGCGACCGCGTCGGCGCCTTCCTGGTCGAAGCGGGGACCCCGGGATGGTCGGTCGGGCCCGCGGTCGAGGTCCTGGGCCTGGGCGGCGGTGGCGCGCGACCGGTCTATCTCGACGGGGTGCGGGTGCCACGCGAACACGTGGTCGGCGACCCGCACGACGGTTTCGAGGTCATGCTCGCCGGCGAGGCCCGGGGCAAGGTGCGCGCGGCCGCGATTTGCGTGGGGATCGCGCAGCGCGCCTTGGACGAAGCCGCGTCGTACGCGCTGTCACGCACCCACCGGGGGGTGCCCATCGGACGAAGGTTCGCGGGCATCCAGGGCCACCTCGCGGACATGCAGGCGAACATCCTGGCGGCGCGCGCACTCGTCCACGCGACAGCGCACATGGTCGACGACGGCCGCCCGGTGACACGGGAGGCGGCGGCGGCCCGGCTGGTGGCGGGACGAACGGCGCACGAGGCGGCGAGCTCGGCCCTCCAGGTGTGCGGCGCGTACGGATGGACGCGCGAGATGGTCGTCGAACGACTGTTCCGGGAAAGCAAGTTCTTCGAGGTGACCCAGGGCTCGGCCGAGATCCAGCAGGCGATCGTGGCACGGGAGGTCCTCGACAGCGCCTCCGCGTGACCTGGTCGGCCCGCGCCGGTACGGGTGCCCCACACCAGCGCGGCGACTCCCGAGCACGCGGCGACGACCACGCGTCCCGCTCCTCGGACGTCGATGGGCGGGCACAGGCGCGGCGCCGGGTGTTCGTCGGCGATCCCCGCCCGCACCTCTCCGCCTCGTCGCCGTCGCGCATCCCGGCGCAAACGAAAGCCCGCGTCACGGCGGTTCCCGGTCCCGTCCGCCGCCGCCTCCGGCGTGCGTCCCTCGGACGGCACCGTCCGAGCAAAAAATGAACCCTAAGAAACTAAGTATAAATATTCAGCGAATACGTCTTTACCGGGGTGTCTGCTCGCTGTTAGCTTCACCGCACGCCCGGACCGGTGCGGCACGCGCACTCGGGGGACTGCCGGCCCGGGCACAACCGGGCTCCGTCCGGGAAACCTCATCCAGTCGCGAACTCCCAGGGAGTCGAACGCACCATGAAAAGATCACGTCGCGTCATCGGGGCTTACCTCAGTGCCGCTGTCTTGGTCCTGGCCGCCTGCGGCTCCGGAGACGACTCGTCGGACGACGACGCCGCGACCAACCCGGCCCTCACCAAGTCGGAGATCAAGCTCGGGCTGATCGTCTCCCAGACCGGGAACAGTTCCTCCTCCGACAAGAGCGGCGCCGGCAGCGCCAAGGCATGGCAGCAGTGGGTCAACGCCAACGGCGGGATCGCCGGTCACCCCGTGAAGGTGGTCGTCAAGGACGACAAGGGCGACGGCGCCACCGCCACCACCGCGGCCAAGGAACTGCTGGACGACCCGAGCATCCTGAGCATCACCGCGCAGGCGGCGAACACCGAACAGCAGGTCGCGGCCGTCCTCAGCGGCAAGGACGTCCCGGTGGTGGGCGCCACCGGCTACCAGACCGCGATCTGGGCCAAGCAGCCCAACTACTTCCCGGTCACCTCCCAGGCGTTCCCGGCCACCGTGGTCTCCCAGCTGGCCTCGGCCAAGGCGGTCGGTGCCACGAAGTTCGCGTCCGTCTATTGTGCCGAGGTCGCCGCCTGCAAGGAGGCCACCCCGCTGCTCGAACCGGCCGCCAAGCCGCAAGGCGTGCAGTACACGGGCTCGATCGCCATCTCCACGTCCGCCCCCAATTACACGGCGGAATGCCTGAAGATGATCGACCAGGGCGCCGACTTCATCCAAATCGCGGTTGCCCCGTCCGCCGGGAAGAAGCTCATCGCCGACTGCCAGGCGCAGGGCTACAACGGCTACTTCGGGGTCACCGCGGGCGCGGTCAACGCCGACATGATGAGCATCCCGAACGTGAAGATGTCCGGCGGCATCCAGGGCTTCCCGTGGTGGACGGACGACGCGCCGGTGGTGACGTTCCGCGACGCCATGAAGCAGTACGCGTCCGACGCCGACTACGAGAACCCGTCGGCCACGGCGGTGTGGGCCTCGCTGGAAGTCGTCCGCAAGTCCCTGGCCGCGGTCGGCGACGCGCCGACGCGTGCGGACCTGACCGCCGGCCTGCACGCCCTCAAGGACGAGGATCTCGGCGGCCTGCTCGCCCAGAAGGTCACCTACATCCCGGGCCAGGGCACGCCGATCAACTGCCTGTGGCTGTACAAGCACGAGGACGGCAAGTTCACCAGCGCGGCATTGCCCGGTCCGTCCGGCAACAGCATCTCCGAGGGCACGCTGAAGTCCGACTGCTTGACCTCACCGACGGGCTGAGGGCCCAGCGCCATGAATGACATTCTTCCGTTCCTGGTAAGCGGGTTGGCCATCGGCTCGGTGTACGGCCTCGCCGGCGCCGGGCTGGTGGTCACCTACAAGACGTCCGGGATCTTCAACTTCGGGCACGGGGCACTCGCGACCATCGCCGCGTACCTGTTCTATTGGCTGCACATCGACCAGGGGCTCGGCTGGCAGTTGTCGGCGGCACTGACCGTGCTGGTGGCCGGCCCCCTGCTCGGCCTGCTGATGGAACTGGTCTCGCGGCGCCTGGCGGAACAGCGCATCGCGATGAAGATCGTCGGGACCGCCGGCCTGATCCTCCTGGTGCAGGGGCTCGGATCCGTCAAGTACGGCCCCGATCCCCGCAGTGTGCCGAGCTTCCTGCCCAAGGCGGAGGAGTCCTTCCGTGTCGCCTCGGTCAACGTGCAGTACAAGTATGTGTTCACCACCGTGATCGCGGTCGCCGTGGTCGCGGCGCTGTGGGCGCTGTTTCGCTTCAGCCGGACCGGCCTGGCGATGCGGGCCGTGGTCGACGACCCGGACCTGCTCGACATCAAGGGCACCAACCCGGCACGGGTCCGCCGGGCGGCGTGGATCATCGGCTCGATGTTCGCGTCGCTGTCGGGTGTCCTGCTCCTGCCCCTGATGGGCCTGGAACCGATCGCGCTGACCTTCCTCGTGGTCACCGCATTCGGGTCGGCCGCGGTGGGTGCCTTCACCAGCATCCCGCTGACATTCGCCGGCGGCCTCCTGGTCGGTGTGGCCGCGGACGTGAGCAAGAAGTACGTCCTGGACGTCACCTGGCTGTCGGGCCTGCCCTCCAGCCTGCCGTTCATCGTGCTGTTCGCCGCGCTGCTGTTGACACCGCGCCGCAAACTGACACCACCATCGGTGTTCGAACGCCGTCCACCGTTGCAGTGGCACGCCCCGGCCCGTATCCGGCTCGCCACGGCGGTGGCGGTCATCCTGGTCCTCACCCTGGTGCCGACATTCGCGGGCAGCAAGCTGACCTTCTACACGGTCGGGTTGACCCAGGTCGTGATGTTCATGTCACTGGGCCTGCTGGTGCGTACCTCGGGGCAAGTGTCGCTGTGTCACGCCGCGTTCGGTGCCATCGGCGCGGTCGCCTTCTCCCAGTTCGCGGTGGACCACAACATTCCCTGGGTGATCGCCCTGTTGTTGGGGGCACTTGTCGTGGTCCCCGTGGGAGCCATTGTCGCCATACCCGCGATCCGCCTGTCCGGGCTGTTCCTGGCGTTGGCCACCCTTGGCTTCGGCATCATGGTGGAGCGGCTGTTCTACCCGCTGGACTGGATGTTCACCTCGGTCAGCACCGGCCGTCTGATGCCGCGTCCGTCGTTCGCCGAGGACGACAACGCCTACTACTGGTTCGTCCTTGCCCTCGTGGTGGTGATCGGCGTGGCGACCGAGGCGGTGCAGCGCGGGCGGTTGGGCCGGATGCTGCGGGGCATGGCGGAAGCTCCGGTGGCCGTGTCCACCTCGGGCCTCAGCACCAATGTCACGAAGCTCATCGTGTTCTGCGTCTCGGCGTTCATCGCCGGCCTCTCCGGCATCCTCTACGGGGCCACGCTGCACTCGGCCGGCACCACCGACGTGCACTACTCGTCCTTCCAGTCGGTCGTCCTGTTGGTGAGCCTGGCCATCGCCCCCTTCGCGGCGCCGTGGTACGCGGTCTTCATCGGCATGACGGCGATCATCCCGGCCTACTTCACCAACGCCGACACCAGCTACTGGATGAACGCGGCCTTCGGCTTCTTCGCCGTACAGGTGGCCATGGCCGGCGGTGCCCCGCCCATGCCCGCACGGCTGCGCGCGGCGCTGGACCGGCTCGGCGGTCGGCGGGCGGACGGCGAGGGGGCACCCGCCGACTCGGCGGAAACCGCGGCAGAGTCGGTCGACAGCGCTGACACGGGCAAGGACGTCGAACGCAAGGACGTCGGGGACAAGGCTGCCCAGGCCAAGGGCGCCCAGGCCAAGGACACGCGGGACAGGCACACCGGTGACCGCTCCCCGCGGACCCAAGAAGGCGAGGGCCTGCGCGTCGACGGCGTCAGTGTGCGCTTCGGCGGGGTGACCGCCGTCGACGGACTGACCCTGAACGCCCCGACCGGCCGGATCACCGGCCTCATCGGTCCGAACGGAGCCGGCAAGACCACCACCTTCAACGCCTGTACGGGCCTCATTCGCCCGTCCGAAGGGCGCGTGCACCTGCACGGACGCGATGTCACCCGGTTCGCGCCCGCCGCACGCGGCCGCGCCGGGCTGGGGCGCACGTTCCAGATCATGAACCTGTGCGACTCCCTCAGCGTCGCGGAGAATGTCGCCCTCGGGCACGAGTCCGGCCTGGCCGGTGCGCGCCCGCTCGCCCAGCTCGCCGCCTCCCGTAAGGAGGCACGGGCGACCAAGGCCGCCGCCGAGGAGGCCCTGCGCCTGTGCGGGATCACGCACCTCGCGCGGGCGCAGGCGGGCGCGTTGTCCACCGGGCAACGGCGTCTGGTGGAACTCGCCAGGTGCCTGGCCGGCGGCTTCGACGTGCTGCTCCTGGACGAGCCCTCGTCCGGGCTGGACCACGAGGAGACCGCCAGGTTCGCCGAGGTGCTGGAACGGGTCGTGCGCGAGCGCGGCACGGGCATCCTGCTGGTGGAGCACGACATGGCGCTGGTGATGCGGGTGTGCTCGTACATCTACGTCCTCGACTTCGGCAAGCTGCTGTTCGAGGGCGACGCCGACGCGGTTCGGTCCTCGGACATCGTGCGCGCGGCGTACCTGGGCGAAGAGGACATCGACCCGGCGCACCAACTCCAGGAGGCTCCCTCATGACCGGGACGGACACCGCCGCCACGACCGCTTCCGCGGCACCCGCCGAATCCGGTACTCCGGTGCTGGCCCTGCGAGGTGTACACGCCGGCTACGGCGACACGACCGTCCTGCGGGACGTCGACCTTTCCGTCGCCCCGGGCGCGGTGGTCGCGTTGCTGGGTGCCAACGGCGCGGGCAAGACAACGCTGCTGCGGACGGTCTGCGGCCTCAACCGGGCCACGGCGGGCAGCGTCGAGCTGCACGGCACAGACATCGCACGGCTCCCGGCCCACCGGCGCACCGCGCTGGGGTTGTGCCACATCCCGGAGGGCCGCGGGGTGTTCCGCAGCCTCACCGTACGGGAGAACCTGTACCTCCAGGCCGAACCCGGCCGGAACGCCCAGGCGATCGAGGCCGCGGTGCAGGCGTTCCCCGCACTCGGGAAACGGCTCGACAGTCCCGCCGGGACGCTCAGCGGCGGCCAGCAGCAGATGCTCGCCATGGCACAGGCACACGTCCGTGATCCCAAGCTGGTGCTGGTCGACGAGGCCTCGCTCGGACTGGCACCGGTCGTGGTGGACGAGGTGTTCGCGTTCCTCCGGCAGCTCGCCGACCGCGGCACCGCGCTGCTGCTGGTCGACCAGTTCGTGACGCGCGTGCTGAAGATCGCCACACACGCGTACGTGCTGCGACGCGGGAGGATCGTCTACGACGGCACACCCCAGGAACTGCGGAGCGGCAGCGTGTTCGAGCAGTACATCGGGGCCGCGTAGGAATGACCCGGTTGAGGAGGGGCCGCCGCGCCAACGCGCGGCGGCCCCTCGTCGGTCAAATCTGATCCTCGGCGGGACCGTCGAGGCCGGGAACACCGTCCACCAGGACAAGCCTCGGTGCGATCGTTGTGACACTCCGGTCGGCGGCTTCTCGCATGACCCCGTCGGCCGTCATGCCGCGAAGCGCCCGGAGCGTGTGCCGGGTGGGCGGCATCATGTGCAACTCCCCCGCGTCCGCTTGGCGCCACGCTTCGTCGGCGGGCAGCCAAAGCGCCCGGTCCGCCTCCCCCGCGAGGCCGCGCTCGCTCTGGCCCTTCGGCAGGAGGGCGACGAAGAACCTGGTGTCATACCTCCTCGGTTCGAACTCCGGGGTGATCCAGTGCGCCCAGGCTCCGAGCAGGTCCGCCCGCAGCACCAACCCGCGTTCGCGCAGCAGGGCCCCGAAGGAGATGTCGCCCGCCTCAAGCCGGGTTCGCGCCTCCTGGAACCCCGGGGCCCGCGTGTCCTCGACGACCGTCGCGGTGTCCGGCCCGGCGAGCAGGACGCCGGTCTCCTCGAAGGTCTCCCTCACGGCGGCCACGACGAGCGCACGGGCCAGCCGCGCGTCGCAGCGAAAGCGTTCGGCCCACTCCCGGGCCGGTGTTCCCGCCCACGGGACTGTCTCGTCGAAGTCCGACTCCTGCACCCCGCCGCCCGGAAAGACGTGCATGCCTCCGGCGAACGCCATCGACGCCTGCCGCCGCATGAGGAACACTTCGAGTCGCCCCGCACGCTCACGGAGCACCACAATCGTGGCCGCGTCGCGCGTCGGCGCCACCCTCCCGTCCCAGCCCTTGAAGTGTCCGAGCAGACGGGGGGACAGCGGCCTCATCGACCGCCCACCCGACGTGTTCCCGATGCCTTCACAGCCCGCGTTCCACGCATCCCGACTCCAGGTCTTCGTATTCAGATGAATGATTGATCTTTACTCTATGGATCTGGAACGGACCACAGGAGGAGACACTGCTCACGGCAGCCTCGCCACACCCGTCCGCACCCGTCACCCCGCGCTGCGTCCGCCGTCCGCGATCCAGCACTGGCCGGTGATGTAGGACGCCTCGTCCGAGGCCAGGAACAGAGCGAGGTTCGCGATCTCCTCGGGAGTCCCGAGCCTGCCCATCGGGATGCGGCCGGACAACATTTCCAACAACTCCGGCGGACTGCCGTCGAGAATCGCCGTCTTCGTCGTCCCGGGGCACACCGCGTTGACCCGGATCCCGTCCTTGACGTACTCCAGGGCGGCCACGCGGGTCATCATGATCTGCGCCCCCTTGGAAACGATGTACGGCGAGGACTCCGGCGTCGCCCGGAACCCTCCGATGGACGCGGTGTTGACCACCGACGCCCCGCCCTCGGCAAGCAGCAGGAGAGGCAGCGCGTGCCTCAGCACCACGTACGAGCCGCGGACGTTGACCGCCATGACCCGATCGAACTCCGCCATGGGCATCTCGTGGATACGCGCCCGGCCGCCGCTGATCCCGGCGTTGTTGGCCAGCACCTCCAGCCGCCCGAATCGCTGGCGGCAGAACTCGATGAGACCGCGGACGGACTCCTCGTCGGCGACGTCGCAGGAGTACGGGTGCACCACACCGCCCGCCTCCGCGGCCACCTCCTCCTGGGCACCGGTCACATCGGCCGCGACCACCCGCGCGCCCTCGCGCGCGAAGCGCAGCGTGATCGCCCTGCCGATACCCGAGCCGGCACCGGTCACCAACGCCGTCTTGCCCTCAAGACGCCCCATCACCATGTCTCTCCCTCATTCTGTTGTCCGGTCCATGACGGTCCGGGACGCACGGCACGACCCGGCGCGCGGTCACCGCCGCGGCGCCTCCGGCACTCAGGCCGGGACACCGCCGTCCACCGCGAGCACCGCACCGGTGGTGTAACTGGACGCGTCGGACGCGAAGTACAGGGCAGCGCCGACGATTTCGTGCGGTTCCCCGCCGCGCCCCAGCGCGAAGGTCCGCGCGGCGTGCGCGTCGAACGCCTCGCGGTCCCAAGCCGCGCTCACGTCGGTGAAGAACCCGCCGGGCATGATGGCGTTCACCCGCACCGACGGCCCGAAGGCCTGGGCGAATGACGCCGTCATGCTGTTCAGTCCGACTTTGGCCGCCGCGTACGGGATGACGTCCTTGTTGGGGTGCACCGCCCCGATGCTGCTGATGTTGAGGATGGAGCCGCCGTCACCCGCCGCCATCCGGCTGCCCACCTGGGCCATCAGCCGGAAAGGCCCCTTGAGGTTGACTCCGAAGACCTTGTCGTACAGGTCTTCGCCGACGTTCGACACGTCCTCGTACAGGGGCGACATCCCGGCGTTGTTCACCAGCACGTCCACCCGCCCGAAGTGCTCGTAGACGGTGTCGACCATGCGGTCGATGTCGTCCCAGTACGCCACATGGCAGGCGACGGCGAGCGCCCGGCGGCCGGTCGTCTCGCGTACCTGGTGCGCCAGTTCCTCGCACGCGGCGAGCTTGCGACTGGCGATCACCACGTCGGCGCCCGCCTCGGCGAAGGCCAGCACCATCTCCCGGCCCAGTCCCCTGCTTCCCCCGGTGACCAGGGCCACGTTGTCGGTGAGATCGAAGATGGCAGCCGCACTGCGGTGGTTTTCCATGGGTGTGCTCCTAGCCTTTCGCTTGATCGGGTCCGGTCGGCCCGGTCGGTTCGATGCCGTCGGCGTTCCTGCGACCGGGGAGTCCACCGAGCGCCAGGATGCGCTCGATGTAGCGCCGCACGTACTGCTGGGCAAGCGCGCCGTCACCCGCGACCACCGCCTCGACGATCTCGGTGTGCCGCCGGTGCAGCCACGCTCGTTCCGCCACGCTCAGTCGCCGCACGCCGTAGTCCAGGCACAGTTGGGCGACCACCCGCAGGAACAACTCGGCGGCCGGATTCCCCGACATGCGCGCCATTTCCACGTGGATGTTGGGGATCTCCGCCGGATCCGGGCAGTCGGCTTCTCCCGAGGCCGCCAGGACGGCGCGCAGCCGGGTCGCGCCCTCGGCATCGATCGACTCCGCCAGGCGGGCCACTGCGGCCGTCTCCAGCGCGACCCAGACTTCACACAGGTCGCGGATGCGCACACCGCGGTAGTCCAGGAACAGGCGCGCGGCACCGAGGACGGCGTCCGCGTCCGGTGCGGTGACGACGAGTCCGCCCCCCGGCCCCGGGCGGCGGCGTGCCACACCCTCCGCCTCCAGCAGGCGTACCGCCTCGCGCAACACGGAGCGCCCCACACCCAGTTGCCCGGTCAGGGACGCCTCCGAACCCAGGACAGCGCCGACCGGCCAGCCCCGCTCGATGATCATCCGCTCGATGCGGCGCGCGGTGCGCGCGGCCAGGTTGCGCTCGCTCACCGGCGGCGGTGCGGGCGACGGCACGGAAACCCTGCTCATGTTCTTCTCCGACGTCCGGCTGCCTTCCCCGAATGGGGCGGACACCTATTGGCGGGACACAGGCGCACGTTGGCTGGATACAGCAACGTTGCCCCATGAGTTTAATCATGCTATACAGCTAACTCATTCAGCAATATCTGCACAAGGTTTGGCCGGCGTCGACGCCGTCGAGCGGTGTTCACCCGCCCCGCCCCTCGCCCCCTCGCCCTACGGGAGGCCCACCATGTCCGCATCCCCCTCATCCGACCGCCCGCCGCGGCCTCGGCTGGACGTCGACGAGCTGCGCTCACGGGCGAGCACGGCATCGGGACGAGATGTGCACCGCCCGCACGAACTCCCGGGCGGCGCGTCCAGCCTCACGTTTCTGGCGCACTGGACCGAGAACGGCGATGATCCGCTGGTGCTGAAGGTGGCACCGCCCGGAGTCGCCCCGGTACGCAACCGGGACGTGCTGCGCCAAGCCCGGATCCTGCGCGCACTGGCCGGCACGCCGGCCATCCCGGTCCCGCGGGTCCTGTTCGAGGACTCCGGGAACCCGCCGGAGTCGCCCCCGCTGTTCGGCATGTCCTTCGTGCCCGGTGAATCCCTCGAACCACATATCGACCCCGACGTCGTCCTTCCTTCCGCCGCCGACATCACCGGCCGTGCACGCGACGCCGCCGAGGCCCTGGCCGCCCTGCACCGGGTGACGCCCTCCGCCGTCGGATTGGGCGACGAGCCGGCCGGCACCCTGGCGGACGAAGTCGACCGCTGGGCCCGGCTCTTCGCGACCGCGCCACCCGAGCTGAGCGAAGGCGCCGACCACGTGGCCGAACGCCTCGCCGCGTCCGTTCCGGCGGCGCTGCCCGCCACGCTGCTGCACGGCGACTACCGACTGGGCAACACCTTGTGCGAGGCGGGAAGCCTGCGCGCGGTGATCGACTGGGAGATCTGGTCCGTGGGGGACCCGCGCATCGACGTGGCCTGGTTCCTGCTCACCGCCGACCCGTCGGCCCACCCGTCCGCGGTCCGCAAGGCACCCGGCATGCCCGGACCCGACGCCCTGCTGGAGGCGTACCGCGACGCGGGCGGCCCCGGCACGACCGGTCTGGACTGGTTCCGTGCACTGGTGCTGTACAAACTGGCCGCCGCCTCGGCGCTCATCGCCAAGAACGCGGCACGCCGCGGCGACCCGGGCGGCTTCGGCGCACGAGCCGCCCGCCAACTCCCGGACATGATCGCGCGGGCCCGCGCCGCGATCGGCTGATCCGCGACCGACCGCGCGCAACCCGTCACCCCGACGAAGGAGTGCCCCCATGGCATGGGATTTCTCGACCGAGCCCGAATTCCAAGAGCAACTGGACTGGATGCGCGGCTTCGTCGACACCGAGATCGAACGACTGTGCCTCCTGTGGCCGGGGATGGACCACACCCCGCCCCCAACCTGGCTGCGCAGGGTGATCGATCCGCTCAAGCAGCAGGTACGCGACCGCGGCCTGTGGGCCTGCCACCTCGGCCCGGAGCTCGGCGGGTCCGGCTACGGACAGGTGAAGTTGGCGCTGATGAACGAGATCATCGGCCGCAACGAATGGGCGCCGACCATTTTCGGCGTCCAGGGCCCCGACACCGGCAACGCGGAGATTCTGGCGCACTACGGCACCACGGAGCAGAAGGAACGCTACCTTCGTCCGCTGCTCGACGGCGAGGCCTTCTCCTGCTTCTCCATGACCGAGCCGCAGGCCGGCGCCGATCCGCGGCAGTTCACCACCCGGGCCGTACGTGACGGCGACTCGTGGGTGATCACCGGCGAGAAGTTCTTCTCCTCCAACGCCGAACAGGCCGCGTTCCTGATCGTGATGGCGGTCACCGACCCCGATGCCGATCCGGTACGCGGCATGTCGATGTTCCTCGTCCCGGGGAACACACCGGGCATCGAGGTGGTACGTCCCACCGTCACCTACGGCGAGCAACCGGGCGGCATGACCCACCCGCACCTGCGCTACAACGACGTGCGCGTGGGCGCGGACGCGATGCTCGGCGGGGAGGGCCAGGCGTTCGTCGTCGCGCAGACCAGGCTGGGCGGCGGGCGCGTGCACCATTCCATGCGTGCGGTGGCGGTGGCCACCCGCGCCTTCGAGATGATGTGCGAGCGCGCGCTCAGCCGCCGGGTGCGCGGCGGGCCACTGGCCGAGCGGCAACTCGTGCAGGACGCGATCGCCCGTTCCTGGGCCGAGATCCGCCAGTACCGGCTGTTCGTGATGCACACCGCGTGGATGATCGACAACGCGAGCACAGCCGACGTGCGGACCGAGATCGCGGCGTTGAAGAACATGGGTGCCAAGCTTGTGCACGACGTGGTCGAGCGGGCCGTGCACATCCACGGCGCGCTGGGGGTCTCCGACGAGACGCCCTTGGCCCGGATGTGGATGCAGGTCCCGATGTACGGCATTTGGGATGGTCCCACCGAGGTGCACACCGCCACGGTCGCACGCCGCGTGCTGCGCGGCTTCCGCCCCGCCCCCGGCCTCTGGCCCGGCGAATGGATCCCCGGCCGACTGGCCGAGGCCCGGGACCACCACCGGGACGCGTTGGCCGAGCAGGCGACGTGGGCGGCGGCGCGGGACGCGGACGACAGCGTCGCCCGAAATCCCGGAGCCCGGCTCGGCTGACCCGGGAACGGCCGGGCCGGTCAACGAACTTGTTCCACCGCGCCGTGGACGACATCCGGTGCCGGCGGGCGGCCGTGCCCCGAGGCGGCCTCGATGCGGTGCAGCAGTTGGCGCAGAAAGGCCGCCAGGTGGGAGGCGTCGGGCTCGGGCAAGGCCAGTACGGCGTGGTGCTCCCCCGCCGCCCTACGGGCGATGTCCCCCAACAGCCGGTCGCCCGCCCGGGTCAGCCGGACGACGACACCACGCCTGTCGGAGCCTCCTCTCCGGCTCCGGTGCACCAATCCCAGGCTCTCCAGGTGGGCGAGCCTCTTGGCCATCCCCGGCGGTGACAACAGCGACCGGCGAGCCAGTCCGGCGGGGGAACTCTCCCGGGGAGGATCGGCGCGTCGCAGCGTGCCCAGGATCACCACATCGGTCGCCACCAGACCGGCGTCGGCCGCGAGCCGGTCCATCGAATGGTTGACATAGCGGGCGATCAACAGCAGCCGGACCGCGAGAGCGGACGGAGCCGGGTCGTCCTCCGGCGCCGCTCCGCGCCAACGCGACACAGCCCGGTCGACCCGATCACCGTTCTCCGTCCCGGCTCCCGCCTCGGCGAACCGCATGGGTTCGGCGGGCCGCGGCGGCGTCCACGGAATCCCGGTTCCCGCTGCTCCCGGCGGCCCGCCGTCGGACCGCTCGCGGAGCATCGCGAAGTACCCGCTCAGCGTCTCCAGACCGTCGTCGCGTACGCGGTACGTGCGGAATCTGCCGGACCGTGTCGCGGCGACCAGACCCGCCGCCAAAAGCACCTTCAGATGCTGCGAGACCGCGGACCTGGACACACACGAGCCCGCCGCCAGCGCGCCGACCGTGGCCGGCGCCGCGGCCAGAGCCTCGAACAGCGCCCGGCGGGTGGGATCCGCGAGAGCGACCAACGCCGGCGCGGGATCGCACACGGAACGGTACGCATCGTCCATCGGACACCTCCGGGCACCTTGGGCACACCGCATTCGCAAGTGGCCACTTACCTCAAATCATCTATTTCTTTTGATCTATCTACCAGTCTTGACGCGACTTCCCCGCGCTTCTAGCGTCCGAATTCACCGAGGAAACCACCAGGCAGCGCGAGCAGTTCCCGTGGCGCGGCGCCACGTCCCTCGAACGCCGCCCGCGCCAACGGGCATCGCGTACCACCCGCGTACCGCATCCCTCGCAAACCCGACTGCCGGGCATCGCCGTCGGTCCGAACGACGCGGCCCGCCCCGACAACCCGAGTGAGGAGTACACAGGCATGGCCTCTGTACGGCACGAACTTCTCGACCTCATCGAAAATCCGGACGAGGCGTACAACCAACCGACCGCGGAGCTCGCGGTGCGGCAACTCCAGGCGGCCGATGAGTTGTTCCAGCAGCAGCGCGGGAGGATCGCGGTGCTGCGCCGGCGCGCGCAGGAGGCCGGCATCGAGAGCATCGGCTCGGTCGACGACCTGGTCCCGCTCCTCTTCTCGCACACCGCGTACAAGTCCTACCCGCAGTCTTTCGTCGACCAGGGCCGGTGGGACCGCATGCTCCAGTGGCTGCAGACCCTCTCCGCCGACGACGTCACCGGTGTCGACGTCGAGGGCGTGACGGACGTGGACGATTGGATCGACCGGCTGGAGGACGCCGGGCACCTCTTGGTGGTCACCAGCGGCACGTCCGGCAAGTGCTCTTTCCTGAACCACAGCCGCGCCGACCGCGAGCGCAAGAAGCGCCACTTCCTGCACACGGTCGCTTACCCGCACGCGCGGCCCGACGGAAACCGGCCGTTCTTCTGGCTCGGCCCGCTGACCGGCGCCAACAGCGCCGTGGAGGCCGCGAACCTCAACGCCGCCCACTGGGCCCGCCCCGGCGCCGTCCACGCACTCATCGACGAGCCGCTGCGCACCGCCGACATCAGCCGCACGGCGATCCTGCGCAGGAAACTCGCCGACGGCAGCGCGACCCCCCAGGAGATCGCCGAGGCCGAATCCTCCTCCGCCACCAAAGCCGCCCAAGGCCAGGAAGCCCTGGCGAAGTTCACCGATCTGCTGTTGGACCACCGGCATCAACCGATCTTCCTCAGCGGCGTGTGGGCGCAGCACATGATGATCATGGAGCGGGCGCGCGAGCGGGGCATCCCGGACGGCGACTTCCACCCCGACTCCGTGGTCAACGCCGGCGGTGGGATCAAGGGCATCCCGCTGCCGGCCGATTACCGGGAGCAAGTGGCCGCCTTCTACGGCGACGTGGTGCGGCCGGGGCACTACGGCATGAGCGAACTGGCCCAGCTGATGCCCCGCTGTGAAGCGGGCCGCTACCACCGCGCGGCCGGACTGATCATCCTCGTCCTCGACGACACCGGCGACAAGGCCCTCGGGCCGGAGGACGCCGGGCCGGACGGCCTGGTACGTGGCCGCTTCGCCTTCCTCGATCTCGCCCACGAAGGCAGGTGGGGCGGCATCATCACCGGTGACGCCGTCACCGCGGACTTCTCCGGGCAATGCGCCTGCGGCCGTTCCGGACCGACCCTGCTGGACGACATCAGGCGCTTCGCGCAACCCGGCGAGGACGACAAGATCGGCTGCGCGGGCACCATCGACGCCTACATCCGAGGAGCGATCGGCGCATGAGCACCCCCACCACCGGCATCGCGCCCGCCACGACGGCGCCCGGCCCCCGCGCCGCCGTCTTCCACATGATCAAGGGTGACGTGGTCACCGGAGCCGTACACGAATTCGGGTCCGCCGACCGCGGTTTCACCACACCGGCACTCGATCTCGACGCGCTCGTGTGGCCGCGCATCCAGCCGCCGCCCGCACTCGACGTACCGCTCGCCGAGGTCATGGACGTCCTGGTCGAGACAGGCAAGCGCATCGCCGCCGACCCGGACGGTCTGATGGCCGAGGCCCTGGACGCGGCCGTCCGCACCGGTACTCTCCCCCGCGACGTCCTGGAGCGCTCGTACGCGGCACTGCCCCGGCTGTTCGACCGGCGCTCGATGGAGTTCCAGGTGGACCAGGAGCTGGGCGGCGCCGACGTGGTCGACGGCTGGCGCGAGGTCGGCGACGCACCGAGCGGCCGTCGCCACCGCGTCCGCGCCTTCCCCCCGCGGCTGGTGCACATCCTCGCCGGCAACGCCCCCGGGGTTTCCGCGCTTTCGATCATCCGCGGGGCCCTGACCAAGGGCGTCCACCTGTTCAAGCTGCCGTCCAACGACCTGTTCACCGCTCCCGCGATCCTGCGCGCCATGGCCGACGCGGCCCCCGGCCACCCGGTGGTCCGCTCGTTCAGCGCGGTCTACTGGCGTGGCGGCGACGAGCGGGTGGAGGGCACGCTCTTCCGCCCGCAGTTCTTCGACAAGCTCGTCGCCTGGGGCGGCGAGAGTGCCCTGCGCAGTGCCCAGCGCTACGTGGGGCCGGGCTTCGAACTGGTCGCGTTCGACCCGAAGACGTCGATCTCGCTCATCGGCAAGGAGGCGTTCGTCTCCGACAAGACCCTTGCCGACGCCGCCGACCGCGCCGCCACGGACGCCACCGGCATGAACCAACAGGCCTGCGCCTCCAGCCGGTTCCAGTTCGTGGAAGGCACCACCGACCAGGTGGACCGCTTCTGCGCGGCACTGCACGAACGGCTTGGCGTGGAGCGGCCGACCTGCTCGGCCGTCGGCTCCCCCCTGCCGCCCGCGTTGCGGGAGGAGATCGACGGCATGCGCGACATCGAAGGGCTGTACCGCGTGTGGGGTGACTACAGCGGTACGGGAGTCGTCGTACGCTCCGAGGAGCCGGTCGACTTCCATCCGGACGGGCGCGTGGTCAACGTCGTCCGGGTGCGCAGCCTCGCGGACGGCCTGCGCCACGCCAACGTGGCGACCCAGACCGTCGGCGTCTACCCCTCCGAACGCAAGGCGGAGGTCAGGGACGGCTTGGCGGCGGCCGGCGTACAGCGCGTCGTGGAGCTCGGCGGCGCGGTGGGGATGGAGGCAGGCCTGCCCCACGACGGGTTCCTGCCCCTGCACCGCTTCGTGCGCTGGGTGAACGACGAAGGCTGAGCCCGGCGCCGAAGCCAAGCCGAGTCGGGGAGGCGGCCCACACACCCGCCTCCCCGACGCGGCTTCGGCGATTTCCCCGACGGCACCCACCCATGACAGGCCGGGCGCCACCGAGAGACCTATGCCAGGCCGAGCTGAAACAGGTCGACCACGCCGTCGTTGAACATGCGGGCGCCGCGGACGTTGTCCCCCCACAGGCCCACGGACTCGGATTCCGCGTACACCCAGCACGGCACATCGCTGTTCATCTGCACCTGAACACGCGTGTACGCGGTCCGCCGTGCGTCGACCGTGCTGGCCGCCCGCCCCGCCTCAAGTGCGGCGTCCACCTCGCGGCTGGAATAGCGCGTCACGTTTCCGGCACTCGCCGAATGCAGGAAACCGTAGATCAACGGATCCGGGTCATCGGCCCACACCTGGTAAAAGGACATCTGGTAGTCCTGACGCACCCGGACCTTGTCGACCAGTTCCTCCACCGACGTCCGCTGCGTCGTGATGCGCACGCCGGGATACGCGTTGAGCGTCGTGGCGACGTACTCGGCGATCGCTTCCGTCTCGGCGACCGGCGGCACGAGCAGCGTGGCCTCCACGGGCTTCGCCCCGCCCGCCGTCAGCTCCGCGAACAGGCGCCGTGCCTCGTCGGGATCGTTGTCGGGAGCGATCAGGTTGATGTTGGTCAGTGGGGAAGCGGTCGTGAAGATGCCGCGGGCCGGCGTGCCGGCCCCTCCGAACGCCACATCGTTGACGGCTTTGGTACTCAGGGCGAGCGCCACCGCGCGCCGTACGCGCGGATCGTCGAACGGCGCGCGGGTGGTGTTGAAGATCAGCATTTGCCCCCCGGAGACCGGGACCCGTGACGTTCCGAGGCCTCGTCTCCGGGCGTGCTCCGCCACGCGGGCCGAGTTGATCACGGAGACGTTGGCCTCCCCATCGGCGATCATGTCGGGGTGCCACTCCGTTTCGGGCACGACCCTGTACACCAGCCCGTCCAACGGGGCGGGACCCTGCCAGTACGTGGGGTTGCGGACAAGGACCTGCCGGTCGTTCTTGACCCACTCGGTCAGGACGAACGGCCCGGCACCGACGGGCCTGGACCGGAACGCCTCCAGGTTCGCCAGCGCCGCGGGCGAACCGATGAAGTTGAGATGGCGCGAGATCATGCGGTCGAAGTTCGCGTTGGGCATGTCCAGCGTCGCGACCAAGGTCAGCGGGTCCCTGACCACCGTCCGCAGTCCTTGGACGGCGACGGCGTGGACGGACCGCACCTCGGGCCGACCGTGCATGTCCCAGGTCTTTTTGACAGCCGCGGCGTCGAACGGCGTCCCGTCACTGAAACGCACGCCGGGCCGGAGCTTGACGACCCATTCCCGGAAGTCCGCCGAGGGCACCAGGCTCTGCGCGAGGCGCGGCACCGTCGCCCCGGTGCCGGGGCTGGTCTCGACGAGAAGGTCGTACACAGCGGCCAACCGATTTCCGTACACCACCGCGTCGGACGGCACCCCGAACGGGTCCATGGTCGGGGCTTCGCCGATCGTCAGGAAGGTGAGCGTCCCACCCCGCCCCGGGGGGAGCGTCTCCGACGCTCCCCCACCGTTCCCCCCACCGCACGCTGCCGCCGCGGCGGCAGCCGCGGCCGTCACCACGACGCCGAGAAACGCCCTCCGGCGTATCGGCGCGCCTGCTCCCTGACCGCTCCCGGCTGGTCTTCGCGAAGATCCTGTCGGTGGTGTCCGGGAACCATCTTCTGGGATCACGCGTGTGTCCCCCCTCCTTGTGTGTCGCGGACGTGAAAGTGCCGACCGCCGAGCGGTCGCGTCGTCTTCGTGTGCGACAACGGACGCGTCGTGGCAGCGGAGGCACCGAAACCGCCCCGCGCGGTCGACGGAATCGCCCATCACCGCATGGCCCAGCAGGCGGGCGCTCTGCAGCTTGGCAATATTAGCGGAATCAGGCATCTCATTTGACTTTTTTACCCGACAGTCTGCTCGCGCGGCGCCCCGCACCCGCACCTGGTCGGCACCGCGGACAGCAACTGTGTCGACCACGGAACCACCGTGGCCGACACAGGAATTGGACTGACGCCGACAGCCGTCACGGCATCACGGGCTTGTCGTGTCCCAGCGCAGGGGCAGGTGCTGAACCGCGCGTACGGCGACGTTGCCGTACTTGAGCTGTGCGCCGGGGGGCACCTCGTACTCCGGGATCAGGCGGTGGAACTCCTCGATGGCGAGCCTGAGTTCGAGTCGTGCGAGGTGGGACCCCAGACACCTGTGCATGCCGCTCGCGAACGCGATGTGGGTGTGCCGCGCACGGTGGATGTCGACCCGCAGCGGGTCCTCGAACGCGGTCGGATCCACGTTCGCCGCCGCCCACACGGCGTGGATGGCGTCGCCCTCCTTGATCACCAATCCGTCGCCGAGATCGATGTCGGCCGTGCTGAAGCGCATGCCCGCGGGGACCGGGGACTCGTAGCGCAGCAGTTCCTCGACGGTGCCCGGGACGAGTGCCGGGTCCGCGACGATGAGGCGGCGTTCGTCGGGATGCCGGGCGAGCCAGGCGAACATGCACGACATAGCGGACGTGACCGTGTCCAGGCCGGCGAACATCAGCAGGAACAGGATGTTCAGCAGGTCCTCGTCCGGGATCGGGGCGCCGTCCATCTCCGCGGCGAGCAGGGCGCTGATCACATCATGCCGGGGTTCCTTCTCGGCGCGGCGCTCGGGCAGGAACGACCCGAAGTACTCGTAGAGCTTGGCGCCGGCCACCGCCATGTTGGCTTCGATTTCCTCGACGGTCTCCCCTTGCGGGTGGATCACGCCGTCCTTGAACTCCAGGAAGAAGTCCAGGTCCTCCACCGGCGCGCCGATCAGCCGGAGGAACGTCAGGCAGGGCAGGGGGACGCAGAAGCTCTCGTACAGCTCCGTCTCGCCGGCCTCGTGGAAGGTCCGGACGAGTTCCCGGGTCAGTGCACGCACCGACTCCTCAAGCAGCCGCACCTGCTTCGGGGCGAAGAACGGGTCCAGCAGGCGCCGCCACTTGGCGTGGTCGGGTCCGTCGATCTCCAGCGGGATCAGCGGTTTTCCGGTGGCGAAGCTGCCGCCCCGGCCGCCGTTTCCCAGAATTCCGGGGTGCCGGTTGATGCGCACGATGTCGTCGTGCCGGTACAGGTGCACCACACCGTCGATCCGCTCGGACCTGACCTCGCCCGCCTTCTGGGCGTAGATGGCCTGGGGATCGGAGAGGTCGCGTACGGCCATCGCCAGTGACGACAGCCTGGAGTCGAACCGTGCTTCGTCCACGTGAGTCTCCACTCGACTGCGAGTCATGCGTCCGTGATGGTGATCGCCCGCTCGGGGCATTGGAGGGCACCCTGTCGTGCCTGGTCGGCCAGCCCCGGGTCCACCGGGGAGTCGGGGGGAAGTTCGTTGTGGCCGGAGTCGTCGAGCGGATAGGCGTCGGGGCCCGCGAAGGCGCACATCGCATGCCCCTGACAACGCTCGCGATCGAAGAGAATGCGCAACACAACCTCCGTGGAAGGCGATTGGCTCGATGGGCGCATCGGCCCGGGGCGCGTGTGCGCGGTCAGGCCCCATCGAGAATCAGGTCGGCGGCGCGCCAGGCCATGGCCATGATGGGACCGTTGAGATTGCCGGACACCATCGTCGGCATGACCGAGCAGTCGACGATCCGCAGTCCGTCGACGCCGCGGACGCGCAGCTCGGCGTCGACGACGTCGTCCTCTCCCGGGCCCATGGCGCAGGTGGCGACCGCGTGGTATCCGCAGCGCCCGTGTTCGATTCCCGCGTTGAGGATGTCGTCGTCGTCCCGGACCGAGACACCGGGCAAGGACTCGAAATTGATCCGTCGCGCCACGGGGTCCGTGCCGAACAGCTCGCGCATCCGGTGCAGGAGCGAGACCCCCACCGTGCGGTCGTACTCGGTCTGGAAGTAGTTCGCCTTGATCGTCAACGGCGCGTCCGGGTCAGCCGACGTGATGTGCAGCGCCCCTTCCGAGGTGGGCCGCAGGACGAAGGCCAGACCCATGATGCCCGGCTCCCGTTCGACCTGGGTCTCCTTGCCCGGCACGTCCGGTCCCAGGGAGATGGGTGCGATGAGCATCTGGGAGTCCGGGCGCTCCAACTCCGGCTTGCTCTTGAAAAAGCCGATGACATTGAAGGCCGGTGCCGCCAGTGGCCCGCGCCGCGTCATCAGGTACTTCACGCCGGACACGTTCTGCCGCAACGGGGTGCTCAGCATCCGGTTGTACCCGAGGTCGTCCACCAGCCGGAACTGCGCGACGATGCAGCGGTGCTCAAGCATCCGGGTGCCCACGTTCGGGCTGTCGACGCGCACATCGACGCCGGCGGACTTCAGTACCTCGCGGGGCCCGATGCCGGAGAGTTGGAGGAGTTGCGGCGTGGCGATGCTGCCGGCGGACAGGATCACCTCACGCCGGGCGCGGAACTCGGTCTCCGCGCCGTTTCGGCGCGCGCGCACCCCGACCGCGCGGCCGTGTTCCAACACCACCTGCGTCACCTGGGAGTTCACCGACACCGTAAGGTTCGGACGCTTGGCCACCGGACGCAGGAACACGCGGGCGGCGCTGAAACGCTGTCCGTTCTTGATGGTGGCCATGGAGTAGCCGATACGTTCGTCGTCGCCGGAGTTGAGGTCGTCCGTCCGACGCCACCCGAGCCGCTCCCCGGCCGCGATCACCTCATCGCAGAGCTGATCGCGGTCGGCGGCGGCCGTGGACACCGGGAGGGGGCCACCCTCACCGCGGACCGCCGACGCCCCGAGCCGGTTGTCCTCGATCCGCTTGAAGATCGGCAGGATGGTGTCCCATCCCCACCCGGGGTTGCCGAGGCGTTCGAGTTCGTCGTAGTCCGCCTTGTGGCCGCGGTTGTACACCATGCCGTTGACCGAGCTGGATCCCCCGAGCGTCTTTCCTCGGACCCAGTGCTCGACCTTGCCATGGGAGTTGATCGGCTCCACCGGGTAGTGCCACACCTTTCCCGGATCGCCCAGCAGTTTCCCGAACCCCTTGGGGATCGTGAACAGCGGCGAGGTGTCGCGCGCCCCGGCCTCCAGCAACAGGACGGTCGTACCCGGGTCTTCGGAAAGGCGGTGGGCGAGAACGCATCCCGCCGAGCCCGCCCCGACGATGATGTAGTCGAACTCTGCCACGCGATCACCCTTCTGTTGTGGTCGGCGGCGGCGAACCGTGGGCCCGCCGGGAGCGTCGAATCAGATTGCCAGGAACACCTAATTGAGTCAACGAATTAAGCTTTTTCGGCCCAGAAGCAAGGCCACATGATCAGCGAAGCCCCCCATGCCGCCGAACCGGCGGCCAAGCCTTGATAGATACAGAAAAATAAGCTTAATGTTTCAGCTACTGTCGGTGCCGCGAGGTCACGCAACGCGCCGCAGCACTCCACCGCAACGACACACCTCACCTTTCAGGGGGTTCCGTGGTAACCGTGGACCTGGATCTGCACCGGCGGAAGGCCGAGAGCGTACTGCCTCGCCCGCGCCTGGTCATCGGCGCCGACGACGTCACCGAGGCGAGCGGCGGTGTGTACGAACACGTCAACCCCGCCACCGGCCTCGTACAAGCACGCATTCCCTTGGCCGGTGCCGAGGAGGTCGACCGCGCCGTTGCGGCGGCCCGCGCCGCGTTCGAGGTATGGGGCACGATGCGTCCGGCGGACCGTCGGCGGCTCCTGGTCCGGTTCGCGCAACTGGTCCGCGAGCACATCGAGGACTTCGCGGCGATCTGCCCGCTGGAGAACGGCATCCCCCTCGGCGGTTGGGCCGAGAGCGTCGGCCCGCGCGTCGCGGAATGGACCGAGTACTACGCCGGCTGGGCGGACAAGATCGAGGGCATGGTGGGCGCGGCCTACAGCCCGCACGAGAACGTCGAGTACACGGTCGCCGAGCCGTACGGCGTCATCGGGCACATCATCACCTGGAACTCGCCCGCGCTGTCGCTGGCCATGAAGGTCCCCCCGGCGCTCGCCGCCGGAAACACCGTGGTGATCAAACCCGCCGAGAGCACCCCCTTCTCCGCACTCCTGTTCACCGACCTCGCCCGCCAGGCCGGCATCCCCGACGGCGTCATCAACGTCGTCACCGGCCTGGGAGACGCGGGCGAAGCACTCATCGCGCATCCCGGCGTGGACAAGATCTCCTTCACCGGCGGACCGGCCACCGCGCGCAAGATCATGACCACCGCGGCACAGAGCCTCAAGCCCGTGCTCTTCGAACTGGGCGGCAAGTCCGCGAACCTGTTGTTCGCGGACGCCGACCTCGACTCGGTCATCCCCTACTGCGCCGCCTTCTCGATGGCAAATTCCGGCCAGGGCTGCGCACTTCCCACCCGCCTGCTGGTCGAGCGCTCCATCTACGACGAGGTGGTCGAGAAAGCGGTCGCCACCATCGCGGCGCTGCCCGTCGGCGATCCCCTCGACCCCACCACCTACATCGGGCCGCTCGTCAACGCCGCGGCCCGGGACCGCGTGCGGTCCGTCATCGACCAGGCCGTCGCCGACAAGTCCGGACGTCTGGTCCACGGCGGCGAACCGATCGACTCCGACGGCTACTTCGTCGCGCCCACGGTGTTCGCGGACGTCGACAACGACAGTGCCCTGGCTCAGCACGAGGTGTTCGGTCCGGTGCTGGCCATCGCTTCGTTCGACACCGAGGACGAAGCGGTGACGCTGGCCAACGCCAGCGAGTACGGCCTGTCCGCGTACATCCAGTCCAGCGATGTGCGCCGCATCAACCGGCTCGTCCCGCGCCTGAAGGCCGGCACGGTCTTCGTCAACCCCGGCCCCACCCCCATCACGTGCGCCGCCACACCGTTCGGCGGCGTCGGCATCAGCGGGTTCGGCCGCGAGGGCGGCAAGGCGGGCCTCGACGAATTCATCATGGTCAAGGGCGTGGGCATCGGTCGCCTCTGAGCCCCCGGGGGAAGCCGGCCACCGCGTTACCCGGCTGCGCCCGGGACCCGACAGCGTCACCGTCGGGTCCCGGGCGCAGGGATCGCGTCACGACAGGATCGGCCCCCCATCGAGCGGAGTGCCCTGTCAGACGCGCGGTGGACCTTGTCAGATGTGTGGAAGGCCCGGTCAGACAGCCGCCACGACCGGCAGCCAGTCGGCGAAGCGGCGCCACAACCGCACGCGGGTGTCGGCGAAGTTGTGCATGTGTGCCATCTTCGGCACCACCACGACCGTGGCATCGGGAGAACGCGGGTAGGCGGTCGGCTCCGCACGCGGGTCCTCGGACACATCGGACTCGCCGAAGGCCAGGAACACGGGCACATCGATCCGGTCGGCGAACGGCGCGGCGAGACCGGGTGTCATGCCGTCGGTCCCGGTGACCCGCGAGATCACGGTGTGGCATTCGGCCTCGTCATAGGCCCACAGATCGTCGGGCACATCGAGGGTGTGGAAGATGCCGCGGAAGTTCTCCCGCGGGGCGCCGTGGTACGCGGGAAGTACTGACAACCCGGACGATTTGGCGTTGTCCTCCATGATCAGCCGCCGGCGCTCCTCCTGCGAAATCCCCTCGAAGCGGCGGTGTTCGGGGATGTTCGCGATGATCTTGGGCGACGTGCCGAAGATCCCGATACCGGCGTAGTCCCCGAACTTGCCCTGCTGCATCATCGTGATGAAACCGCCCAGGGACTGCCCGATGCCCACGTAACTCGCATCGGGCAGCGGCGGAAGCGCGTCTGTGAGCTCACCCTTCTCAAGGTGCTCGCGCACGAACCGGTGCACGGCGTGCGCGGCGTCCGCGGCCACCTCAAGCGTCATGAAATCGCCGTCGTCGGGGCGCGTCCCGTCTCCGCCGCCCAGGTAGTCGCAGGCCACGAAGACCACCCCGCGCCGAGCCAGCCAGGCCGCCTTGCTGTAGTCCTCCCGGCCGGGAGGCTGCAGGTCCCAGTAGCGGCGATGGTAGGTCCCACCCGGGATCGCCAGAACGACAGTCGGCCGATCCGACAAGACCTCGGGATCGGCCACGACGGTGGCCGTGACATGGACAGGTCCGGTCACCGTCTGATCGACCGGCATCACAGCCGTGACATCGATGGTGAAGTCGTGCCGAATGACACTCACACTCAGCTCCCAATCCCTGGAATCGCGCCGCAGTCTGTCCCTGCCCCGCGCGCTTTCGCCGGCGGCGGCGAATGTCGATGTCTCATCCCGCGATGCGGTGCCGGACCAGCGTGACAGAGGCGCAAAGATACAGTCAATTGATTCATCGAAGATGACTAGTGACCATGGTCGTACGCGCAACCACCGAGGCCCCGCGGACTGCGCGGCGTCCGTCGCCGCCGACCGGAGGCAGCCGCGACGCCCGGCGCCCAACGAGCACGGACAACCCACACCGGCCTCCTCCGTCGGGGCGCGAGTCCGCGCAGCCGTTGGAGGCGGCAGTACTGGATACACTCCAAAATTTCAGCTGAATGAATTGACTATTTACTCCGCTGTGACCATGCTGGGCAGCATCTCCTGCACCCGTCGAACCGTCTGGGTAACCCAACGGCCCGTCCCTGACGTACCGCTTTGCCACAGCCGACCGTCTCGACGGGTTCGTCGGCGATCCGACGGCGCCCGTCGGGCCTCTTCGCCTCAGCACGAAACACCGGAAACGACGTGGTCGGGACACGACACCCGACATCGACCACCTGACCGGAGGACAGTCACGTCATGGCGAACGCACCTGCCGTCGACCGATCGGTTCCGACGGTGCGGCTCCACATCGGCGACCGCAAACTCACCTCGGGCAGCGGGGGAACCCACAACCGGATCAACCCCTGCACCGGTCGGGCCGACGGCGTCATTCCGCTCGCCGGTGAACAGGAGATCGACGAGGCCGTGCGGGCCGCGCACGAGGCCTTCCCCGTCTGGCGGGCCACGGCACCGGCAGAGAAGCGCCGCCTGCTGCTGCGCCTCGCCGACCTCGTCGACGAGAACGCCGCCGAACTGGCCCGACTCAGCTGCATCGACACCGGCATGACGTACATGCCGGACCCAGGCCTCATGTCGGAGTGGCCCCGCTACTACGCCGGCTGGACCGACAAGCTGTCGTCCGACGTCGTGGCCGGCATCGCCGCCACCGGCGAGTTCTCTTACACGATCGCCCAGCCCTACGGCGTCATCGGCGCCATTGTGACCTGGAACGGCCCTGTCGGCGACATCGGCATGAAGGTGCCCGCGGCGCTGGCGGCCGGCAACACGACGGTGATCAAGCCCCCGGAGATCACGCCGTACGCCTGCGAACTCTTCATGGACCTGGTCGGCCGGGCCGGTTTCCCCTCCGGAGTCATCAACCTCCTGCCGGGCAATGCCGAGGCCGGTGCCGCACTCGTCGCCCACCCCCTGGTGCAGAAGATCACGTTCACCGGGGCCCGGCCACCGCGCAACGCATCCTTGAGTCCTGCGCCAAGTCGATGAAGCCCTCAGTCATGGAACTCGGGGGCAAGTCGGCCAACCTGATCTTCGAGGACGCGGACATTGAAGCGGCGTGTGTGCACGGCGCCTTCCTGTCCGTGGGTTTCCTCGCGGGCCAAGGCTGCTCGTTCCCGACCCGGATGCTGGTGCAACGCCCGCGCTACGACGAGGCCGTCGAACGCGTCGCGGCACTGGCCAAAAGCTTCACCATCGGCGACCCGTTGGAAGGCGCGCTCGTCGGCCCGGTCATCAGTCAGGCCGCGGTCGACCGCATCCTGGGCATGATCGAGCGCGCACCTGCCCAGGGCGCCCGGCTGGTGTCCGGCGGTGCCCGGCTCGGCGGCGACCTCGCGGACGGCTACTTCATCGAACCGACGGTCTTCGCTGACGTGGACCCGCACTCCGAACTCGCCCAGGGCGAGGTCTTCGGCCCGGTCCTGTCGATCATTCCGTTCGACACCGAGAACGAGGCCATCGAGATCGCCAACTCGACCCCTTACGGCCTTGCCGCGTACGTTCGCACCAACGACCTGGCGCGCGCCCACCGGGTCGCTGAACAACTCGGCGCCGGCGACATCATGATCAATGGCGCGCAGAACCTCTACGTCAACCGTCCGTTCGGCGGCTTCGGACGCAGTGGCTTCGGCAAGGAAGGCGGCCGGCAGGAATCGAGGAGTTACTGCGCCTCAAAGGTGTCGGCATCGGCATCCAAAACGCGGGCGGGACCGGCGGCTTCCTCTGACCGATCCGGCTGACGGAAAGCCGACGTGTGCGGGTGCCGGTATCTCCGCCCGCGAGCAACACCCTGAGCCGCAGCGGATTGCACCGCTCCTGTGTACGGCGGATCGGTGAACTCGCCTGCGGGCCCGGCAAATACATACCTGCGCGACGAGGAGGGCAAGGCATGGCAACCGCGACCGCATTGCCGGGACGGCGACCGTCCCCGACAGAACCCAACAATCTGGGCTCCCTCGACTTCGCCTACGACCTCAGGAATCTGGGGTACATCGAGGAGGAGTTCCTCCTCAGCGGCACCGCCCACGCCTACGAGTTGATCGGGGGCCGCGGTGGCGACGGACAGTGGAGTGCCTGCCGGAGCGCATCGGCTCCCTTCACCACGCGTCTCGTGGTGCGCCGCCCCACCGACTCGGCGCGCTTCAGCGGGACCGTTCTCGCCGAGTGGCTGAACGTCAGCGGAGGAACGGACCTGGGTCACGAGTGGATTTTCCTGCACCGGCACCTGATCCGCCGTGGCGACGCCTGGGTGGGCGTCTCCGCCCAAAAGGCGGGAATCGACGGCGGCAGTGTGCTGGCCGGAGAAGCCGGCGTGGGTGAGCACCTGAAGAGGGTTGACCCCGCACGCTATGCAGGTCTCTCGCATCCCGGCGACGCCTGGGCGTACGACATCTTCGCCCAAGCCGGCGCCACCATCCGAGACGCGGCGTCCGGTGTGCTCGGCGAGCTACGGACCCGCCGGCTCATCGCAGCGGGCTTTTCCCAGTCGGCGACCTTCCTGACGACCTATGTCAACGCGATCGACGCTCTCATCCCGGTTATCGACGGGTTCTTGCTCCACTCCCGCAGCGCTTGGGGAGCCGAGTTCGACGGCAGGATGGCACCCGGCGTCGATGTGGCCGCCACGCGGGCCGAGCGTATCCGAGATGACCCACGCGTGCCGGTCGTGGTGCTGCAGACCGAGACCGATGTGCTGCTCCTCGGCAGCGGCCGGATCGCTCAACCCGACAGTGAGCATGTCCGCCTCTGGGAACCGGCCGGTGCCGCTCACGTCGACACCTACCTCCTGTTCGCCGCTCCCCACGACGACGGAACACTGCCCCCGGAGCGGTTGGCCCAGCTTCTGCGTCCGACCACACAACTGCCGCAAGGCCGAACCGCCGAGCTTGTCAACGCCGCCCCGCAGCACCACTACGTCGCCCATGCCGCGTACGAAAGTCTGGTCCGATGGGTCGCGCATGCGGCGCCCCCGCCAGTCACGCCACGGATGAACCTGTCGGCGGACCGTACCGGCTTCGAGCCGGACGAGCACGGAAACGCCACCGGTGGCATCCGCACGCCCTGGATGGATGTTCCGACCGCGCGGTTGTCCGGCATGAACCGGGCAAGTGCCCGTCTGGCCAAAGTGTTCGGCACGAGCGCCCCGTTCGGGCAGGCAGACGTCGAAGCCCTCTATCCAGGCGGCTCCAACGATTACATGCAGGCGTTCGCCAAGGCGCTCGATGAGACGATCAGCAACGGATTCATCCTCGACGCGGATCGGGCGGAGATCCTGGCTCTGGCCGAAGCGTCCTACCCCCGAGCCTCTCAGTAGAGGCAACGTATTCCAGAGAATGCGCTCATCGCGATCCAGAGTCCGCCGCGGCATCGGCGAGGCAGCGGACGGCGCCATGCTCGTGGCCAAACCAATGGCCGATGAGTGCCCTGATCCGCACACCGGCTTCCTGCGCCACTCGGATCAGGTTGGCCCGCTACCGCCTCTCGGAGTCGGCGTCGCGGAACGACGGAGCCGGCAGGACCGAGAAGACCGCGGCTCGCAGGGCGCGGGCAACTGCGCCATCCTGCAAGCCGGTTGCCCCGGTCACGAGGGCCAAGACAGGCGCACCGGAGGTGTCTCGGTTACGGACCGGGCGGGTCATGCCTGCTCCTCCCGTGCCACGCCTGAGCCGCCTTGCGGTACGTTCCATCCGAGTTGATGTGCTGCCCGCCAGCGGCGCAGCTCGTCCGACTCTTCGGCGACCGCGTCCGCCAACGGTTTGTCCTGGCTGCGGTCGTGAAGGCGCCGCACAACGGTCACCAGCTCCGGGTTGGCGGCAGCCATGCGGCCCGCCAGCTCTCGGGCCCGAGCCACCAACCGGTCCGGTTCGACGATCTCGGTGAGCAGCCCCGTGCGCAGGGCGGCCTCGGCGTCGAGTCGCACTCCGGCCAGGCTGATCGCCTTGGCGTTCCGGACGCCGACCGCACGGCCCAGTCGTGCCGTCATGCCACCCCCGGGAAAGGCGCCGATCCCTACGTGTGTGTCCGCGAACATCGCCCGTGGGGCGCCGATCAGGAAGTCGCAGCACAGGGCCAGCTCCAAGCCGCCTGCGACGGCCGGGCCGTTCACCGCCCCGACGAGCGGCTTGCCCAACTGTCCGAAACGGTGGAGAAGGACGCGAACGGTTTCCCGGTCGGCGCCGGCCGCGGCGAAGACCTTCAGATCCAGGCCGGCGCAGAATGCGGGTCCGGCTCCGGTGATCACGCCCGCCCGAACCGTGTCGTCCTGCTCGAACCGGTCCCCGCCTCGTCAAGCGCGGTCACCAGCCGGGGCGAAAGCGCGTTGCGCGCCTCGGGCCGTTGCAGGGTCAGGGTCAGTACGCCGTCGCTCAGGTCGGTGACGAGCGTGGCACCGGATTCAGCGTGTGCGCTCATCAGAAGACTCCGTATCCGCCGTCGATGCGCAGGCAGTCGCCTGTATGGAAGGAAGAGGCGTCGCCCGCCAGATACACCGCGACCCCGGCCCAGTCCTCGGGCGTGCCCCAGCGGCGCAGCGGAATCCGGGCCATCACCTTCTCCTCGACGGCCGGGTTCTCCAACCACGCGTCGAAGACCGGCGAGCGCGTCCATCCCGGGAGGACCGCATTGGCCCGGATCCGGTGCCGACCGAACTCCACCGCCAGCGAACGGGCCAGGGCCAGGAGCCCTGCCTTGGCCGCGGCGTACGCCTGCTCCCGTGGCGAGCCGAACAAGGCGGCGATGCTGGAGGTGAGCACGATGCTGCCGCCGTCGCCCTGCCGAACCATGATCCGGGCGGCCTCCCGCGTGGTGAGATAGGCGCCGTCGAGGTCGACCCGCATGAGGCTGCGCCACTGCTCCAGCGTGGAGTCCAGGTAGGCGGGGTTGGTCATCGAGTTGGCCAGAGCCGCATTGGCGAGGCAGGAGTCGAGTCGGCCGAACTCGCCGAGGATTCGGGCAAACCCCGCGACGACGGCCTCCTCGTCGCTGATGTCCACCTCAAAGCTCGCGACGCGGCCTCCGTGGGCCGTCAAGCGCTTGACCGCGTCCTCGTTCTTCTTCGGGTTGCGCCCCCAGATGCAGACGTCGGCACCTGCACGGGCCAACCCCTCGGCCATACCCAGTCCGACGCCCGAGTTGCCTCCGGTCACCAAGGCAACATGGCCGGTGAGGTCGAAGGGATGCTTCGATTTCACGACCCACCTCTCTCCTGGCGCGGGCTGCGCCACCTCGAAAAACGCGACGCGGGAGCCGACGTTCCGCCGCCGCCATCCCAGCCCCGACAACCTTCAGGCAGAACAAGTCCCGGCAGGCCGATAGACCAATCTCATAGAAGTCAGTTAAATATATAACCTAATTCTTGGACCGGCGGCGGGCAAGCGTGCGGATCCAGCCAAGGACGAATGCCTCGGCTGCGTCTCGCACGCACAGCCCCAGGGGCCACCACACAGCACGCGACAAACCGGATGAAGTCCTCCACGACAGCGCGGAGTCCGCGTCGGACGAGGACCCAGGAAAGATAATCAGCGCAATTCGTTGACTCATTGAGCGATCGGTAGGGAAGATTCCCGGAAGCTCAGCCGCTCGACGCCCGCCTGCGTCAGGTCACGTGCACGCCCGGAACACGGGTCACGCGTCAGCTCTCTCACGCGCTCGCATTCCATCCCCGTGGCCGAAGCCTTTCCAGCCGCACGACAAGGAGTGGACCCCTTGATCCGTGACAGATACTTCGAACCCGACGTGGAGACGATGCCGCGACCGCGGTTGGAGGAACGGCAGGAGCAGCGGGTACTCGAACTGGTCCCCTACGCCTACACGAACTCCGCCTTCTACCGTGAGCTGTGGGACGCCCATGGGGTGCACCCCCGCGACATCCGCTCCCTGGAGGATTTCCGGGAGCGGATCCCCTTCATCGACAAGGACATGCTCCGCGCCTACCGGACGAAGAAGGGGGACCCGTTTGCCGGCCTGCTGTGCGTACCGCCGGGTCGGCTCAGCTCGGTGACGTCCAGTTCCGGCACCACCGGCGACCCGGAGTTCTTCGCCGAGATCTGGGGCGACGGCCCTCCCCTGGTCTCCGCCTCACTGCGCGACCTGTGGGAGGTGGGCGTACGACCGGGAGACCGTGTGCTGAGTCCGTCCGGTACCTTCCGCAACCTGATGGACTACGGCTACCAGGCGCTGGGGGCCGTGGTGGTGTCGGCCGACACCTGGTTCGGGCGCATGGCCGAGACCCTCGAACTCGTGCGCCGCCACCGTCCCGCCTATATCCAGCTCATGTATCCGCAACTCGTCGAGTTGGAGCGCTTGGCGCACGAGCACGACCTGAAGGAGGTGTTCTCCTCGCTCAAAGGGGCATCGTGCGCGGGCCAGCCGATCAGCCCACGTATGCGTGCCCAAGTGCGGGATGAGTGGGGCATCGAACTCTTCGAGTACACCAGCGCGGCCGACACCGGGACAGCCTGGGAGTGCGGTGAGCACAACGGCTTCCACCTGTGGGAGGACACCGTCTTCGCCGAGTGTGTCAACCCGGCGACGCTGGAGGCCGTGCCGGATGGCGACCTGGGGGAGCTGGTCGCCACCGACCTGGACAACTCGGCGGCACCACTGATCCGCTACCGCAGCGAGGATCTGGCCCGCCTCAGCCGTGAGACATGCGGCTGCGGACGCACGCACAGCCGCATGTGGGTGTCCGGACGACGCGGCGACGAAACCCTCGTGGACGGACGCACCGTTGCGTTGCGCGACGTGTGGCAGGCGGTGGAGGCCCAACCCGAGACCGTCGCCGGCGTCTTCCAGATCGTCCGTGCCCAGCGCGAGGTGGAGCGGCTGCACGTCCGCGTCGGCTACGACCCTTCGGTCACCGAGGACACGTCGGACCTCGCCGTACGACTGCGCGAGGAGATCAGGAAGCAGACGGGAGCGGATCCCGAACTGGAGCTGCACACCGAGGACGAGCTCATGGCGACCGTGCGCAGTGTGGCGAAATTCCCGAGGGTGGTGAAGGCCTGATGGCCCGCGCACAGTCCCTGGCCCGCGCCCGGGTCCTCGACCGTCCGGCGACGGCGTACATTCTGCCCTTCCGTACGCCGACCGGCACGGTCGACATCGAGGTCACCTGGGAGGACCTGGCTCGGGACGCGGCATGGACGGAACGCCAACTACGCGGCCTGGGACTGGAGCGGGGACAACGGGCGCTCCTGACCTTCTCCGGCTTCGAGGGAGCATGGATCCGGCCCGTCATCGAGGCTCTGCGTGCCCTGGGAGTGGTCTACGGAACAGCGGACGCGATGGGGTGGGACCACGCCCGCACCATGGTCTTCCACCGCGAGCTGGACCTGTACGCCGTTCTGGGGCTCAGCTCGGGAACGGTGGAGAGACTCGGCGATCACCGCATGCCAAGCGAGATGTTCCAGGACACCCCCGTTGTCTGGGCCCGTCCGCAGGCCGCGCGTACCCTGCGCGCGGCGGGAGTTCCGGCGGGTGTGCTGGCCCCGCTGGGCCCGGCGCTCGCCGTCGAGTGCCTCCAGCGTCACGGCGCCCACGTCAACGCGGAAGAGTGGCAGGTCTCGGTGCGGGACCACCGGCTGGTCGTCGCGCCCGCGGCTGCCAGAGCCGCCTCCGGTTGGGGCGAGGTGGAGCTGGAGGACCAGGGCCGAGTGCTGTCCGGCGCCTGTCCGTGCGGGAGCACTGATCCGCGCGTGCTCTTCGGCTGACCGCCCGGCAAGGACTCGACGGCAGGCGCCCCTGCGGGCGCCCCGAACGCCTGTGCCCCCGAAACTCAAGCTGGTCCGGGGGCACAGGCGTGCCGCCTGCCACACCATCTCACCGGCGATCACGGCCCGCCCACTGCCCTCGGCCAGTCCGGCATTTCGCTATGATTAAATTAGTTATCTTATTCTTCTGTATCAGACGGCGATCGCGCGGCCCAGGGTGTACACCGCCTCGCGCGGACTGGAGGAGCGGATGAAGGTCGACGGCAAGCTCAGCGTCTCGGGCACCCCCTCGGTGATCAGCGCGGCGCAACACCACGAAACCGCGGGATACGACGGCCTGTGGTCCTCCGAATCGAAGCACGACCCCTTCCTGCCGCTGCTCCTCGCGGCGGAGCACACCGAGACGCTGGAGGTCGGCACCGCCATCGCGGTGGCGTTCGCCCGCTCCCCCATGCAGCTCGCGTACACCGCGCACGACCTCCAGACCTACTCGGGCGGCCGGTTCATGCTCGGGCTGGGCAGCCAGGTCAAACCGCACATCGAACGCCGCTTCTCGATGCCCTGGAGCCGCCCCGCCGCCCGCATGCGCGAATACGTCTCCGCGCTCCGCGCGATCTGGTCCGCCTGGAACGACGACACCAAGCTCGACTTCCGCGGCGACTTCTACACCCACACCCTCATGGCACCGTTCTTCTCCCCACCCCCCGCACCCGGCGGCGCCCCCAAGGTCCTGATCGCCGCCGTCGGCGAAGCCATGACCGAGGCCGCCGGCGAGGTCGCCGACGGCCTGCTCGCCCACGCCTTCACCACCGAACGCTACATGCGCGAGGTCACCCTGCCCATCCTGGAGCGCGGCCTGCACACCTCCGACCGCAAACGCGAGGACTTCATCCTCAGCCACATGCCCCTGGTGACCACCGGGCGCAACGAGGAGGAGATGGCCCGGGCCGTCGACGGCACCAAACGCCAGATCGCGTTCTACGGCAGCACCCCCTCCTACCGCCCCGTGCTGGAACTCCACGGCTGGGGAGAACTCGGCGACGAACTCAACACCCTGTCGAAATCCTCCCGCGACGACAAATGGCAGGCCATGGGCAACCTCGTCGACGACCAGGTACTCAACGCGTTCGCCGTCGTCGCCGAACCACAGCACATGGCCGCGAGCATCCGCGACCGCTTCGACGGACTCGTCGACCGCGTCTCCTTCTACACCGCCTACGACATCGACACCCGCGTCTGGGACGACGTCGTCCACGAACTCGGAAACGGCGGCAGGGCTTGACGCCCGGCCGCGACGACGACTGAGCAGAAAGCAGAACCCGCGGAAACCGGTGCGCCGACGGCCCGAAAGGGACGCCGGCGCACCACGGTCATGCGGTCACGGATAAACCACCGAGTACCACGACTTGGGTGAGGGACGACATGGGTCCACTGGCAGGCGTGCGCGTACTGGAGTTGGCGGGGCTGGGCCCGGTGCCCTTCGCGGCCATGATGCTGTCCGACCTGGGCGCGGAGGTCATCCGGGTCGACCGCGCGGACAGGGCCGGTGCGACCCGGGGATCCGGCTACATCATGAACCGCGGCAGGCGTTCGGTCGCGGTGGACATCAAGAATCCCCGCGGGCGCGAGGTCATCCTGCGCTTGGCCGAGAATTGCGACGCGCTCCTCGAGGGCTTCCGGCCGGGCACCATGGAGCGGCTGGGTCTGGGCCCGGACACATGCCTTGAGCGCAATCCCCGGCTGGTGTTCGGCCGCATGACCGGCTGGGGACAGAGCGGCCCCCTCGCCCACACCGCCGGCCACGATCTCACCTACCTGGCCCTGTCCGGCACACTGAGCAACTTCGCCCGACCGGGAACCACACCGGTCACACCCCCCGCGGGCATGGTGGCGGACCTGGGCGGCGGCGGACTGATGCTCGCGTTCGGCGTCGTCAGCGGTGTCCTGGAGGCGCGCGGCTCGGGACGAGGGCAAGTCGTCGACGCCGCCATGATCGACGGGGTCACCGCGTTCACCGTCATGCTGCGCAGCATGATGGCCGAGGGCCGCTGGACGGACGCCCCGGGCAGCAACTTCTCGGACGGCGGTTCGCACTACTACAACGTGTACGACACCGCCGATGGCGGGCACGTGGCCGTCGCGGCGGTCGAACCCCCGTTCTACGCGGCGCTGCTCGAAGGGCTCGGCCTGGACCGTGCACGGCTGCCGCACCAAAACGACAGCGACCGCTGGCCGGAGATGAAGAAGCTCTTCGCCGACATCTTCCGCGGCCGGACCCGGGACGATTGGGAGCGGCATTTCGACGGCACCGACGCCTGCGTCGCACCCGTGTTGTCGCTGACCGAGGCAGTGGACCACCCGCACAGCAAAGCGCGGAAGACGTTCATCGAACACGCGGGAGCCGTTCAGCCGGCCCCCGCCCCCCGGTTCGACCGAACTCCCGGCAACGTGACCCTTCCTCCGCGGCGGCCGGGCGCGGACACCGACGCCGTACTCGATGCGGCGGGGTTCAGCGGCCAGGAGATCAGCACGCTCCGCTCTGAAGGGGTCGTGGGATGAACAACCCTGGGGAATGCACGCCGACGCCGGCGGCGCACGTGCTGTGCGATGTGGTCGACGGCGTCGCCGATGTCCGGCTCAATCGCCCCGAACGCCTGAACGCACTCGACGACGGAATGTTCGCGGAACTCATCGCCACGGGTGAACGCCTCCGCGACGACCCCGGCGTCCGCGCGGTCGTCCTCTCCGGAACCGGGCGCTCCTTCTGCGCGGGCCTGGACGTATCGGCGTTCCAAGCGCAGGCGGACGGGCGCCCGTGGCGTCCGCACGAGGTGGCGCGGCGAGAAGAGAGCCAGCAACCCGCCGACGACGACGCACCGGACACGGGCGACGGCGACTTCGGCGTACCTGGCCTGGTCCTCGGGCGCGGGCAGAAAGCCGTGTGGGTCTGGCAGGTGCTGGACGTGCCCGTCATCGCGGCGATCCAAGGCCACGCCCTCGGCGGCGGGCTCCAATTGGCACTCGGCGCGGACATCCGGCTGGTCGCCCCCGACGCCCGGCTGGGGGTGCTGGAACTCGAATGGGGCCTGACCCAGGACATGACGGGGACGCAGGTTCTGCCCCGCCTGGTCGGCCTCGACGTCGCCAAGGACCTCACCTTCAGTGCCCGCCGGGTGACCGGCGAAGAGGCAGTGCGCCTCGGACTCGCCACCCGGGTGTGCGACGCCCCGCGCGACGAGGCCCTGGCACTCGCGGCGTCGATCGCCGCCCGCAACCCCGACGCGGTACGGGACGCCAAGCGGCTGCTCAACCACAGCCTCGAAGGCGGCATGAGGGAGGGCTTCCGCGCCGAACGGTCGGCGATGGAGCGCAACGTCGGCAGCGACAACCAGCGGCATGCCGTACGGGAGAAGCTGAAGGGCCGGTCATAACCAGCGCGGGGGTTCGTGGGAACCGGCCGCCCGGTAGCGGATGCTGGCGCCCGCCGGACGAGCCCTTCGCCAGGCGGTGGCCGTGCTGGTCGGCCGGTTCGGGGATGGTGTGGCGGATGCCGCGCTGTCGCAGGTGGTTGCGGATCGCGCGGGAGGAGTAGGCGGCGTCCGCGGTCACCGTGTCGGGCCGGGTGGCCGGGCCCTCGGCGCGGCACCGCGATGCGGGCCATGACGTGCGGGAACTGCGGTGCGTCGCCTTCCCGGCCGCCGGTCAGGACCGGGCGAGTGGACGGGCAAGACCCTCGGCGGCGAGGTGGAGCCTGGTGGTCAGCCCGCCGCGGGACCGGCCGAGCGCCTCGCCGGGCACGTCGCCGACGACGCCCCTTTTTCGCCGTGCGGCCGCCGGGGCCGGCTCTTGCGGGCGTCGGCGGCGTGCTGGTGGGCGCGCACGATCGTGGAGTCGACCGCCACGCCCCACGCGATCGCGGCCACCGCTGTCTCCGGCGCGGCCGGGTCCGCCTTCGGGGCGTCGGCCGCGCGTGGCAGCGCGGTCAGGATCCGTTCCCAGGTGCCGTCGGCCGACCAGCGGCGGTGGCGCTCGTACACGGTGCTCCACGGTCCGAATCGCTCAGGCAGATCGCGCCACACCACCCCGGTTCGATCCCGGAAGAACACCCCGCCGATCACCCGCCGGTGGTCCGCCCACCGACCCCCGCGGCCGGTGCCAACCGGCAACAACGGCTTCAGCAACCGCCACTCACGATCCGTCAGATCCCCACGCCCCATACCCAGGACAACGAGCCGACGAACTGACAGTCACAAGATCCTTCGTACAGCTCCTAGCTACGTCGACGGGACGTCCGGCAGAGCGCTGTTGCCAACTTTGGCCACCACCGGGGGAGGTAGAACACCACCCAGTTGATCAGTGCTGCCACGGGGATGATGTCTGCGTTTCTGGTCAACTTGACGTGGCACGCGTGCAACAGCCCATAGATGATCAAGTTGGTCGGCAAGGTCACGAAGAGGCATACAAAAAACGCCAAAACGAAGAAGGAGTCGAAGACTGAGGTGTCTCCCTCGGACGTCACGGGGTCGTAGCCCGACCACACGCACGGCATGCACAAAAAGACCGGCGCGAGGTAGACCAACGCTCCGAGCAAGGGCTGTCGTATCAGACGGGCACGAAACGACGTCGGTGTCGCCGGGGTCATCATCGCTCCTCGGTGGGGTGCCTCCAGTTTGGCTTACGGGATGGTGCTCGTATGGGTGCTCTAGCCAGCCATATCGCGCAAGCACCCGGGCTCCGCTAAACCCTCCGACAATAGGGGTCTTATCCCTGCTTGGTATGTTTCGCTTCCGGGTTCATATGGGTGCCTGCTGTCAGCGGTTTTCGCGTTCGTCGCAGGTGGCCTGGAGTCGGTAGGACTCGGCGCCGGTCTGGATCAGGGTGGCGCGGAAGGTGAGGCGGTCGGCGATGGCCGCGCAGAGCCGACGGTCGCCGAAGGTCTTGTCCCATTCGGCGAACGGGGAGTTGGTGGCGACGGCGGTGGCTTTGCTTCCTCGCGTTCGGTGAAGATCCGGAACAGCAGTTTGGAGCCCTTCTTGTCCGGGTTCGCGTAGCCGAACTCGTCCAGGCACAGAAGGTCGACCTTGCTGTAGCGGGCGATCACCGACGACAGCTGCCTGGCCGCGGTGGCTCCGGTGTGGAGGGCGTCGGCGATGACCGTGCCGAGTCCAGCGGTGTGGGCGCCGAGCGGGTCCGGGGCGTCGAGCAGCGGCAGCCCGCTGACGGAGGCGAGTTCGACCAAGGCCGTCCCGTCGGGCAGGAGCAGCCATGAGCTGTCGACGGCACGGCCGTCCGGTTCCGAGACACCGGCGATCGGTCTGCGGACAGCGTCGGGAACGCCACGCGCGACCGCGTCGAGGGTGCCTTCGCCCCCGTCGGCAAGCGGCAGGATGACTGTCTCGTCGCCGGGCCGGACATCGAGCCAACCGTCGGCCAGGGCCTGCGCCGCGTCGGCGGCGTCAATTGTCCCCTTGAAGGCGTCCGGGGCGAACAACACGCGCATGGCGCAGAGTTCCGTTCTGGAGTGGGGGTTGTCAGACCTGTTGGCGCCGTGGGAGGGCGGGACGCGCGGCTGCGAACCGCGACGGAGCGGCTGGGATGCCCTGGTGCGGGTTCGGCAGCCCCATTCGGCGTCCTCATCCGTGCACGCCGGCCACGGTCAGCAGTGCCCGCATCCGCGCCAGCGCCAGGTCGGGGTCGGGCAGAAGCCCCGCCGCGTCGGCGAGGCGGTAGGCCTCGGTCAGGTGGGGAAGGGAGCGTGCCGAATGTGCGCCGTTGACCATGGTGAAGCCGTCCTGGAGTCCGGCCAGCCAGGCGAGGAACACGATGCCGGTCTTGTAGTGGTAGGTCGGCGCGCTGAACAGGTGCCGGGACAGTGGCACGGTGGGGGCGAGCAGGGCGTCGTAGGTGGCGAGGTCGCCGGCGTCGAGGGCGCGGAGCGCGCCTGCGGCGACGGGGGCGATGGTGTCGAAGATGCCGAGCAGGGCGTGGCTGAAGTGTTCGCCCTCGCCGCGGATCAGTTCGGGGTAGTGGAAGTCGTCGCCGGTGTAGAGCCTTACACCGGGTGGGAGTTCGGCGCGCAGACGTACTTCGTGGGCGCGGTCGAGGAGGGAGATTTTGATGCCGTCGACGTGGTCGGAGTGGGCACGGATGATGTCCAGAGCGGTTTCGGTCGCCCGGGTGATGTCGGTGCTGCCCCAATAGCCCGCGAGCGCAGGGGCGAAGACGTCACCGAGCCAGTGGAGGATCACCGGCCGCCGTACGTGGGCGAGCAAGGTGCCGTAGACGCGGTGGTAGTCGTCCGGGCCGGACGCCACGGCGGCGAGTTGGCGGGAAGCCATGAGCACGGCCTTGGCGCCGGTGTCCTCGACCACCGCGAGCTGCTCGCTGTACGCCTCGATGATCTGAACCACGCTGAGGCTCGGTTCGCGGTGGTCCGTCCCGGCCCCGCAGGCGAGCAACTGGTATGGCTCCCCGACCGTGGCCGCGTCGGCGGCGCTGCGGCGGATCAGTTCCTCGGTGGCCTTCCAGTCCAGGCCCATGTTGCGTTGGGCGGTGTCCATGGCGTCGGCGACCGCGAACCCGTGGGACCACAGGTGGCGGCGGTAGCCGAGGGTGGCGTCCCAGTCGACCTGGGCGGGCTGTCCGGGGACGTGTGCGGCGAACCGGTCGGCGACAACGTGGGCGGCGGCGTAGGCGGTGCGGGTGGCGAACGCCGGGCCGCCCGGAGCCGCACCGAGGTAGCGGCCGGTCGGCCGGTACGGCTCCAACGCGCCGTCGGCTGCGGGAAGCAGGATGCGCGTATTCATGCCTTGGCCGCCTCGGTCTTCGGCAGTTCGACGCGGCGGCCTTCAGCTGAGGAGGTCAGTCCGCTCTCGGCGAGGAGCACGCCCCGGGCGCCGGCGAAGAAGTCGTAGGGGAACAGCTCGTCGGCGACGACATGCCGGACGAACTTCTCCCACTGAACCTTGAATCCGTTGTCGAATCCGGCGTCGCCGGTGTTGTCGGGGACTTCCTGCCACTGGTCGCGGAAGGGCTCGGTCACCGGGAGGTCGGGGTTCCACACCGGGGTTGGGGTGGCCGAGCGGTGCTGGACGCGGCAGTTGCGCAGCCCGGCGACGGCGCTGCCCTCGGTGCCGTCGACCTGGAACTCCACCAGTTCGTCGCGGTGGACGCGCACCGCCCACGAGGAGTTGATCTGCGCGATGACCCCGCCTTCGAGTTCGAAGATGCCGTACGCCGCATCGTCGGCGGTGGCCTGGTACTCCTCGCCGCTCTCGTCCCAGCGGGTCGGGACGTGCGTGACCGCCTTCGCGGTGACGGCTTCCACGCGGCCGAACAGGTTCTCCAGCACATACGACCAGTGGCAGAACATGTCGACGACGATGCCGCCGCCGTCCTGCGTGCGGTAGTTCCAGCTCGGGCGCTGCGCGGGCTGCCAGTTGCCCTCGAAGACCCAGTAGCCGAACTCGCCGCGCACCGACAGGATCCGCCCGAAGAACCCGCCGTCGATCAGGCGCCGCAGCTTCAGCAGGCCCGGGAGGAACAGTTTGTCCTGCACCACGCCGTTCCGGATCCCGGCGGTCTGCGCCGCGCGCGCCAGGCCCAGCGCCGCGTCGAAGGTCTCGGCCGTCGGCTTCTCGGTGTAGACGTGTTTGCCGGCGGCGATCGCGGCGTGGATCGCCGCCTCGCGGGCGGGTGTGACCTGGGCGTCGAAGTAGATGCTGTTGCCCGCGTCGGACAGCGCGGTGTCCAGGTCGGTGGTCCAGGAGGAGACGCCGTGCATGTCGGCCATCGCCCGCAGTTTGCCCGCGTCACGACCCACCAGAACGGGCTTGAGGTGCACCCGCGAACCGTCCGGCAGGACGACGCCGCCCTGGTCGCGGATCGCCAGCACCGAACGCACCAGATGCTGCCGGTAGCCCATCCGGCCGGTGACGCCGTTCATCACGACGCCGAGAGTCTGGGTGGTCATGAGGTCCTCTCCTGGGGGCGGACTGCGAAAGGGCACCGGCAGCTCAACCGGTGCCGCAGCAGAACGAAACGGCCCAGCGCATCGACCGCCGGTGAGCGAAATGCGGAACGCCGCTCCCGAGGGAAAGCGCTTTCCGTAGAGCACGCTAGGATGCCGTTCGCCGTGGAGTCAAGACATCGGTCGTGGTTGTCCTCACTTGCATCCCTGCACGCGTGCGACCCCACATAACCGAGATCCGTCACGGGACCCCGTCTCAATGGCAACGGTGCGCCCAGTCGGTAAGCGCTGTCCACTGCCGCGTGGTACACAGATTCCGGCCGCTGTGCGGCCGGGCTCCGGATCCGCGAACCGATCCCGCGGCCGGTTCCGTCCGCTGTGGTTCCCCCCGTTCTCCCCGTCCGATGACGTCCCACCCAGGAGCATCCATGCCGGTCGCGTTGTTCGCGCTCGCCCCGTCGTTCGTGCCGTCGCTGTTCCCGGCGCGTGTGCTGGAGCGGCTGCGAGAGGTGGTGCGTGTCGACCCGGACCGGGCGGTGCTGGATTTCGCAGATCCGGCCGCGACGCCACGACTCGCGGAGGCGGAGTTCCTGATCACCGGCTGGGGGTGCCCGAGGCTGGACGAGAAGGCGTTGGCGGCGATGCCGCGGCTGCGGGCGGTGCTGCACGCGGCGGGGAGTGTGCGGGGGATCGTGACGGACGCGTGCTGGGAGCGCGGCATCGTGGTGTCCAGTGCGGTGGAGGCGAACGCGGTTCCGGTGGCGGAGTTCACGCTCGCGGCGATCCTGTTCTCCGGCAAGGACGCGTTCGGCCTGCGGGAGCGGTACCGCACCGGTCCGGTCGTCGGCCTTTTGGAGCTGGCCGACGAGGGCAACATGGGCCGACGTGTGGGAGTGATCGGGGCTTCCCGGGTGGGCCGGCGGGTGTTGGAGCTACTGCGCCCGTTCGACTTCACAGTGGCCCTGTACGACCCGTACGTCACGCCGGAGGACGCCGCGGCACTCGGCGTCGAACCGATGAACCTGGACGAACTGCTGAGCACCAGCGATGTGGTGACCGTGCACGCGCCCAACCTGCCGTCGACGCACCGCATGCTGGACCGGCGCCGACTTGGGCTGATCCGCGACGGAGGCGTGGTGATCAACACCGCACGAGGCGCACTCGTCGACCCCGACGCGCTGACCGACGAACTCGTCGCGGGCCGCCTGCGCGCCGTGCTGGACGTGACCGAACCCGAACCGCTGTCGGCCGACTCGGTGCTGCACGGGCTGCCCAACGTGTTCGTGACCCCGCACATCTCCGGTTCCGCCGGCAACGAGCTCGCGCGCCTCGGCCTGGCGGTCGTCGAGGAGGCGGCCCGCCTGGCGGCGGGGCTGCCGCCCGCCCACCCGGTGCGACGGGCCGACCTCGACCGGATCGCGTGACGCTGAGCCGCTAAGCTGAGGAATGCGCTTTCCTGCGTTCGGCCCCGATGCCGGGCGCGCCGTCCCGAGGTGAGACGATCGGCATATGGAGCAGACCGCGCAGACCGCGCAGAACGCACAAGCGACGTTGGCGGACGTTGCCGCGGCGGCCGGAGTATCCCTGGCGACGGCGTCGCGGGCGCTGAACGGCAGCACCCGCCAGGTAGGCGAAGACCTGCGGCGCCGCGTGCTGGACGCCGCGCGGGAACTGAACTACGCGCCCAACGCGTCGGCGCAGGCGATGGTGCGCGGCCGCGGCAACGTCGTGGGCCTGCTCGTGCACGACATCGCCGATCCCTACTTCTCCTCGATCGCCGCAGGCGTGATGCGGATCGCCGACGAGCACCGGCTGCTCGTGACGTTGGCGAGCACGCGGCGGCGGGCGGAGAGCGAGCTGGAGCATCTGGCCGCGCTGCGCGGTCAGCGCGGGCGGGCGGCGATCCTGGTCGGCAGCCGTACCACGGACAAGGAGGCCACCGAGGCGCTGCGCCGCGAGGCGGCGGCGTTCACCGCTTCCGGGGGCCATGTCGTGGCGATCAGCCAGCGGGCGCTTCCCGTGGACACGGTGGTGGTGGAGAACCGCGCGGGCGCCCGCCTTCTCGCCGAGGAACTCACCCAACTCGGGTACCGGCGTTTCGCGGTGCTGGCCGGGCCCGCCGACGTCCTCACCGCCCGAGACCGCCTTCAGGGCTTCCGGGATGGCCTGGTTGCGGGCAAGGGCCGTATCCCGCAAGGCGCGGTGCTGCACGGCGCGTTCACCCGCGACGGCGGCTACGAGGCGATGACCGAGCTGCTCGCCCGCCGCGGGGCGCGCCCCGACTGCGTCTTCGCGGTCAACGACGTCATGGCCGTCGGCGCCATGGCCGCCTGCCGTCACCTGGGAGTGGACCTGCCCGGCGACATGGCCATCGCCGGCTTCGACGACATCACCACCCTGCGGGACGTCACGCCCGGCCTGACGACGGTACGGCTGCCTCTGGAGCGCATGGGCGAGATCGCCATGGACCTGGTGTTGACCGCACGACCGGAGACCGCTTCCAGGTTGCGGCGCATCCGCGGGGAGGTCGTCCTCCGCGCCAGCACCCCGGCCCGATAGGGCGCACCACCCGGCCCTCGGGGTTGCCGGTGCGGCCTGTGGGCATGGCGACAGCGCCACGACGGCGGAGATGCCCGTGGCGCGCGGCACCGACAACCCGCCGCAGCTCAGCGTCCTGACCGCTCACGACCCGGTGGTCGGCGCCCACTATGTGCTTCGGCCCCGAAGTCGCCCATGAGGAGTGCCGCGTCCCTTTACGGGAGCCAGGACCGCAGGGTCGCGGCCTCCTGCCCGAGCACGGCCGGGTCGTCGCCCGGGACGAATTCCAGGAGCAGGTCGACCGGGAGCAGCAGTTCCAGGGCTCCGCGCCACAGCGCTTCGCGGCCGGTGAGCGGCAACCGGTCCATCAGCGGCGACCAGGAGAACACATGCACGGCGGCGACGCGGTCGCGCAGGTCCCGCAGCCCCGCGAGAGCGACGTCGTCCGGCTCGTCCAGGGGTGGTTGCCAGTACGTGGACACCGCGCCGTGGCCGACCTCGTCCAGCAGCCGCAGCGTCGACGCGGCGGTGTCGGTCAGTGTTCCGCCGTGGAACTCCGTTGCCACCTGCAGCCCGTGGGCGGCGGCGATGTCTCCCGCCTCGCGTAGCGCGCGGGCCACGGACGCGCGGTCCCGCGCGGTCGCCGATCCCTGGGTCCCCGCCCACACCCGTACCCGCCGCGCGCCCAACCCTTGGGCGGTGGCGGCCACCGTCGCGAACGACTCGGAACTGTCCCGCCCCGCACACCAGTAGGAGCCGTACGAGCACGTCGCCAGCCCGGCCGTGTGCGTGCTCTCCCGGGCCCGCCGCGTCGCCTCGGTGTCCCCGGGCGGCACGTGGACGTCGGCTCCCCACTCGATAACGCCGAGCCCCGCTTCGGCGGCCAGGTCGACGAGTTCCTCCGCGGACAGCGCCCGGTACGTGACCGAGCACAGACCGACATGGGCCGCTGGTGACGGAACAGTCACGGTGAACCTCCTGGGGAAAGCGCTTGCCGATAACCTCGAAAAGGGTACGCAAACGCTCGGACATTTTGCGGACTCGCCCCTCGCTGGGTATTGCCGAAAGGCCGATGCACAGCCTACCTTTCCTTGGAAAGCGCTTTCCTGAGTTGTCGGCAAAAACACTCGGACCGGCGGCCACAAAACCGCACGCGGGTACGGAACGGTGGCCGAGAGGCCTGACAGGGCGTTCGGCCGTCTGCGTGCCGGAACATGGAGAGGGAAGGAACGCACCGGTGCACCGACTGTCGCTGAACCAGAAGACCGTCGACCGATGGTCGCTCGCCGAGGCCGTGGACGGGTGCGTCCGCGCCGGCATCACGGCGATCGGTATCTGGCGTGAACCGCTGCACGACACGGGTGTCACGCGGGGGGCGAAGCTCATCCGCGATGCCGGATTGCGGGTGTCGTCGCTGTGCCGCGGCGGGTTCTTCACCGCCCCCGACGGCCCCGCTCGCGTCCAAGCCCTCGACGACAACCGGCGGGCGATCGACGAGGCCGCCGCCCTGGACGCCGCGTGCCTCGTCCTGGTCGTCGGTGGCCTGCCCCACGGCTCGCGCGACCTGCCCGGAGCGCGCCTCCGGGTGGCCGAGGCGCTCAACGAACTCGCTCCCTACGCACAGAAGTCCGGCGTTCGCCTGGCGCTGGAGCCGATGAACCCGGTCTACTGCGCCGACCGCGGGGTGCTGTCCACCCTCGGTCAGGCACTCGATCTGGCCGAGCAGTTCGATCCGTGCGTTGTCGGCGTTGTCGTCGACACCTTCCACGTGTGGTGGGACCCGGACGTGGAGGTGCAGATCGCTCGGGCCGCCGGGCGGATCGCCGGCTACCAGGTGTGTGACTGGATCACCCCGCTCCCGCCAGACACCCTGCTCGCGCGCGGCGTCATGGGGGACGGCCACATCGACTTCCCGCGCCTGGGTGCGGCGGTCGACGCCGCCGGATACCGCGGCGACACCGAAGTCGAGATCTTCAACGCCGACCTGTGGGCCAGGCCCGGCGACGAGACCGTGGAACTGATCAAGAGCCGTTACGCGCAGCACGTCGCCGTTACCGGAGGAGCAACGCCATGACGCACGACACCAGAGCCGGAACCGCTGGCGCCGCGTCCGGCCTCACCGCCTTGTCAGGCCCGGCGGCGAGGGTTCTCGATTCGTGGCGGAGATCACCGTCGACGCACCCGCTCCTCGGTGACTGGCGCCGTGCCGGGTACCGAAGGGGCGCGGTGGAACCCCGGGCCACGGGCAGCGTCGTGCAGGCGCGCGCCCTCGGTATCCACCCCGGGCGGCAGGACGACGTCAGCGGAAAACTTCAGGCCGCACTCGACGACCTCGCGGCAGCCCAGGGCGGTGTCCTGGAACTGGACGCCGGGCGCTACGTGTTGGATGATCCGCTGTTCATCCACGGGTCAGGCGTCGTCCTGCGCGGGGCGGGCAAGGCCTCCACGACCTTGTTCTTCACCCGTCCCCTGCGCGACAGCATCCATGCGAACACCAACTGGTCGTGGACCGGCGGGCAGATCTACTTCACCTCACGCGAACGCCTCGCCGCCTCGGCCGCCGAGAACTGGGACTGGGGCACAAACGAGTGTTGGCTCGCCGGCCCGGAACTCACCCGCCTTGCTCCCGCCGCACGCGGCACCGATGTCCTCATCGTCGACGACACCGGCCCCATCACTCCCGGAGAGATGGTCCTACTGGAGGTCTCCGACCCGCCGGGCCCCGACAACCGGCTGCTGCGCGAGATGGCCGGCGACGTGGCGGGCGCGCGGACGTACGACTGGGCCACCCGCGCGCCCAGGCTCAACGGGACCACCTGGACATGGCCGGTCGTGGTCACCGAGGTGCTGTCGGCGCGGACCGTCCGCATCGAGCAGCCGCTGCGCGTCTCCCTCCACCCCGAGACTCCCGCGCGCCTGCGCTCCCTGGGGCCGACCGTCCACGACAGCGGCGTGGAGGACCTGACCATCGAGAACACGCTGCTGACCCAGACCACCCACAACATCAACCCCGGCTCCAACGGGGTGTGCTTCCACGCCGTGCACGACTGTTGGGCCACCGACATCCACGTCCTCAACGCGGACGTCGCGTTCTCCATGACGGCCGCGAAGTCCTGCACCCTGACGGGGATCTCCGCGGGCGGGCGGTCGCTGCACCACTTCACGGTCACCCGCGCGGCCTCGCACGACAACCTCGTCCAGGACTTCGAACTGGAGGAGTTCACCGTTCCCGCGGTGCCCGGCTCGTACCTGCACGGCATCAACGTCGAATGGTTGTCGAGCGGCAACGTGTGGCGGCGCGGCACCCTGCGCACCGGCACCTTCGACTCGCACCGGGCCATGCCGTTCGAAAACCTGCGCACCGACATCACGGTCGCGAACACGAACGCCGTGCCGGGCGGCGCACTCGACGCGGGGCCATTCTTCGGCGCGCGGACCGTGCACTGGGGCATCCACGTCACCACCGACGAGACCCTGTGCATGGACATCACCGACACCGCCCCGCGCTCACTCACCGCGGGAATCACCGGCGTGTCCAAACCGGGATCCCGCCTCCGCGGCGCAGGCATCGACTTCGAAGGTGACCTGGAGAGCGAACGGCTCGCGTTCGGAACAGACCTGGGGCCGGGCCGTGACCTGCTCGGACTCCAGCGCGCCCTCCTCCCGATCGCATAACCGCCGACCTCCCGGCGCAGGCAGCCGTCCGACCCGCAGACATCCCCATCGGCCTGTGGGACGCCGACCACCCGGCCGTCCGATCCGCATCGCGCGACGTGGATCCTCCCCATCCACAGCCTGGCACGGCCCGGCAACGCCCTCGCGCGTCGGGACGAGGCCGTAGGCAAGGCACGTCCGGGCATCGCCGACCACAAGGCACACCCGGGACACCTCTGCTCGCCGAACGCTCCTCCGACCAAAGGACTCAATCCATGCCCACGCTGTCACGATCCCGCCGTATCCGCCGGTACACCCCGGTCGCGGTCCTCACCTCCTGCGTCCTGCTGGTGACGGCGGGGTGCGGCGGTTCGACCGACAACTCCGCCGCCGGCACCGACATGCTGTCCCTGGCCGTGCTGGGTACCCCGAACTCGTTCGACGTGACCCAGCTCGCGGACGGGCAACAGGCGTATGTGTGGGGCTCGGTGTACGACACGCTGCTGTACGCCGACAACAAGGGGCAGATACAGCCGAACGCGGCGGAGAGCTGGTCGTACTCCGAGGACGGGCGCACGCTGGCGCTGAAGCTGCGCACGGGCATGAAGTTCAGCAACAGCCACGTGGTGAACGCGGGCGTCGTGAAGGCGAGCCTGGACCATGTCCGGGCGACGCCGGGGACCCAGCAGAACGCCCTCGGCTCCATCGAGACCATCGAGGCTCCCGACGAGACCACCATCGTGCTCAAGCTCAAGCACCCGGACGCGTCGCTGCTGCCGTCGCTGACGATGGGTGCCGGCGCGGTCGCCGACCCGGCGACGATGAAGGACCCGAGTGCGGCCCTGAACCCGATCGGTTCGGGACCGTACGTCCTGGACAAGTCCACGGTCAACGGCTCGACCTACGTGCTCAAGAAGCGCAAGGACTACTGGAACGCCGCCGCCTACCCGTTCGACACCGTCGAGGTCAAGGTGATGGGCGACCGCACGGCGGCGGTCAACGCGCTGCAGGCGGGCCAGCTCAACGCGGGCACCGTCGAGTCGACGCAGGTCGACCAGGTCAAGAGCGCCGGATTCGGCGTCACGGTCGTCCCGGCCACTTCGGTCGGCACTCTCGTCCTGGCCGACCGGGACGGCACCGTGGTCAAGCCGCTTGGCGACCTGCGGGTGCGCCAGGCGATCAATATGGCGTTCGACCGGCAGAAGATGGCCACCCAGTTCCTGCGGGGCGTCGGCCAACCGACGGAGCAGATCGTCAACCCCAAGAGCCCCTCGCACGACCCGGCGCTGGACACGACATACCCGTACGACCCGGCAGCGGCGAAGAGGCTGCTGGCCGAGGCCGGCTACCCCGACGGGTTCTCTGTGACGATGCCAAGCCTGTTCTTCAGCAAGCCGTTCGAGCCGACCATCGCGCAGGCACTGAAGGACATCGGCATCAACGTCACGTGGGAGCCGGTGCCCGCGCAGAACAACACCATCGCGCTGACCTCCGGCAAGTACGCGATGTACTTCACCGCGGACGGGCTGGGCGCGGTCGCGAAGGACTTCAAGAACTACTTTTCTCCCGAGGGCTACCGCAACCCGTTCCACACGCAGAACACCGAGATCTCCGGGCTCCTGCAAAAGGCGTCGGCCGAGCAGGACCCGGCGACGGCGGCCGAAGCGTTCAAGCAGGTCAACGCCTACGGCACGAAGAACGCGTGGTACGCCCCGGTCTTCTACGTCGGGACCTCCTGGGTGACCAAGAAGGGCATCACCTACCTCGGTGACGGATCGTCGACATTCAGCACCATCCGGGCCTTCGGCGTTTCGAACTAATCCACGTCGGCACCGGCGAGAAGGAAACCCCATGATCCTTTATGTGCTCCGCAGGCTGGGGGGAGCTCTGCTCCTCACGGTCCTGGTCACGCTGATCACGTTCCTGTTGTTGAGCACGTCCTTCGACAGCGTGGCCGCCAGTCGGCTTGGCACCTCGGCCACCCCTGAGGCGGTCGACGCCATGAAGGCCGAACTCGGACTGGACCGCCCGGTGTTGGTCCAGTACTTCGATTGGCTGTCGCACGCGGTCCAAGGTGATTTCGGGGTCTCCCTCTTCACCAGCGAACCGGTCGGCGACGCGGTGTCGTCGCGCCTGAGCGTCACGCTGTCCGTCATCACCGCCGCGCTCTTGTGCACCGCCCTGGCCAGCGTGGCGCTCGGGGTCCTGGCGGCCTGGCGCGGCGGTGTGATCGACCGCGTCGCGCAAGGCGCTTCGCTCGTCGGCTTCCTGATCCCGAGCCTGCTGACCGCGATCGTCCTGGTGTACGTGCTGGCCATCAAGACGGACATCCTGCCCGCGACGGGCTACACACCCCTGGCGGACAATCCCGGTCAGTGGCTCGCGTCCATCATGATCCCCGTCATCGCCCTGTCGCTGCACGGCATGGCGAGCCTCACGTCGCAGGTCCGCGGGCGAATGATCGACGAGCTGCGAAAGGATTACGTGCGCACCTTGCGCACGCGGGGCATCCCGACGCGGTCCATCGTGCTGCGGCACGCGCTGCGCAACGCCGCGGGGCCGGCGCTGACGGTCCTGTCGATGGAGTTCATCGCGATGTTCGGCGGCGCGCTGGTCATCGAGAAGGTCTTCGCGCTCCCCGGGTTCGGCAGCTACGCGTTCGACTCGTCCCTGCAAGGCGACATCCCCGTGATCATGGGCGTCACGCTCTTCGCGGTGCTGCTCGTGGTCGGCGTCAACCTGATCGTCGACCTCCTCAACGGCTGGCTCAACCCGAAGGCGAGGATCCATTGAGCACGGCACCCCTCGCGGCCGAGCCGCCGGCTTCACTTGCCGCGGCCGAGCCGCAGCGCCGCAAACCGACGTTCGCGAGGCTCCTGCGGGACCCGCAGGCGGTCGTCTCCGCCGTTCTGCTGGTGGTCATTTTCGCCGCGGGTCTGCTGACCCCGCTGCTCACCAGCCACGGTCCCAACGACGCGTCACTGGACCACATCGACGCGGGACCCGGCACGCCCGGCTACCTGCTCGGCGGTGACAGCAGCGGACGCGACATCTACGCCCGGCTGCTCAACTCGATCAACACCAGCCTGATCTCCGCCCTCATCGCCACGAGCATCGCGCTGGCGATCGGCGTCACCGCGGGCCTGGTCGGCGGCTACTTCGGCACCCGAGTCCGCGTCGCCACCGAGTGGCTGTTCAACCTCTTGATGACGTTCCCGGGCCTGCTGCTGCTCATCGTGCTCATGCCGGTCACCAAGGGCGACTACCGCGCGACGATGGCGATCTTCGGCGTGCTGATGTCGCCCGGGATCTACCGCCTGGTCCGCAACCAGGTCGTCGGCGTCAAGAACGAGTTGTTCGTCGACGCGGCACGCGTCTCGGGCCTGTCGAACCTGCGCATCCTCGGCCGCCATGTGCTGTTCGTCGTACGCGGGCCGGTCATCATCGCCACCGCGTTCCTCATCGGCTCCGCCATCTCCCTCCAGGCCGGCTTGGCGTTCCTCGGCCTCGGGTCCTCCGACACCGCGAGCTTCGGCTCGATGATCTCCGAAGGGTTTCACAACCTCTACAACGAACCCCTGCAATTCCTTTGGCCGAGCCTGCTGCTGGGCCTGATCAACGCCTTCCTCGTGCTGTTCGGCAACTCGCTCCGTGACACCCTTGAAGGCGCCCAGCGCAAGCCGAGCACGAACACGAGGGCCAAAGCCGACAAGAAATCCGGGCCGGGCCAGGGGGCCGAGTCGAGCAGGACAGCGGCTTCCGCGCCGCCCCCGGCCGGTGCGGAAGCGGCGGAGCCGGTCTCGGGGCTGCTCACCATCGAGGATCTCGCCATCGCCTACCCGATCCCCTCGGGCGAATTGCGCGAGGTCGTCAGCGGGGTGACGTTCAGCGTCGACGCCGGTGAAGTCCTCGGCATCGTCGGGGAGTCCGGCTCGGGCAAGACGCAGACCGCCTTCGCCACCCTGGGCGTACTACCCACGGAAGCAGTTGTCACTCATGGCTCGATCAAGCTGGACGGACAAGAGCTCCTCGGCCTGGGTGAGCGCGAACTGCGCGGCCTGCGCGGCAAAGTCATCGCCTACGTGCCGCAGGAGCCTATGTCCAACCTCGACCCGGCGTTCACCGTCGGATCGCAGCTCGTCGAAGGCCTCCGCGCGACCAAGGACATCACCCGCCGCGACGCACGCGCGCACATCCTCGCTCTGCTCGAACGGGTCGGAATCGCCGACCCCGAGCGCACCTTCGCCTCCTACCCGCACCAGATATCCGGCGGCATGGCCCAGCGCGTCCTCATCGCCGGCGCCGTCGCCTGCCGCCCCAAACTCCTGATCGCCGACGAGCCGACCACTGCCCTCGACGTCACCGTTCAGGCGGAGATCCTCGATCTGCTGCGCGAATTGCAGGAAGAGCTCAACATGGCGATCCTGCTGGTGACCCACAACTTCGGCGTCGTCGCCGACATCTGCGACCGCATCGCCGTGATGAGCCAAGGGCAGATCGTCGAGACAGGCGACGTGCTGAACATCCTCCGCGACCCGCAGCACAACTACACCCGCATGCTCCTCGACTCCATCCTCGACGACAGCAGCGTGCGCGGCGACCACGATTGCGGTGCGCGCGAGTTCAGCAGGAAGGCCTGACGATGACGACTTTCCTGCTCGATGTGCGCGACCTGCGCGTCGTCTTTCCCGGCCGCGGCTTCCGCGCCCGTCCCACCGAGGTGCTGCACGGCGTGTCCCTGACCGTCGGCAAGGGCGAAACCCTCGGCCTCGTCGGCGAATCCGGCTCCGGCAAGACCACCATCGGACGCGCCGTCCTCGGCCTGGTCAAACCCAGCGGCGGGACGATCCGCTTCGACGGCCGCGACATCACCCACGCCACGCCCAAACAACGCCGCGTCCTCGCCCGCGACATCCAGGTCGTCTTCCAGGATCCCTACACCTCCCTCAACCCGTCGCTCACCATCGGCGACATCCTCAGCGAACCCCTCGTCGTCCAAGGCGCCACCACCAAGCACGCCCGACAGCGCGTCCGCATCCTCCTCGACCAGGTCGGCCTGCCCGGGGACGCCTCCGAACGCCTCCCCCGCGAATTCAGCGGCGGCCAGCGCCAACGCGTCGCCATCGCCCGCGCGTTGGCCCCCGAACCGCGCCTGATCGTCTGCGACGAACCCGTCTCAGCTCTCGACCTGTCCACCCAGGCCCGCGTCCTCGACCTGTTCCTCGACATCCAACGCCGCACCGGCGTCGCCTACTTGTTCGTCACCCACGACCTCTCGGTCGTCCGCTACGTCAGCCACCGCGTCACCGTGCTGTATCGCGGCGACTGCGTGGAAACCGGTTCGGCCGACGCCGTCACCACGTCCCCCCAACACGCGTACACCCGCAAGCTCATGCTCGCCTCCCCCGTGACCGACCCGATCGAACAGCAGAAGCGCCGCTCCGAACGCCGCCGCCTCGCGGCACTCGCTACTCAGGATGCCGGTGTCGGTCAAAACTGACGACACCGGCGGTGAAACAGGCGGAAGGGAGCCGCCGTGTGTGAACCGATGCCGCGGCCAACGCAGCCACAGTGCGGCCGACGGGGCAACCAGTTCCCATGAGTTGCCGCCGCGTGCCGGGCTCCGTGCAATCCGTTGTTGGGGAAGTGCGTGGACTGTGCGCGCGGCAACATGCGGCAACTGGAAGCCAACGGGGACGGGGTGCAGTTAGGTGGACGCAGCCGTGGAGCCAGCGTTCGGCCGCTGCGTCTTGGCCGTGTTGCCGGCGCGTCTCGGGCCTGTCCTCGTTATGGGGGTTCGTGATGCTCCTCCGACATCCGCGCCCGCGCGACCGTACTCGTCGTGGGGCGACGCCCGCGAGATCCCGCGCGAGGGGCGGTTCCTCGGGCGTACGACAGACCACGCACCCCACGAGGCCTTGACCCCGCGGTGCGCCGGCGCGCCCCGCGCGAACCACCCGTGAGGCCAGGCGCACCGCCAAGCACGCAACGGCTCCGGCTCCGCGAGATCCCCGATCCGCGGCGTGCCGAGGAACATCACCTTCAGGAAGCGACACGGAGAGAGGGAAACCATGACTTCTGACCGGGAGTTCGGGTGGGGCATCGCGGCCACGGGAGTGATCGCCAAAAGGGTGGGCTCGGTGATCGCCCGGGAACCCGGCATGCGGGTGGCCGCCGTCGGCTCGCGCGACACCGGGCGGGCGCGTGCGCTCGCCGACGAACTGGGCGCTCCTTCCGCGCACGGCTCGTACGCCGAACTCGTCCGGAATCCCGAGGTCGACGCGATCTACATCGCCACCCCACACGCCCAGCATCGCGCGGTCGCCGAGGCGGCGTTCGCCGCCGGCAAGGCCGTGCTTTGCGAGAAGCCGCTCGCGGCGACGCTCGCCGACGCCACCGCGATGGTCAAAGAGGCCCAAGCGGCAGGGGTGTTCCTGATGGAAGCGATGTGGATGCGCTTCAACCCGGTGATCCGCCGCGTCCAGGACATCGTCGGCGCGGGGCAGATCGGTGAAGTCCGCACCATCAACGCCTCGTTCGGCTTCCCGCAGCCGTACGATCCCGCGTCCCGGCTGTGGGACCCGCAGCAAGGAGGTGGGGCGCTGCTTGACCTGGGGGTCTACCCGGTCGCGCTCGCCCACCTCCTCCTCGGCGATCCCGAGGCGGTGCACGTCACCGGAGCGCTGGCCGAGAACGGCGTCGACGCCGAAGCGGCGCTGATGATGACCTGGCCCGGCGGAGCACGCGCATTTCTGGAGACCTCCCTGGTCAACCTCACCGCGATGACGGCCACGGTCAGCGGAACCCGAGGGTGGATCGAGGTGGGCGCGCCGTTCCACGCCGCGACCCACGTGACCGTACGCACCAGCCCCACGCCTGAGGAGCACCGGATCGAGTCGGCGGATGAAGCCTTCGCCGCCGAACTCCGCGAAGTCCGCGACCTCGTGAGCCGTGGCGCCACCGAAAGCCCGGTCATGCCGCTCGACGCCACCCTGGCCGTCATGCGCCTGCTCGAAGACGCCCGCGACAGCCTCGGCGCCGTCCCCTTCGCGTGAACCACCGCCCCGTTGCAATCGAACGGTACGGGAAGGCCCCCAGCGACGCCGTGTGACGAGGAACAGCAGGTCACTGGTTGGCTGGCTCAGCGGCTGCAACGGTGTTGAACGCGAAGGCGAATCGCGGCAACGCGGAGGTCCTGGACCGGGGTCCGTGGGAACAGCATGATGAGATCGCGGACGGACGCTTCGTGGGCGTGCCGGCAGAAGGCTGCGGTGGGTCAGTGTCTCGGGTGCCACCTGCCTTCGGCGACCGCCGTCTTGATCTGGCCGACGAGCTCCCCGGCGACGAGCTGTACGACGGCAGGGGTCCGGTCGGCCCGGGATATGCCCAGTACGACGGAACGGCGTAGACCTGGTACAAAGGTGCCGCGCTGACGACGCCGTGCGCCGGGTCGGCGACGATGCCGACACCCTCAGCACGGTCCAGCCGTGCCCGGCGAGGACGAGTTGCTTCTGCATCCACAGGGAGTCGGTCTGGGCGACGAGTCGAGGCCGGTCCCGGTCTGCGCGGTTGCCTCGTCGATCAGCGTACGCAGCGCGGGACCGGCCGTCGGCATAACCAAAGGGTGTTCGGCGACCCTCGCGATGGGGACCGGTTCGTCCGAGCGCAGGGCCGCCGCTCGGCGGCGCGACCACCCACAGGTCGCCCGCCGCTGACCACGGGGTGGGTGTTTCAGCGCGGAAGTGGTGTGCAGGTCATACAACAGGCTCAAGTCGAGGACTCCGTTGTCGAGTCACGGCTGAGATGTCCGGATTCCCGGTGAACAGGCGCAGTTCAATGCCGGGGTAGTCCCGTGCCAGGGCCGACACGAGGGGCTCGTCCGCCTCCACGGCCGTGACCACGATGTTGTCGACCGTCGGGAACAGCAGCTCCTCCGGACGACTCAAGATCTCTTCTCCGGGCAGGATCTTCAGGCCAACGACCCATACAGCGAGCTGCTTCCGGATAACTACACAGCGTGAAGAGGTAACGGAACCCATATGACCCGACAAAATCGATCGCCTATTCGCTGCTTCTTGTCGAGGTTTCTCCCGGTCGTGCCGACTTGGTCGCGGTTGGACGGCGACGGCCGGAGCCGGCTGCGAAGCGTCCTGCCCCGGCCACTCGCTTGTAGGGGGACACCAAGAAGATGACGGGTCACAATCGGATGGTCGCCGGGGCCTGCCACAGTCCGATCAAGGCGTCGACGAGTCCGGTTGCGGCCTGGGGCCAGTTCATGTGCGGGTCCCTGGGGTGTGTGGCCAGCCAGTGTTCATGCTCGGCCCACGTGGAGATCATCAGCTGGCGGGTCATGCTCCGTCGCTGGTTCCGGACCGGAACCGGGAGATCAGGCAGCAACAGGTCCAGCCGTTCGAGGATGGCGTGCAGTGAAGGCGATGACATCGCGTCCTCACGCAGGATCCTACGGTATGCGGGATAGGTCGCCACCTGCGCGCCGAACCGGGCGAAATAGGTTGGAGCGGGCAGGCTTTCGAGGTACTCCGGCAGTGGTCTGGCCAGGCAGCTCAGCCACACGCGTACGTCCTGATCGTCGGCGGCGTCGGCGACCAGGCGGGCCCGGATACGCTCCACCGGCCGGCGGTGCCGGTGCGTGATCGCCCGCACCAACTCCACCTGCCCGCCGAAGTGGTAGCCGACGGAGGAATTGTTGCCCTGCCCGGCGGCCGCACTGATCTGACGATTCGACACCGACAGGCCCTCTTCGGCGAACAACCGCTCGGCGGTGACCAAGATCAGCTCGCGCGTCGCAGCGGCACGATCCTGCTTGAGCCGCTCTCGGGTATCTGTCTTGGCTGCCATCGGCATCCTCTCCATGCGGCGTGGCCGCCGCACAACACCCTGACCCTCGACAAACGCGGGAGTCGGCATCATACCACCCGTAAGTCAAGCAGTTGACTTATGAATGCGGGGAGTCCTATGTTCCGTGCGAACGACCCGACCGCAGATCGGCAGCGATCAGTAGCCTTCGACTCGACCCGAGGTGACCATGCGCAAGCTCCGATTTCCGGCTGCAGCGGCGGCAGCCGTGCTCCTCGCGACCACAGCCACAGCGGCCCATGCCTCCCCCGGCCGCCCGTCGCCAACCCTGACGGTGACCATCGACGCCTCCGGCAAGGGCGGACCGAGCATTCCCGAGGATTTCCTCGGCCTGTCGATCGGAGTGCAAACGCTGCATGAGCCGTGGGTGAGCACAGATCACGGCAACCTGGCCCGCTTGCTGGGCAACCTCGGCCGCAGTTCGATGCGGTTCGCCGCCAATGGCGCCGACGAGACCGCCTGGCAGCCAGACCCCTCGGTACCGCCGCCCCCGTGGGCCAACGGGCAGGTCATCACCCCGGCCGACCTCGCTCGCGCAGGTGCCTTGGCACGGAGCGTCCAGTGGTCGATCGACCTGGGCGTCAACCTCGCGCACGACGACCCGGCCGCCGCCGCCGACCTGGCCGCCAGTGGACAGCGCCACCTCGGCCCGCTGCTGCGCTCCATCCAACTCGGCAACGAACCGAACCTGTTCGAGACGTACCGCGGCATCCCCGGCTACACCCCGGACGCCTACGTCAAACAGGCCACCACCTATGTGGACGCGATCAACAAGTCCGCGCCCGGCGTACCCCTTTCCGGCCCGGACGCCGCGGGATTCCTGTGGGGCGTGCCGCAGGCCGATCCGCTGACCAAGCCGATACCGAGTTGGTGGTCGGCTTACGTGAACGCATTCGGTCGCACAACCCGATTCCTCGACCAGCACTACTATCCGCTGGTCAACAGTCCCAACATCGAGACACCGGCAACGATCGACAACATGCTGTCCCCGGCGATCGTCGCGAACACCAAGGACTTCCTCGAACTGTTCGCCCGCCAGGCCCGCGCGGCCGGGCTGCCGGCGCACCTGTCGGAGACCAACAACGTCGCCAACGGCGGCAAGGAGGGGGTGTCCAACACGTTCGCCGCGGCACTGTGGACCGTCGACTACGCGCTGACGGCCGCCAACGCGGGCATCAGCGGAATGAACTTCCACCAGTCGCCCAAGAAGTGCTACGGCTACACCTGGCTGTGCCTCCCCGACCAGAACGCCGAGACCGCCGGCCGGCTGCAGGCGCAGCCCTCCTACTACGCCGGTCTGCTGGTCTCCACCCTGCGCGGAGGACGATTCCTGCCCGCTCGGGTGTCGGGCACCTCCGCGAACGTCACCGCCTACGCCCTGCGGATGCCCGACGGCAAGATCCGGGTTGTGATCAACAACCTCGACAAGAACCTGAAGGGCAGCGTCGCCGTGAAGATCAAGGGCGGCGATGCCCTCAAGGCCACGCTCCAGCGCCTGGAGGGCCCCTCGCTCGACGCGACCTCGGGAGTGCGCTTCGCCGGCTCCCAGGTAGCGGCCGACGGCAGCTTCATCCCGGCTAAGCCCCACCGGCTCCCCGTCACCCGCGACACCGTCCACGTCCCCCTCACCACCCCGACCGCGATCCTGCTGGACATCGGCGGCCGGCGACGATGACTGAGGCGGCGGAAGCGTCCTGAACAGGAACCTTCCTCGTCCGGCGGCCCACCGGCACTATCGACCGGGCTGGAGCCGGAGGATCGGACCGGAATATGGCGGTACAGGCTGAGTCCGCTGTCGGTCCGGTGACGGGTGCTCAGCCAGGCTGATCGGGCTCGTCGCCAAACGGCCGGACCGCCGCCGCGCCCGCGGGCCCCACCGCCAGGAAGTCCTGACAGCGTTGTGCCGCCTGCCCTACCCCCTCGGGTGGGGCAGGCGTCTTTGTGGAACCGCATACGTGGGTGGTCTCCGCGAGTGGCATGGTTTGCCGCCGGTCAGAGGGCTGTCGCGGGTTCCTGAAGACTGACCCCCAGGAGTCCCTTGGGTTCTCAGCTTGACTCTGTCGGTGATCTTGGTTGGAGGGGCTCAACTTCCGAGCCTTCGCCAGGACTTCGACCGGGGGATGTCGTTGCGGTCCAGGAAGAGCCGGAAGGCGGTCGGTGGTCTCGGAGGGGAGGCGTTCTCGTTCTCGGGTCGGCCGCCGAGGCGTTCGATGTTGACGACGTCGGTACGGCGCCAAGCACGAGGCGGAGAGGCAGGTCGTCCGGAGCGGACACACAAGGTCTTCACCGCGGCACCGCCCGGCAAGCTGAGGCCGGGTAGCGGTCGCCCCGACCGGGCAACCGCAGGCCCTCAAGGTGTGGGTGCCGCTCACGGCAAGGCCGAATCTCGGGCCGTCGCCGACACGCACCATGGTCTCGAAGGCGGCGCGCGTGCGGGGCCGGTGTGCTCATCGGCGACGCGCGAGACGTCGCATGCGGTGCGGCCTCGCGCGACAAACGTGTGTGGGATTGGTCATGTCGAACGGCTTCGAGGGGACAGTGGCCGAGCGAGCAGTGGGGCGCCTTTCAGGGCGTGGCCGGGACCTGAGCGCTGTTCTTGTCCGGCGGGTGGGCCGGGCGTGCGTCTGGTTACGGGTCCGAGGGCGGGCGGGGCGGCATGCGAGGAACTGCACTTGCCGAATCCGCCAACCCCGCGGCCGAGGTTTCGAGCCTGCGGAATACTGTGCGTATGGCAGAAGCGACAAATCCGTTGGGCGCGGGCGCCGAGGGGTCGGATACGCCGTACCGGCCATTCATGCACCTCACGGTGGCGAACACCGCGCTGTATCGGCGGGTGATGGGCGTCTTCGTGCAGGCGAAACGCGAGTTCGTCGTGCACCTGCGCCCTGAGGACGTGCATTTGGGGCTGCCTGTCGAGGAGCGGCCGACGCTGGAATCGGTCGGCGCGGCACTGGACCAACTCGCGAAATGGGGCAATCTGCGCGCTGATCCGGATACCGGGCGTGTGACCGCGCTGGAGGACTTCTACCGGGCGCGGAGCATCTACCAGCTCACCGAGGCCGGCGAGGCGGTCGAAGAGGCGCTCGTGGCCTACGACGAGCGGCTCGGTCGCCGTGGAGAGCTCCAGGCCGTCGCGTTGGCGGACATCGCGGCGCAGTTGCGGGCGGTGCTGGCGCTGGTGCACGGAAGCCCGCAGGATGCCTCTCGCGGTGGGAACGCGACCGGCGCCGACCGCGGCGACGGGGCCGGGGAAGCCGACCCGGCCGTGGCCTACCTGCTGCTCCGCGGCCTCATGGACCGCTTCACCGGGCTCGCCGACAACGCGCGCGCGTTCATGGGGTCGCTGCAGCGCACCGTAGACTTGCACGAGGCCGAGGTGGAGGTCTTCCTCGCGTACAAGGAACGCCTCATCGAGTACTTGGAGCGCTTCGTCGAGGACCTGGTCACCCGGGGCGCGGAGATCGCCGGGTTGCTCGACCGGTTGGGCACCCCCTCGGGCGGCCCGGTCGCACCGCTGCTGCGCCTGGCCGCCGAGCGCGACGCCGCCGACGCCGCGCCGGACCAGGCGGATTCCGCGCTCGCCGAGGCCGAGGCACGCTGGTGCGGCCGTTGGGACGGGCTGCGCGCCTGGTTCGTGAGTGTGCCGGGGCGCAGTGCACAGGCTCGGCTGCTGCGCACCGCCGCCCGCCAGGCGATCCCGCAACTGCTGGGAGTAGTCCAGGCATTGAACGCCCGCCGCGCGGGACGCTCGGACCGCTCCGCGGACTTCCGGGAGCTGGCCCGGTGGTTCGCCGACGCGCCGGACGACAACGCGCGGCACCGGTTGTGGCGTTCGGCGTTCGGCCTCCACTCCGCGCGCCATCTGACCATCGATCCGGAGTCTCTGGCGGAACGCGAGGCCGAGCCGGTGCCGCCCTCAGCGTCGTGGCACGACGCGCCGGGTGTGCGGATCAGCCCGCAGCTTCGCCGCACCGGTTCGTACGAGCGCCGCGGCCGGGGGCACGCGGTGCGCGACCGCACCGAGGCCAAGGCGTATCTGGCTCAGTTGTCGCGCAAGCAGGCCGAACAGACCGCCGCGGCTCGCGCCCGCCTGGACACCGGCGGTGAAATCCTGCTCAGCCGGCTGGGCGAGTTGGACCCAGAGGCGTTCCGGCTGTTTCTGGTTCTGCTGGGCGACGCGTTGTCGGCGTGGCGGCCAGGTGACGACGGCGTGACCGCGACGACGAACGACGGCAGCATGGAAATCCGACTGACCCGCGTGCCCGGTGCGGGACGGGTTGAGATCCCGACCGCGGACGGGGTTCTCGCCGGGCCCGAACACCGGGTCGAGATCCGGGACTTGGGCCTCGGCAGCGTGTCCGTGCGCACGGGGGCGGCATGACAGGCAGTCGCCTGCAGGACGCACTCGACGTCCAGCGAGCCACCGAAATACGCCGCGCCGCAAGGGCACTGCTGCGCAGGCCGCTGCTGCGCACAGGCTCGGACGAGTTCCGGTTGGTGCGCCAGCATGCGTCGGAACTGCGCAAGTGGTTCGAGCGCAACGCCGGATGGTCACTGCTGGTCGATGCCGAGACCGCACGTCTGCGCCGCATCCCCGGCCGCGACGAAGACCCCACCCACCCGGCCCGCGACCTACGCACCGAACTGCCGTTCTCGCGCCGCCGCTACGTGCTGGCCTGTCTGTGCCTGGCGGTGCTGGAGCGCGCCGAACACCAGATCGCGCTCGGACGGTTGGCCGAGCACGTCGTGGCGGCCGCGGCGGACCCGGAACTCGTGGCTGCGGGCGTGGAGTTCACCCTCGCCGACCGCGAACAGCGGACGGATCTGGTCGCGGTGGTCCGACTGCTCATCGACTGGGGCGTGCTGTCCCGGGTGGCCGGTGACGAGGAGGCGTTCCTCAAGGCGTCCGGCGATGCCCTGTACGACGTCGCACGCCGTGTGCTCGCAGGGATGTTGGTGTCACGCCGCGGCCCGAGCACGGTCCGCGCCACGGAGTTCGAAGCCCGGCTTGCGGAACTCAACTCCGAGGTCCTGCCGGACAGCGACGAGCTGCGCAACCGCGCGCTGCGCCACCGACTGACCCGGCGACTGCTGGACGATCCGGTGCTCTACTTCGACGAGTTGGACGATGCGGAGGCCGCGTACCTGGCCTCGCAGCGTGGCGCCGTGACCCGCCGCATCACTGAACTCACCGGCCTGGTGCCCGAAGTGCGAGCCGAGGGGCTGGCCATGGTCGACCCGGACGACGACCTCACCGACCTGCGCATGCCTGAGCAGGGCACGGACGGGCACCTCGCGCTGCTACTCGCCGAGTTCCTCGCGGAACGCGGCGGCCCGGCGACGGTGCCCGACCTGGAGCGGCAGGCGGCGTCGTGGGCGCTGGAGCACGCCGGATTCTGGCGACGCACCGCCACCCAGCCGGGCGCCGAGGCCGCATTGGTCGCGCAAGCCGTGGAACGGCTGGAGGCCCTGGGGCTGGTCGAACGCGGCACCGGTGCCGAGGGCCTGCCGATGGTCCGGCCGCGCCCCGCACTGGATCGTTACCGCATCGGCGAGGCAGTGGTACTGGAACCGGGCCAAAGCCCACCGAGGAAACGTGCCAAGAACCGCACCCGCAACAAATCCAGGAAGAGCGGCAGTCAGTGACCGAGACAGTACGCCCGCGGCTTCCGGGCGGAGCAGCGCAGCTCGTCCCGCCCCAGGCCATGCCTCTCGATACGCCGCGGGGCGCCCGCGCGCTGCCCGAGCCGATGCGCGACCGCTGGCAGCCTCTGCGTATCGGTCTCGTCGACATGTTCTACTACGACATCGAGGAGTTCTGGTTCCGCGACGGGCGCCTGCTGCTGCGCGGCAACAACGGCACCGGCAAGTCCAAGGTTCTCGCCCTCACGCTGCCGTTTCTCCTCGACGGCGACCTGTCCGCGCACCGGGTGGAGCCGGACGCCGATCCGAAGAAGCGCATGGAGTGGAACCTGCTCCTCGGCGGGGAGCATCCGCACCCCGAGCGGCTCGGCTACACCTGGATCGAATTCGGGCGCGTCGCCGAAGACGGCACCGCGCACTACCTGACGCTCGGCTGCGGGCTCAAGGCGGTCAGCGGACGCGGCATCGCCCGACATTGGTACTTCGTTGTCCCCGACCGCCGCATCGGAGCCGATTCGGTGGACGGCGGACTGCGGCTGCTCGACGGTGCGGGCGCGGCGCTCGCCCGGGACCGTCTCGCCGACGCGATCAGCCCCCACGGCATGGTGTACGACTCCGCACGCTCGTATCGGCGCGCCGTGGACGAGGCGCTGTTCGGGCTCGGTGAGCAGCGTTACGCGGCGCTCGTGGACCTGCTCGTGCAACTGCGTCAACCGCAACTGTCCAAGCGGCCAAGCGAGAAGGCGCTGTCCAAGGCCCTCACCGAGGCACTCCCGCCGATGGATCAAGCCGTACTGGCCGATGTCGCCGAAGCGCTGCGGACACTCGACGAGGAACGCGAGGAACTGGCCGCCATGGAGTCGGCGCAGCGGGCTTCCGCCGGATTCCTGACGCACTATCAGCGCTACGCACGGGTGGCCGCACGTCGCAAAGCCCGCGTGCCACGCGTGCACCACTCCCGCTACGAGTCGCTGCGCGCCGAACTGAACGACGCCGACACCGAGTACAAGTCCGCCGGAACCGCGCTGCGGGAAGCCGAAGCGCGGCTGGTCGAAATCGGGCAGGAGCGGGCTGCCCTGCGGGCCCGCGACGAGGTACTGCGAGCGAGCCCCGAGATGCGCAGCGCCCGCGAGTTGGAGCAGGCGGTCAAGGAAGCGGCGCGGACCGGGGGCGAGGTCGCGCGCGCCACCGCGGACGCCGACCGGGCCGAGGGCGAACGGGCCCGCGCTGCCGGGCGCGAGGCCGCGGCCCGCGACCGGCTCGCCGCGGCCGAAAGGGCGTACGAGGGCGCCGCCCGGAACTCCGCGGACGCCGCGTCGGGCGCAGGCGTGGCCGATGCCCATGAGCGGCGGGTACTGCGTCCGTTGGACGACAGCGACGCCATCGCCGCGGCCCGGACCGCGGCGGAGGACATCGCCGACCGGCGCCTGCGGGCCGTGGCCCACCTTGAGGAGGTGGGAAGGCGCTCCGAGGAAGCCGGCCGAGCCCGCGATACCGCGCGCCGCCGACTCGAGGACGCGGACGCCGAACTCGCCCGCCGCGCGAACCTGCGCACCGAGTGCGTCACGGCGGCGGGACAGGCCGGATCCGATTACCACGACGCGGTACGCGGGCATTTCGCCGCCTGCACGGTGCTCCGCCCCCGGGATGTGGTCGGCGTACTCGACGAACTGGCCGCCTGGACCACCACGCTGCACGGCCCCGACCCAGCGCGGGCCGCCGCCGACAGAGCGGCGGCCGAGGTCGCCGACGACCTCGCGGAACGCCGAGCGGCGACGTCCACCGCGCGCACGGACAACCGCGCCCGCCATGGCGAACTCACGGCCGAACTGGAGGCGTTGCTCGCGGGTCGGCGCGATGACCCGAAACCACCGCCGACGCGCGGTGCCGGAGTGCGCGACCAGGTGCCCGGGGCCCCGTTGTGGCGATTGGTGGACCACCGTCCCGATGGGGCGTGCATCCTCGCTGACGACCAACGTGCCGGGCTGGAGGCGGCCTTGGAGGCCGCCGGGTTGCTCGATGCGTGGATCGCGCCGGACGGCCTGGCACCCGCGAAGGGTTGGGACACCGCGCTGACCGCAGGACCTCCTGTCTCCGGAACCTCTCTGGCCGATGTGCTGGTCCCTGCCGTTGACCGTGACGATCCGGCCGCCGTCACGGTGTCCGACGAAGTTGTGGCCGACATCCTGGCCCGGATCGGATTGGTCCCCCGCGGCAGACCCATGCCGGCTGACGGCAGCCACGTTTCCACCGACGGCCGCTTCCGTCTCGGGACATTGACCGGCCGATGGCACAAGCCGCTGGCCGAGTACCTGGGCGAAACCGCGCGGGAACTGGCCCGCAGGGCCCGCACGGACGCGATCGAAACCGAACTGGTGGTGCTCGATTCCGAATTGCGGGAGCTGGAGGAACAGGCCGGATACATCGCACGCCTCCAGGAGGCGCTGGTCTCGGAGCGTACGCTGCCCGACGACGCCCGGCTCCGCTCCGCGCACGCGGCGACGGCTGTCGCGGAGCGCGAACTCTCCCACGCGGCTGAGCACCGTACACGGGTCGAGGAGCAGGCCGCTGCCGCCACGGCGGCAGCGGAGCAGGCCGGCGATGAGGTCCGGCGCACCGCGGCCGAGCTCGACCTGCCCGCGGATACGGCCACCTTGCGCGTGGTCCGCGAGGCACTGCACGAATATCGAACCTGCCTCGCGGAACTATGGCCCGCGGTACGCGAACACCGCGCCGCCCGGGACGCCGTGGCCACCGAGACCGTTGAGCACGCACGTGCGGCCGAGCACGCCGCGGAGCTGGACGAGCGCCTCCGCGTCGCGGCCGAGGACGCCGCCGCGTCGGCGGAGCGCCGGGACACCTTGCAGGACTCGGTCGGCGCCGCGGTCGCCGACCTGCAGGCGAAGCTGGAGGACGTCGCGCGGCGGCTCGCGGACTGCGACCGTGGCGAAAAGACCGCGCGTGACCTGGAGTTGGCAGCCACAGCCCGCCAGGCTGCCGCCGAAACCCTGCGCGTCCGGGTGCGCGCCCAGATCGACGAATGCGTGCTCGCCCGGACGGAAGCGATCGAGACGCTGCGCCGTTTCGCCGCCACCGGTCTGCTCGCGGTCGCCCTGCCGGAGATGGCGACGACCGACCAGTCGTGGGCCCCGGAGCCCGCGGTCCGGCTGGCCCGCGCCATCGAACGGCAGTTGGAGGAAACCGATGACGCCGACCCGGTGTGGGAGCGCGTGCAGCGCCGGATCACCGAGGAGCTGAAAGAACTCTCCGACGCCCTGGCCCGGCACGGACACACTGCCGCGGCCAGGATGCTGGACGACGGACTGGTCGTCGACGTGGTCTTTCAAGGCCGAGAGCGGTCCGTACCGGAACTTTCCGAGGCTCTGGAGCACGAGGTCGAGGACCGTCGGCGGCTGCTGTCGGCTCGGGAACAGGAGATCCTGGAAAACCACTTGATCACCGAAGTGGCGGGAACCCTGCAAGAGTTGATCGGCGCGGCCGAGCGCCAGGTGGTTGCCATGAACCGGGAGCTGGCCGACCGTCCGACCAGCACCGGCATGGAACTGCGGCTGGTGTGGAAGCCGTCGCGGGAGGCGCCGGCCGGATTGCACGCGGCACGGGAGCGCCTGCTGCGGCAGACCTCCGACGCGTGGACCCCCGCCGACCGGGCGGCGCTGGGCGAGTTCCTGCAAGCGGAGATCGACCAAGCGCGTACGAATGATCCGGCCGGGAGCTGGCTCGACCACCTCACCACCGCGCTGGACTACCGCACCTGGCACACCTTTCACATCGAACGCCACCAGCACGGCAAGTGGGTCACCGCCACCGGCCCCGCCTCCGGCGGGGAGCGCGTGCTGTCCGTGTCACTGCCGCTGTTCGCCGCGGCATCGTCGCACTACGCGTCGGCGGAGAACCCGTACGCCCCCCGCCTGGTGACCCTGGACGAGGCGTTTGCGGGCGTGGACGACGATTCCCGCGCCAAATCGCTCGGCCTGCTCGCCGCGTTCGACCTCGACGTGGTCATGACGTCCGAACGCGAATGGGGCTGCTACCCGGAAGTACCCGGGTTGGCCATCGCCCAGCTCTCCCGGGTGGACGGCATCGCGGCCGTGCTTGTGTCCCGTTGGGAATGGGACGGGCGCCGCCGACACTCCGCGGAGCCCTCCGGTGCCACCGATGACGACGGCATCCCGGACCTGTTCGCATGACCGGGCCAGACGTGCCGAAGCCCGACTGTACGGAATCAGGGTGTGCGGGATCGGAGTTCGTGGCTCCCGCACCGGCTGAGGCCGACGTCCCGCGACTGCGCCGACTGCTCGGCGGCCCCGAACTGGCCTGGCTGGTCGACCGGGTGCGCCGCCGTATGGCCGCCGGACAGCCGCTCGCAGGATCGGTCACCCGGACCGCCGCCACGCCCGCCGAACGCGCCGCGGCCGACCGGCTGCTCGGCCGGGGCGCACGTCCGGGTCGTTCGCTGTCCGTGCGGCTGGAGAGCGTGGACCACCTGTTGCGTGCCAGCGGCGCGGCACCGGGGGGCTTGGCGGCGGCGGTGGTCGTCCTGTCCGGGCCGGTCGAGGTGACCCGGGAGACGGCCGATCGGGTGGCACGGGCGTGGGCGGCGGCATACGTTCCGCTGCACACGTGGTGCGCAGCGTCGGCCGCGCCGGAAGCGGTCCAGGCATGGTGCGCCGACCTGGAGGCCGTCGGCCGCCTGCGCCGCTTGGCCCAAGGTGATCCGGTCCAGGCCCGCAACCTTGCCGACCAGGCCGTGGCGGTGTTGTCGGCGCTACCGGCGGCGGGGGTCACGCTCGCGGTGCTGGCGGCGCGTACTGTCGGCGACGCGCACGCGCTGGACCCGGGTCGGCCGCTGGCCGCTCTGGTCGTCTCGGCACTGCGCGCGTGGGCGGACAACCCGCCCGAGGACATCCACAGCGCGGAAGGGCGCCGCGCTCTGTGGGCGTCGGCCGGGGTGGCGGTGGATGTGCTGTCCTCCCGCGTACTCTGTCTCGGCCTGCCCGGTGGCACGCACACCACCACCAGCCGCATCCTTGCGGAAGCGGCTCGGGCGGGCGAGCCGACCGTCCTGACGGTGCGCCAGCTCGGCCGCGGTGAACAGCACTTCGGTGTGGCCGGCAAGCGCGTCTTCGTGTGCGAGAACCCAGCCGTCGTCGCCGAGGCCGCAGAGGCACTCGGGGCCGACTGCCCCCCACTGGTGTGCGTCGAAGGCAACCTGTCGGTCGCCGCGCGGTTGTTGCTCACGGGCCTGGCGGCAGAAGGCGGAGAGCTCTCCTGCCACGCGGACTTCGACTGGGGTGGCGTCCGCATTGCGTCCACCGTCATGCGTCTGACCGACGCCCGACCCTGGCGCTACGTACGCGCGGACTACGAGGCCGCGCTGGCCGCGGGCATCGGCTCCGGCGCGCTCGGCGGCACCCCGGCCGCGACCCCCTGGAACCCGGGCCTCGCAACCGCCCTCACAGCGCGCGCAACCCGGGTCGAGGAGGAACACCTGGTCGACACCCTGCTCGCGGACCTTGGGGCGCCACAGTGACGGGTCGCCGCGCTCGATCTTCAACGCTCTCAACCGGGCGCCTTGCCCGTCCGACGCGTCCCGCACGGCTTCGGGGCCGGCACCCGCGAACTCGCAGGACACGGGCCTGTTGCTGAAGGACCTTCGGAGATTTTCGACCAGGCTTCAGCTGAAGGTCACACTGCCTGTGTCGCGGACCATCACACGCTGGTCGACCCGTCTGCGGACGGGGTCGCCGACCGCGCCGCCGAGGAATTGGCAACGGTATCCAGTGTCGGCGTTCTCGTACGGCGTACCGCGCGTGACCAGGACGGAGGCCGGAATCTCGTCGCAGCGCGGGTCGTCGATCGTCTTCATCGTGTTGGCCGCGGTGGTGCGCCAGAACAATTGGTAGACGTTCGCGGCGGTCAGCAGCACGACCGGGGGCGGTGACACCCGGTAGGACACGAACATGGAATTCGGGGGACTGTCGCGGGAGACGGTGACTGCCCAAACCATCTCCAAGCCGTTGTAGACCGTGGAGCATTGGGTGACCGCGCCCGGTGTGAGGTTGATGCGGTCGTTTTCGCAGCGGGCGTTGAGCTCGCCCACGGCACCGGCCATGGTGAGAACCCGTTGCCGCAGATCGATGAGGACGCTGTAGAGCGCTGGATCGCCTGTGGGTACGCCCTGTTTCGCCTCGTCCCGGTCGAGCCATGAGGAAACCCAGCCCGGCTGCGGCCCGGTGAGCGCGACCGGCCGTGCCGTTCCCACGATCGTCGGAGAGGCGGACGCGGACGCAGGGGGTGACGAAAGGGCAGTGGTCGCCGAGGCATCGCCCTCCGCGCCCTTGTCGTCGGTACAGGCGGCAAGTCCCGTCACCGCAAGGACGGAGCTGAGGACAGCGAAGACGACAGCCAGGCGGCGCAATGGACGGGTCGCCTGCCCCGTTCGCTTGGTCACGCGTCCTCCTACCGGATTGCTCGTCGACGCACGCACCCCCGTCGGCCATCACCGCCGCGCATGCACACCCGACCGCATCGCTGCGGAATCCGCCGTCAAGTATTCGTTACAGCACGGCAGTTCGGCAATCAACTCCGGAATCATGTCACGGCCGACCCTGCCGCGCCGCGTCGCCGTCCCATAGGGGGCTTTCTAACCCCGGGTCCCGCCGTGCCTCAGCGCACCGGGCGGTACGTCGCGATGATGACGCCGCTGCTGGTCGGCCGGGCGCTCACCAACTCCAGCTTCTTCAGAGCGCAGAGTTCGCCCGCGAAGTCAACAGGATCGGCACCGAACGCGGACTCCGGCTCCGCTACAACGAATCCGCGGTCTGGCACTGGCGGAACGGCGCTGTCCCGCGCACGCAGGTACACGCTGTGATCCTGGAGGCGTTCGCGCGGCGCCTGCATCGACGGGTCACAGCCGCCGACGCGGGCCTGACCGCCGATCCCGCACCGGACGCCGACACCGGCAACCCCGATACGGTAAAAGGTCTGATCACCCTGGGGAGCGCCGACATGGATCCTTCGCGCCGGTCGATACTGACCGCAGGCCTGTACTCCGTCGTACTCACGGTCCCCGGCTGGCCGGACGGCCCCCAGGACGCAGCCGACAGATTCGGCCGGGTCGGCCGCGACCCGCACACCCGCATCGGCCACCGCGAAGTCGAGGCCGTCGCCGCCATGACCGAGAAAATCAGCGAACTCGACGACCAGTTCGGGGGACGCACAGCACGTCCGATGGCCGCAGCGTTCCTCGTCAACACGATCGTTCCGTGACGAGCGTGCCGACCACCTCGCCCAGCAGTACTACACCAAAGCCCTCGCCCTCGCCCTCGCTGCAGGCGACCACCTGACGTACTGCACCACCCTGCGCGGGATGAGCGTCCAAGCGGTCGACCTCGGTCACCACCGCCACTCACTTCACCTGGCCGACGCAGCGTCGGCCGCCTCCCCCCAGGCCAGGCCCCGCATGCGCGCGTTCCTCGCCGGCCAGCAGGCACACGCAGCCGCCGCCAGCGGCGACCCCGCCGAGGCACTGCGCAGAATCCGCGAAGCCGAAGTCGCCATGGACCAAGCCGAATCCAAGGCAAAACCACACGGATCGTACGACCCGTCCGCGCTGAATTACCACATCGCCCAGGTCCGCTACGAACTCGGCGACAAGGCCGCGTCGTTGGATCACATGGAGGCCTCCGACAAACTGCGGCACTCGGTGTACCGACGCGGCCGGGTCCGGCACCTGGGCATGTTGGCCGAACGGAAGCTCGGAATGGGGCGACTCGAAGAGGCGTGCGCTGACTGGCATCGCGCCCTTGGCGACTACCCGCATGTCCAATCGGGACGATGCGACGACCGCATCCGCGCAATGTTCACGAGCCTGCGCCCCCATTTGAAGAACAGCGCCGCGCGTGGCGTGTACGACCGAGGACGGTCCATGCTGCAATCCCGAGCCTGAACCGCGAGGCCGCAGCAGTCCGCTCTCCCTCGGTGCGACCGCCCAACGCGCACAGGTGATCGGGACGGCGGCGACGACAAGTCAGCAATCGTCGCGGACAGGCAGGCAATTTCAGGCTTGGGCTGCGGTGAGCGTCAAAGCGACCACGTTCACAGTGTTGCGGAGATCGTTCACGCAGGCGGTGGCTCCGGCGGCTTTCAGCACCTGGATGGTGTGATTGCCGGAAGCGACGCCGAGGATTCGCGTGCCTGCCCCGATCGCCGCAGCGACGTCCTTCGGGGTGTCTCCGATCACGATGGTGTGCGCGGCGGAGATCCATGGGCTGTGCTTCGCGCTGGCGCGGTGCAGGGCGAGGCGGACGAGTTCGGGGCGGTCGGTGTGGTCGTCGGCGTAAGCGCCGAGGTCAGGATCCAGGTGGCGGTCGAGTCCGAAGGCGGCGAGTTTGATGTCGGCGACGGCGCGGATGTTTCCCGTGACGACGGTCTGCACAGCTCCGGCGCGGTGGAGTGCGTCGATGGCGGCGTGGGCGCCGGGCAGGGCGTGGCCGTGTTCGCGGAGTTCGGGCAGGCGGTGCAGGTACGCGGCAGCGAGTGCTTCGGCGAATTCCTCGAACCGGTATGCGTCCGGGGGATGGCCGTGGAGGACGGCGGTCTCGCGGAAGATGACCGGTTCCGTGCGGCCGTCGGGAACGGCTTGCTCGCGCATGGGTTCGCCGACGACGCGGGTGTACGCGTCGGCGAAGCACCTGCCGCCCACGCCGTGGGTGACGAGCAGGGTGTGGTCGATGTCCCACAGGATGAGCGGGATCGGCGGCATGGGGTTCCTCCCGGGTGCAGGTACGTCAGCTTCGCACGGGGGCATGCGTCTACCGTGAGGGAGCGACAGAATCCGGTCGGGGAGGCAGGGATGGCGGAAGTTCCGGACAGCGCGATCGGTGCGCGGGTGCGCTTCCACCGTGAGCGCCGTGATCGGACGCAGGCGGTGCTCGCGGGTTTCGTGGGTATCACCGCTGACTACCTGTCGCAGATCGAGCGGGGTGTGAAAACGCCGACGATTGGAGTGCTGCACGATCTTGCCCGGGAGCTACAGGTGCCGATCACCGCGCTGCTCGGCGGCCCCGGGGACGACGAGGATGCCGAGTTCGTGCCGACGCGTGGTGGGTTCGGGCCGGTGGAACGGGCGTTGGTCGGCACATGGCCCGTCGCCCGGGCAGCCGACCGTGTGGACGTAACGGCGCTGCGCGAGCGGGTGGAGGAGGCGTGTCGGACGTACCAGTCCTCGGCCACACGGTTCTCCGCCGCCGCGCTGGTCCTTCCCGATCTGATCGCGGACGCGGAGCGGGCTGTTCGTCAGTTGGGTGCGCCAGCCGACGCTGGCGAACGCCGTGAGGCGCACCGGGCCCGCGCAGACTTGTACTTCCTGCTGCGCAGTTACTGCAAGCGGCAGGGGCGGATGTCGTTGTCGATGCTGGCCGCCGACCGCGCGCTGCACGCGGCGCAGGAGGCTGACGATCCGCTGCGGATTGCGGCGGCGGAGTGGAACTTGGGCCACCACCTGCTCGCGGACAACGAGCTCGACGGTGCCGAGGCGGTGGTGCGGCAGGCTGCGGACGGTCTTGGGCAATGGCGGGCCTCGCCGTCGGTTGCCGCGGTGTACGGGGCGCTGCACCTGGTGTTCGCGGCCACGTTGTCCCGGCGCCGTGACGCGCGCGGGGCGCGCCGGGTCTTGGACGGTCCCGCGTCCGCTGTGGCGGCCGTCAGCGGGGAGGGGAATGTGCTGTGGACGGTGTTCGGGCCCGCGAATGTAGCGGTGCACCGCGTATCGGTGGAGATGGAGGCCGGCAGGCCGAACGCGGGGTTGGAGATCGCGGACCACGTCGACACGGCGGGGATGGCGTCGATCGAGCGCCGCATGACGCACCTCCTTGAAGTCACCCGCTGCTACGAGCAGAGCCGCGACGATCTGGCGGTGCTGCTCCACCTCCAAAATGCCGAGCGTCTGGCGCCGGAGGACGTGCGCGGGAGCAAGATGGCCCGAGAGCTGGTCCGCACTCTGCGGCACCGGGCCCGCCCGTCGTATGCCTCGGACGTCGCTGACCTCGCCGCCCGGGTCGGGCTGCTGGCCAACTAAACCGGATCTGTGGTCTGCCTGCGGCCTGCGGGCGCTCGCCAGGTTCGTTCCGTGGCCCGGAATGCTCACGAGTGACAACCGATGACTGTCCTACCGTGAGACCCAACTCCCATGGAGGACAGGACAGTTTGCGCAGGGTGTGATTGCGCGCGGCAGGTGCTGGGCGCGCTGGACGAGTCCTCGGTAAGGTCGGGTATGCCTACTGATGCCAACGGCGACCCGTACGAAATCAACTACGAAGATGACGGCACCCCTTACAACCACTATGCAGTAACCGACTCTTCCCAACCTCTTGATCCCGACGACGGAAACGATCTGAGAAATTACGAGGACGTGTCCTTCCGGACAGAACCGAAGAAGTCCAGTCAGGAGGCCATGGCACGAGTGGCCCGGGGTATGGGTGCCTCTCGGCCCCAAAAGGGCAGTTCCACCGCCGCACAGAAGAAGAGCAGCAGCGCCGCTGGGGTGGCTGCCGCGGCGACTGGTCTCGGCAAAGCCAGCAACGTCGCGCGCGGCAGAGGATTCGGCCGGAAACCGGGAAGCGGCCGATTCGGCTAGCGGCGGTTTGTTAAGGCGGGAGTGGTTGGTAGAGGTCGAGTGGTCGGCCGGTGCCGACGGCGGCGATCAGGGCTTGGAGTTCCGGGGGCGGTGGTGCTGTCGACCAGGCTATTTCGAGGCGTTGTGCCAGGGCGAAGACAATCACCTTCGGCGCCAGGCCCCAGACGGTCGCCTCGTCGATCAGGTCCAGTGCGAGACGCCACTTCTCCCGGTGTCCCACCGCGTCGGGAACCCCCGTCCTCGCCCGCCGCACCGCGTCGCCGGCCACTCCTCGGGCACGAACAACCGCCACGACACCGGCACCGACGCGACATCCGAGGCGGCGTGCAGGCTCACCGCGACCTGGCAGTTCGCCTGCTTGCCCAACGCCCCGCACCACTGCCGCGCCACCGCAACCGACATGGGCCCGTCCTTGGGGAACGACACATCGTCGACCACCCACACCTCGGGGTCCACCACCGGCACCGTCTTCAACGCCACCGCACGCAGCACCGCGACGTGGTCCCGCGGCGACTGGCTCACGAACTGCTGCAACGACTGCATGCCCCGTCCGGCAGCCGCTCCGCCATCGGCTGCACCGACTTGCGCCGCCCGTCCAGCATCAACCCACGCAGATAGCAGTCCGCCCACCCCCGCGTGTCCTTCCGCGGCACCGACGCGAACACCTCAGCCACGAACTCAGCCAGATCACACCGGAGTTCCTCGATCTCCGCCAAAAGCACGACACACAGCATGCCCCACACAGAAGCCAACATCAACTTCGAGTTAACGAAGTACTACTAGGAGTTGTCGTCAAATGTCATGCCCACATCAGCAGGGCTGCGAGGGTGACGGCGGCGGTGTAGGTCTCGGCGTTCTTCTCGTAGCGGGTGGCGATGCCGCGCCATTGCTTCAGGCGGTTGAAGCAGCGCTCCACGACGTTGCGTCGCCTGTAGACCTGACGGTCGAACGCGGGCGGGCGTCCGCCTCGGGAACCGCGGCGGACGCGGTTGCGAACCTGGTCGGCGCGTTCGGGGATGGTCGCGGCGATGCCCCGGCGCCGCAGCCACGCGCGGATCGCCTTCGAGCTGTAGCCCTTGTCGCCGACGACGCGTTCGGGGCGCGTCCGGGCGCGGCCGGGGCCGAGGCGCGGGACGCGAATCGCGTCCATGACCTGGGTGAAGCGGGTGCAGTCGTTGGTGTTCCCGCCGGTGACCACGAACGCCAGCGGGCGTCCGACCCCGTCGCAGGCCAGGTGGATCTTCGTGGTCAGGCCGCCGCGCGACCGGCCGAGCGCCGGGTCGCGGAGCCCCTTTTTCGGGCCCCGGCCGCGTGCTGGTGGGCCCGCACGACCGTGGAGTCCACGCAGACCAGCCACTCGATGTCGCCGGCCGCGTCCGCGCGGGCCTGCGCGGCCCGGAGCATCCGCTCGAACGTCCCGTCCGCCGTCCACCGGCGGAACCGCGTGTGCAGCGTCGCCCACGACCCGTACCGCTCGGGCACGTCCCGCCAGGCCGTGCCCGTCCGGAACTTCCACACGATCCCGTTGAGCACGGTGCGGTCGTCCAGCCGCCTCCGGCCCCGAACCGACACCGGCAGCAGCGGACGAACGAACTCCCACTCGGCATCCGACAGTTCATGGCGACGTATCACCCAACCATGATCCACTACTCAAGATCATTTGACGACAGGCCCTAGGCCGTGCCGCGGCAAGTGGTTGCCGTTGCCGGCGCTGAGGTCCCCGCCGTCGGCGAGATCGACGTCGCGCTCGGCGCCGCCGAACGCCTTGTCACCTCGCTGGCCGAAGCGTTCGACGCCGACGAACGACTTCCCGTCGCAGAACGCGCGGCGGACGCGAGGAGGCTGAGCCGCGCATGAGCTTCCCCTGGGGTGTCAGGACGTGAGCCAGCTCGCGATGGCCGCGGAGATCGGGCAGCCGGCCAGTTCCTCGATGAATTCGTAGACGCCGTACGAGTTGGCCTCAAGGAAGTAGTGGCGTCCGTCGCGGTCGACCCGCAGGTCGATTGCCGCGTAGTGGAGGCCCAACTGCGCGACCAGGGCGGTCAGTTGTTCGGCGAGCACCGAGTCGACCGTGATGGTACGCATCGGGACGGTGTAGTCGAGGCGCCAATCGAGGGGGCTGCTGCCCGACTGGCTGAAGATGGCCGCCGCGAACAGCTCGTTTCCCACGACGGTCACCCTCAGGTCGTAGGCGGCGGTGATCTTCCGCTGGAAGAGGGTCGGCAGCCTCGGAGTCGAGGGCAGTCGCTCGACGTCGGTGCGTTCGACGGACCGGGTGATGGCCGGGATGCGTGGGGCGAGGTGCCAGGTCGAGGCGGAGCCGATGGCCTTGCAGACGACCTCGCCGGAGCAGGACTCCCAGAAGTCGGCGAGGATGCCGGGGTCCGCGGACACCACGGTTTCCGGCACCGCGAGGCCAAGTTCCCGGGCGAGCACCAACTGCGGGATCTTGCGCTCGGCCAGGCGGGCGTGGTCGGGGTGGTTCATCCACGCGGCGTGGCCGAGAGCGGTCAGCGCCCCGTACACCAAGGCGTCGATCTCCGCCGTCATGAACGGGGCGAACTCGGGCTCGACGAGCCCATCGACCCGGCTGAGCCCCATGCGCGGGCGCTGGTCCGCGCCCACCCAGCTCGACGGCCTGAACAGTACGGTCTCGACGGACTCCAGGCTTTCGGGCGGAAGTTCGCTCCCGCCGAGATTGACGCGGAGCCCCCGGCCCAGCGACCAGCCGAGCTCGACGCCGCGGAACAACGCGCCAAGAGGCAGCACCGCGACGCGATCCGAGGACACGTGTCCGAGGATGCGGGTGATCTCAGAGTCCTTGACGTCGGCCACCACCAGGGCCGTTGGTGTTTTCTTGGTCACCAGTCGGCTCCCGAACGGGTCGTCGAAACGATTCGCAGGCCGAGCCCGCGATAACGGAGCCCGGGGTCCGCGGCGCTCCGATACGCCGAACGGCAGCATTCCGCGTCGTTCGCCCAACCGCCGCCTCGGATCACGCGGTAGCGCCCGTAGGCCGGTCCTGCCGGGTCGGACTCGGCCAGGGCCGTGTAGTCCTCGAACCAGTCGGACGTCCATTCCCATACGTTGCCCAGCATGTCGTGGAGGCCCCAGGCGTTGGGTTCGAGCCGACCGACGGGATGGGTCTGCCCCATGGAGTTGGACTCCATCCAGGCGTACGCGGAGAGCGGGCCTTCGCCGTCACCGAAAAAGTACGCGGACGTCGTTCCCGCCCGACAGCAGTACTCCCACTCCGCCGACGTCGGCAGACGATGCGTACGTGTCGGATCGGCCTCGTCGAGTGCCGCGACGAAACGGGCGGCGTCACGCCAGGAGACCATTTCCGCCGGAAGATTGGGATTCGTCCTGAAGTGGCTGGAATTCGCCTCGGGGCCCAGCACCTCTTCCCAGTTCCCTTGGGTGACCGGGTATTTGAGAATGGAGAATCCCCGGGTCAGCGTCACGGTGTGCGCCGGGACTTCGACATTGTCGGTTCCGGGCTCGGCCTCGGACCCCATGCGGAACCGCCCCGCGGGAACACTCACCCATTCGAGGTCCAGCGGCCGCGATATCCGAGGGCGCCGAGTTCTTCCGTGAAGATCGTCGATCAGGGCCGCGAGCGACTCCTGGTAATCATCGTCTTTCCGGAAGTCGACGTACCGGTTGTCCTGGAGGTGCATCGGCAGTGCGTCCCCTTCGCGATAAATGCCGATCAACCGCACATCGTCCCCGCGGGTACGCCTCGCGGTGGCCATCTCCATCTCGAAATTGACGGCGCCTCCGCCTTTCGCGACGGAGGCCACGGACTCCGGCGTAACGACGAACAGCACGACAGAGGAGACCTGGATGCGCGATGTCATGTAGCTCGTGATCGAATCGCCGTAGCGGACCTCCCACACGTCCAGCTGCGCGTCGAAGCCGGCGGCTCTGAGGTCGGCGGCGAGGTCCGCCACCCAGGCGTCCTTGTCCGTCGTGGTCCACTTGTACGCGATGTAGACCTTGAGTGGCGGCCTCACCGACGCTCCTCTTCCGGCGGTCCGGGTTCTTCTAGAACGGAGGAAGATCGACCCAGCTGCCGGAGAATTTGATCTTCGGTTTGATCATGTGCGCCGTCGTCGGCTCGGCGCGGCGAGCCGACTCCTCCGACATGAGACGGGCGACGTCGGAGAAGCCGATCTCGCCGTCGACGCCCTCCGGATGCATTGGCGCCGGCAATTTGATCACGGGACGGGAACCGCGGGCGAGTGCGACGAAAAAGGGTACGCCCGCCTCTTCCGCTCCGATCACGGCAAGTGAACTCATGAACCCCCCCTGACTGCGGCCCAACCATGAACGGGGCCTGTGGTTATCGTATTCCGCTCGGACCCCTGTCATCCATGGTTTCGTCTCAACGGGCAAACTCGTTCACGAATCGGCCATTTCTCGGCGGAACGCGTCGATACATGAGCGGCCGTACCGTGATCTCGCCCCCAGCGAGGCGCCAGGCCGCACAATGCGCATATGCGGATACCAGCGCTGCTGAACCTTCTTCGGACCGACTCGGCCAATGTCGACGACGTACGGCCCACACTGTGGACCGCGCGGATAGGCCCTGCTTCCTACAGAGGCGACCGCGAGCACTACCAGAGCGCCGTTCTGGAGCAGTACAAGCTGTACGTGGAGATGGCCGACCGAGTCAGCGCACGCCGCGCGTTGACCAACGCCTTCTTCCTGAGCCTGCATTCGGGGATCCTGACCGGACTCGGCGCGGCGTGGCGAAGCGACGACTTCCCGGTCGCGTTCCTCTTCGTCCTCTTCGCCGTCGGTACCGTGTTCGCCGCGGCGTGGCTGTCGCTGATCGTTTCCTATCGGCAGCTCAATGCCGCCAAGTACACAGTCATCGGCGCCCTGGAGGAGCGGCTGCCGGCCGCCCCGTACTCACGCGCGGAGTGGGCCGCCCTGAAGCAAGGTACCGACAAGGGCCGGTACTGGCCGCTCACGTACCCCGAACAACTCCTCCCGGTAGTGTTCGCCCTCCTCTACCTGACTGGTATCGCCGTGACCCCCACCGTCCGCTGACCCCGCTGTCGAACATCGAACGCCCGGTACCGCTCAGCCGACCGGCTCCGACCACGCCGAACCGGACATTTCGGTGTCATGTCGACAGTTTGGGCAGTGAGCGTTACGCATGCCTCGAACGGGCTGGCCGTGCCTGCTGGTTGTCATACCGGACATTGTGTGGGGCGGACGCAGCGTCAGTCATCGTCCTCGCCTACGAACCAGCGTTCCCGGTCGGCTTCGTACGGGTCATTGTGGTCCGCTGCCACTCGGGCCCGGTTGCCGAACCCGCTCTGAGCAGTGTCGCTGTCTGGGTTGTCTCGCGCCGTCCTTGAGATTCGGGCGGCGGCCTCACGATCCATCGGGGTCTCTCGTGCCATGCCGCAAGCGTCCCGTAGCCGTGGCCGGGACCGCGGCAGTTCGCTGTATTCGCCGTGGCGCGCCACGCCCGCAGGACTGACCGGCGAACGCTGACGCCATCGCGCTGTATCAGCCGTGGAGCAGTTAACAGACGAGCACCAACGGTGGCGCGCTCATTATCGCCGGGGGGCGTCGCCCTGCGCATTCTCCCGCGCCGCCCGAGCCGTCAGCTCGGGTAGGAGTCGAACTGTCAGCTCGGGTCGCAACCCGAACTGGCAGTTCGAGTCGATCCGCCGATTTGCCTTAGCGTCGTCGCGGGCCGCAACGGGGAGGAGGGCGCGAATGGATCGGGCCGAAGATGGCCGGATCACCGCGTGGTTCGGGCGGGCCGGTGCCGGCCGGGGCGTGCTCGTCGTGGCGCTGCGGCATCCGGGTGTGCGGGTCGCTGAGCTCGGGAGGGTCTTCGACGTCGTGGTCACCCCCGCCGCCGTCAGTGAACTCGCCTGTCGGCTTCTTGCCGACCAGGGCGGCCGGGTCGGCGCGGTCGTGGCGAGCTTCCGTGGCAAGTGGTCGCCGGCGGTGACCTGGCTGTCGGCGGCCGGGTGGACGCCGGAGGCGAGTTGCACACCGCCCGGAACGCGGTGGTCGACGGCAATCTCGCCGTCAACGGCGAATTGGCGTTGGGCGAACTGCGCGTGGCGCGGAACGCCGCCGTCGGCGGAGGGCTGACCGTCGGCGGCCGGGTGGACGCCGGAGGCGAGTTGCACACCGGCGGGAAGGTTGTCGTGGGTGGCGGTCTCGACGTCGCCGGGGAGTCGGTGTTCTCGGGGATGCTGAACGCCAATGCGCTGCTCGCGGTGCAAAACGGCGGTCAGTTCCTTCTGGCGGTCAACGACGAGCAAGTGGTGGTCACGAACAAGCTGCGGGTCCACGGGGAGTCCGTGTCGACAGGGGTGTCAAGCCGGTCGTCCGGGAGCTGGAGCACGGCAACGTCTACCCCGAGGCTCTGATCGAGCAGATGAAGAAGCTCGGGATCTACGGCCTCGCGATCCCCGAGGAGTACGGCGGCACTCCCGTCTCCACGCCCTGCTACGTACTGGTCACCGAGGAGCTGGCGCGGGGCTGGATGAGCCTGGCCGGGGCAATGGGCGGCCACACCGTGGTGTCCAAGCTGCTGCTGCACTTCGGCACCGAGGAGCAGAAGCGCCGCTACCTGCCGCGCATGGCCACCGGGGAGATCCGGGCCACGATGGCGCTGACCGAGCCGGGCGGCGGGTCCGACCTCCAGGCCATGCGCACGGTCGCCCGCAAGGACGCCGACGGCTACCTCGTCAACGGCACCAAGACCTGGATCACCAACTCGCGGCGCTCCGGCCTGATCGCGCTGCTGTGCAAGACCGACCCGCAGGCCGAGCCCGCGCACAAGGGCATCTCCATCCTCCTGGTCGAGCACGGCCCCGGGCTCACCGTCTCCCGCGACCTGCCCAAGCTGTGCTACAAGGGCGTCGAGAGCTGCGAGTTGGCGTTCGACGACTACCGCGCCTCCGCCGACTCCGTCCTCGGCGGCGTCGAGGGCAAGGGGTTCGCGCAGATGATGAAGGGCCTGGAGACCGGACGGCTCCAGGTCGCGGCCCGGGCGCTGGGCGTCGGCCGGGCCGCGCTGGAGGACTCGCTCGCGTACGCGCAGGAGCGCGAGTCGTTCGGCCGCCCGATCTGGCAGCACCAGTCAATCGGCAACTACCTGGCGGACATGGCGACTTCGCTCACCGCCGCCCGTCAGCTCACGCTGTACGCGGCACGCGAGGCCGACGCCGGGCGCCGGGTGGACATGGAGGCCGGCATGGCCAAGCTCTTCGCCTCGGAGACCGCGATGCAGATCGCGCTGAACGCGGTCCGCATCCACGGCGGCTACGGCTACTCCACCGAGTTCGACGTCCGCTACTTCCGCGACGCCCGCTGATGATCGTCGGCGAGGGCACCAACGAGATCCAGCGGAACGTCATCGCCGCCCAACTCGTCAAGCGCGGCGGGCTCGACACCTGACCCGGGGCACCCGGCGCGGGTGTCACGAGGCGGCGCGCGAGGCGGCCAGGAGTTCCTGGATCGTCACCAGCTTCTGTCGGGGCCGTGATGCCTCGCGGCCCCGGCGCTTCTCCTCCCGATCGATCCGGTCCCACGCGGTCTTGTCGAGCAGATCCGCGACGCGGTCGCGCAGGAGCCTCGCGAAGTCCTCGGGGGATCCGGTCGGGTCGGCCAGCCGGTCCGACGCCAGATCGTCGAGGATGCCGGCCACGGTCTCCTCGGCGTCCTGTTTGTTGCTGCCGATGACGCCGCGCGGGCCGCGCTTGATCCATCCGGAGCAGTAGACCCCGACCACGACCTCGCCCCGCTCCGGGTCGACGACCCGGCCGGATTCGTGCGGGAGCGTGGCGGTGGCCTCGTCGAACGGCAGGCCGTCGACGCGGGCGCCGCGGTAGCCGATGGCCCGCAGGACCAGCGCGGTCTCGATCCGTTCGGTGCCGCCGTCCGGACGCCGGAAGGTGACCGCCTCGACGCGTTCCCCGCCCTCGATCGCCACGGGCTCCAGCCCGAACCGGAACCTGACCACCTTGCCCGCGGCGTCGCCGCGACCGGCCGCGCGCCGCAGGACCGCCTGCTTGCGGTCACCGTCGTGGGCGCCGACCTCGTCGGCCTCGGCCACCACGGTGACCCCTTCGAGTTGGTCGAGGGCCAGCAACTCGCCCTGCGAGTACGCCGCGTGCTCCGGGCCGCGGCGGGCGACGACGACCACCTCGGAAACGTTGCCCGCCGCCAAGGCGTCGACGGCGTGCTGGGCCATGTCGGTGACGGAGAGCGCGTCGGCCGGGCGCAGCAGGGTCCGGGCCACGTCGAGGGCGACGTTGCCGTTGCCGATCACCACGACCCGCTCGCCGTCCAGCCCGAAGCGTTCCCCGGCGTGGTCCGGGTGCCCGTTGTACCAGGCCACGAAGTTCCGGGCGGCGTGCACGCCGGGAAGGTGCTCGCCGGCGACGCCCAGCTTGCGGTCGTCGGGGGCGCCGCCGGCCCAGAGCACGGCGTGGTGGTACCGCAGCAGTTCCCCGATGGTGAGGTCCCGGCCGACCTCGACGTTGAAGTAGCTCGTCACGGCCGGCCGGGACAGGACGCCGCCGAACCGGTCGGCCATTTTCTTGGTGTTCGGGTGGTCGGGGGCGACCCCGCCGCGCACCAGGCCGAACGGTGTGGGCAGACGTTCGAGCATGGTCACCGCGACGCCCTTGATGTCGCTCAGGATTCCGGCCGCGTAGCAGGCCGCCGGGCCGGTGCCGACGATCGCGACGCGCAGTTCCGGCCGGTCGGTCGGCAGCGCCCTGGGGGCGAACGAGGGCGGGCCGACGTCGGCCAGGGGGTTGGCGGCGAAGTACTCGGCGTTGATATCCAGGTAGTCCGAGAGATGCTCGGGCAGTTCCCACTCCGGGTGCACGGCCTCGACCGGGCACTCGTCGAGACACGCCCCGCAGTCGATGCACGTGGCCGGGTCGATGTAGAGCTGCTCGGCGGTGGTGAAGTCGGCGTCTCCGGGCCTCGGACGGATGCACTGGACCGGGCAGACGGTGACGCACGAACCGTCGTTGCAACAGCCCTTCGAGATCACGAACGTCATCGGTGTTGGTCTCCGCGGTCGGTGGGAATCTTTGGACAAGAGAGCAACATAATAGTCGACCACTGTCTTGGAAGGCGCTTTGGCCAGGCATTTATTCATTGACGACGCCATCGTGACCGTGCAAGAGTATTACTTGAACATACTTATGACCCTCGGCAGTGAGGAGCTGGCATGCGCGCGCCGGCCGACATCGTCCTGACCGACTTCGACCATCATTCGGCGAAGTTCGCCGCCCGTCCGTTCGAGGTCCTGGAGGAGCTGCGCGACGCCGCCCCGGTGGCCTGGTCGACCGCGCACGGCGGCTTCTGGGTGGTCACCGACCACGGGAACGTGGTCCAGGGCCTGGCCGACTACGCCACGTTCTCCTCCACGGCGGGCCCGGCCATTCCCGCCAACCCGTTCGGCACCCGCCACATCCCGGTGGCCTTCGACCCGCCGCTGCACGCCCTGTACCGCAAGGTGCTCAACGAGTGGTACAGCAAGGCCGAGATCTCCCGGCGAGAGCCGGAGATCAAGGCCATGGTCGCGGAGATCGTCACCGGACTGCGGGAGCGCGGGAGTTGGGACTTTGTCTCCGATCTGGCCAACGTCTCCCCCGGCGCGGTCACCCTGGGAATCCTCGGCTGGGATGCCGGTCAGCGCCTCGAACTGCTGGACGTGATGACCCAGTCGCTGCGCAACCAGGCGAACTCCGACCCCGACGTCCAGCGGCAGAACGCCGAGCGGAGCGCGTGGTTCCGGGAGCAGATCCTGCGCGAGGCGAACGACCGGCGGGCGAACCGACGCGACGACCTGATGTCGGTGCTCGCGAACGACCCCGTCGTCGGCGGCCAACCGCTCACCGACGAGGAACTGGCCGACATGGTCGTCCTGCTGATCCTCGCCGGCTTCCACACCACCAGCGGCGCCTTCACGGCGCTCATGGTCCACTTGGCGGAGCACCCCGAGGCCAAGCAGCGACTCGACCGGGACCGGAGCCTGATCCCGCACGCGATCGAGGAGATCGTCCGGATCTACTCCCCCGCCACCGCGCACGCCCGAACGGTCACCCGGGACACGGAGTTGGGCGGCGTCGCGATGAAGAAGGGCGACTGGACGCTCTTCGTCAACATGGCGGCCAACCACGACCCGGACGCCTTCCCCGACCCCGAGCGCGTCGACCTCGACCGCAACCGGGCCAAGAGCGTCGCGTTCGGCTGGGGCGTCCACCGCTGCCTGGGGCTGCACCTGGCCCGGCTGATCCTGCGGCTGGAGGTCGAAGCCGTGCTCGACCTGCTGCCGGGGTACCGCATCGACCTCGACGCCGCCGTGCGCTCGGACCACATGGGGCTCGGGTACTTCTACCTGTCGGTCCCGGCGAGCATCCCCCAGGGGTCCTGAGACATGCGGATCGACATCGACCCCGGGGCCTGCGAGGGGAACGCCGTGTGCGAGGCCATGGCGCCGATGGTCTTCGCACTCGACGACCGCGACCAGGCGCGTGTGATCGGCGAGGCCGTCACTGCGGACGGCTCGGTGCCGGACGAGCACCGGCTGCTCGTGGAGCGGGCCGCCGAGGGGTGCCCCCGGCTGGCCATCCGGATTTCCGGGTAGCGGCTTTCGGTCGCGAACCCGCCCTTCCGGCCGTCCCGTTCGGCTCCCGGTACACCGGGGGTCCGGACGGGACGGGGGCGCGCCCGCGTCCCGTCCGAACCGTCAGGCCGGCCCGAAGACCGGGACGACCGGATGCTCGCCGACCGCCCGGAACCGGGCCCGGACCCGGGCGCCGATCGGGTCGGCCTCCGGCGGGAAGCCGTCCAGGGTGCTGAGCAGCCGGACCCCGCTGTCCAGTTCGACCAGCGCGACGTTGTACGGGACGCGCTCCCGGAGGTGGGCGGCGTAGGCGCGGTGGTAGACGGCGAAGCTCCAGACGGTGCCGACCGGCTCGACCTCGTCCCACGCGAAGGACCGTCCCAGGCACTCCGGGCACACGCCGGCCGCCGGCCAGCGCAGGAACGCGCAGTCGGCGCAGCGCTGGAAGACCAGGCGTCCCTCGCTCGCCTCGGCCCAGAAACGCGAGTCGTCCTGGACCTGCGGGGTCTGGTGGCTCATCGGACCTCCGTCGAGAGAATCGTGCTCGCCGCCTTCATGAAGCCGAACGTCGAGCAGTACTGCGCCGTGGTGAGGCCCGCGACCTGTCGGTCCCCGGCCTCGCCGCGCAACTGCCGTACGGCCTCGACGAGATGCAGAAAGCCCCACATGTAGGCCTCGGAGAGCTGGCCGCCGTTGGTGTTGAGCGGCAGTTTCCCGCCGTGGCCGACCGCGCCCGTACGGAACGCCTCGCCCACGCCGCCGGGTTCGACGAAGCCGTAGTACTCCAGCATCTGAAGCACCCAGATGCTGGTCGGGTCCTGGATGTAGAGGGCGTCGACCCCGTCCCGGCCGATGCCCGCGGCGGGGTAGACCCGCTCGGCCACCGACCGGATCCAGGGCCGCAGCCACTGGTCGGCGTTCTGGCGGTCCCGCAGCCCGGTCTGTTGCGCGATCCCCATGACGTGCACGGGCTTGGCGGTGAGCTCCGCCGCGCGGTCCGCGCTCGCGACGATCAGGCAGGCGGCGCCGTCGGAGATCATGCACAGGTCGGCCCGCCGCAGCGGCGCGACGAGGTAGGGAGCGGCGAGGTAGTCGTCCACCGTCATCGGCTCGCGGAAGATCGCCAGCGGGTTGTCGGTCGCGTACTTCCGCTGCGAGACCGAGATCTCGGCAAGGTCCGCCTCGGTGGTGCCGTACAGCATCCGGTGGCGGCGGAAGGCCATCGCGGCGGGCCCGGCCACGTTGAGGAAGCCGTAGACCGACGCCTCGTCCTGACGCCCCAGCGGGTGGCCGAACGTGTTCCCCGCGCTGCGCTGGTTGGTGCCGTAGACGATGGCGACGACACCGGCCAGCCCGGCGTCGATCACCGCGCAGGCCAGGTGGAGCGAGAAGTTGCAGGTGCCGTAGTCCAGCGTCGCGCTGTAGGCGGGGTTGAGCCCGGCCAGTCGGCCGATCTCGGTGTCGATCCCGAAGCCGCCGTACGACTTGCAGGTGATCAGCCCGTCGATGGCCGACTTGTCGATGCCGGACTCGGCCAGGGTGACGCGCAGTCCCTCGACGGCCAGTTCGTCGGCCGTGATGCCGGGGATGGTGCCCTGCCGGGTGGAGCCCGCCGCGACCACCGCGGTACGGCCGCGGATGGCGCCACCGAGCCGGGATGCTGTGTCGGCCATCAGATCGCGTCCTCGTCCGCCAGGCCGTCGACCTCGTCGCGCGATAGTCCGAGCAGTTCCTCGTAGACCTCGTAGTTGTGCTCGCCGTAGGTGGGCGCGCCCCTCCCGACCCGGCCGCCGGCGTACTGCGGGGTGTCGGACATCGTCACCGACGGCGCCGCCACCGGCCAGCGGCCGAAGTTGGTCGCGTCGAGTTCGGTGAGCCAGTTCAGCGCGGCCAGTTGCGGGTCGTTCTCCACCCGGTCCCGGGTGGTCTGCGCGACACCGGCGGCCACGCCGATGGCCTGGAGCCGGTTCATCAGGTCGAACCCGTCGTGCTCGGCCGTCCACGCGGCCACCAGCCGGTCCAACGCCTCCCGGTTGCGGTGCCGGTCGGCGGCCGTACGGAAGTCGGCCTGCGCCAACCACTCCGGGTGGCCGGCCTCCTTGGCCAGCGCCACCCAGTCCGCGTCCTCGCGGCAGGTGATCGCGATCCACCGGTCGTCGCCGCGGGTGGGGTACAGGCCTTCCGGTGCCGCGGTCGAGTACGGCGACCGGTTCCCGGCGCGCTCCCACACCCGCCCGTTGACCTGGTAGTCCAGCGTCGGCACGGCGGTCATGAAGATGCCGACCTCGCTCTGCGACGCGTCGATCGCCTGGCCCTCGCCCGTGACGTCGTGGTGGTAGACGGCGCCGAGGACGGCCAACGCGAAGCTGTAGGCGCCGTACCAGTCCAGGTAGGAGTAGCCCCAGCCGGCGGGCGGGAACGGGTCCGGCAGACCACTCATCTCCGAGGTTCCGGCGAACGCCTGCGCCACCGGGCCGATGGTGCGGAACCGGCCGTAGATCCCCTCGGTGCCCATGCCTGACTGCTTCGCGTAGATGATGTCCGGCTTGATCGCGCGCAGTTCGTCGTAGCCCAGGCCCCAGCTCTCCATGACGCCCGGCGAGAACCCCTCGGCGACCACCGTGCTCTCGGCCACCATCCGCCGGGCCAGCTCCAGCCCCTTGGGGTGCTTGACGTTCAGCGATATGCCGCGCTTGCCGGGGTTCTTGTTGTTGTACTGCGCGCCCACCGGGCCGCCGAGATCGGCGGGCCACTGCGACGGTACGGGTCCGGTGGCGCGTTCCCGCGCCTCCCGGCCGCCGACGGGATTGCCGCCGCGGCGCGGGTCGAGGTTCTTGTGCCACTCGACCTTGATCACGTCGGCGCCGAGCGAGGCGAGGAACCGGGTGGCCCCGGCCGAGGCGAGCATCCAGGTGAAGTCGAGGATCCGGACGCCTTGCAGCGCCCAGGGCCTGCCGTGAACGGACAGGTCGCGGGGCACCGGCAGCGGCGCCCGCGCCAAGGGTCGCGGTGTGACCTGCAACAACGCGCGGTGTTGGTCCAGTCGCGGAGCCGGGCTCCGGCCGACCCACTGCGTCCCGGTCGCGATCCACTTGCTGGTCGGGTAGCGCAGCGCACGGCCGAGGTCGGGGTGCTCGACGTCCCCGAACGTGCCGCGTTGCAGCCAGTGTTCGTCGTACGCGGACTCGTGGGGCTTGCGGACCGGCACCCACATCAGCCCGGCCTCCTGCGCCTCCCGCCAGGGGACGTCGTCGAAGCGGTACCGGCGGATGGTGTGCTCGACAGCGTCCATGTTCCGGGCCGCGCCGCCCTCCATGCCGGGCAGCACCCGGGAGTCCTTGCTCTTCTCGTCGCTGCCGTCGCTGACGTCCTCGCCGATGCCGTACTTGGCCAGGAACGGCCCGAGCAGCTCGGCGTTGCGCGTGGTGGCGAGGATCCAGCGGCCGTCCTTGGTGGCGAAGATCGAGCGGTGGACGGACACGTCGGGCGCGGAGTGCCGGCAGGTCTGGCGCAGGAACGGGGTGCGCAGGCAGATCCACGACATCAGGTCGCCCTCGGTGTTCTTCGCGAGGGCCTCGTGGACCGCGCACGACAGGTGCTGCCCCCTGCCGGTGTGGCGGCGGCTGATGAGCGCGGCGATCACGGTGAAGGCGAGTTGCTCGCCGGCGACGGCGTAGGAGTGCTCAAGCTGCGCGGCCACCGGCGGCAGGTCGTATTTCCCCGAAGGGTCCGGGTCGTAGCCGTTGTTCATCACCTGCCCGCCCAGCGCCAGGTGGACCAGGTCGGTCGCCTTCCAGTCCCGGCGGGGCCCTTCCTCGCCGAACGGGGTCATCCGGGCGACGATGAGCGCCGGGTGCCGCTCGCGTAGTTCGGCGCTGCCCAGCCCCCGCTCGTCCAGGTGGCCGATGGGGCTCGCGTCCAGCAACACGTCGCTCGCGGCGGCCAGTTCCTCCAGCCCGCGGCGGCCTTCGTCGGTGTCGAGGTCCAGGACGACCGAGCGCTTCCCGCGGTTGTAGGCCCAGAAGTGCAGCGACCGCTCGGGGTCGGGGACGTCGTCGACGAACGGGCCCATCCGGCGGCTTTCGGCGCCCTCGGGCGGCTCGACCTTGATCACCTCGGCGCCGAGACCGGCCAGGACGAGTCCGCAATACTCGCCGATCCGGTCGCCGACCTCGACCACCCGTATGCCGTCGAGGGCTCCGGGTTTCGTCTGCTCAGGGGTGGGGTTCTGCATGGTTTCTGCTCCCTGGGGTCAGGACCGCGCGGCGTCGAAGCGGGCACCGCGTCCCTCGAACCGCTCGAAGTCGGTGAGGCGGGCGTCGGCGTACTGGTCGACGTGCTCGGCGCGGGTGAAGGGCCAGATGATCGGGGTGCCGCCCTGGTCCGTGTACCAGTTGTCACAGAGCGAGTAGGTGGTGTCGGGGAGGGCGGCGCGCACGGTGTCGCGGAACGCCCGGGTCGCTTCCACGGTGGGGGCGAGCGCACACCCCTCCTGCCGCATGGTCTCCATCAACCGCATCAGGAAGCCGACCTCGTCGCGCAGACAGGTGGGGATGGCGATCGAGTTCACCGGGGCGAACGGGCCGTTGAGCAGGAAGAAGTTGGGGAGGCCGGGCAGGCCGATCCCGCGGTAGCTGTAGACGCCCTCGGCCCACAGCTTGTCGACGGTCAGGCCGTCCGGGCCGACGACGCCCATCGGCCGCATGTAGGCGTGGGTGTCGAAGCCGGTGGCGTACACGATGATGTCGAGCGCGTGCAGCTCGCCTTCGCTGTCCACGATTCCGGCCGGCTCGATCCGCTGCACCCCGCCGAACACCGGTGTCACGTTAGGGCGTTGCACCACCCGGTAGTAGTCCGGCGACTTGGGGATGCGCTTGCAGCCCAGCGGCTCCTTGGGGGTGAGCTTCTCGCGCAGCACCGGGTCCGGTATTTCCTCAGCCAGCTTGGCGCGGAACCGCGCGTTCATCTCCTCGCGCTCCGGGCCCGGGACCAGGCGCCAGGTCTCCGAGCCGTCGGTCTCGCGGCGCAGCGCCGCCATTTTGCGGTCCCAGTGGCCGGCCAGCGCCGGGACGCGCAGCAGGAGTTTCTCCAGCAGGGAGATCCTCGGGTTCTCCTTCACCTGGATCCACTGCGGGGTGCGGATGAAGTGCTCGACGTGGTGGCCCTGTTTGCCCAGTTCGCTGACGATCTGGATGCCGCTGGACCCGGTTCCGACGACGCCGATCCGCTTGCCCTGGAGATCGACCGTGTGATCCCACTCGGACGAGTGCCAGCTGTGTCCGGTGAAGGTCTCGGTGCCGGGGAACGTCGGGCGCTTGGGCACGTGCAGAAAGCCGGTGGCGGCGACCACGACGTCGAAGCGCTCGGTGGCCCCGCCGGGCAACGTGAGCGTCCAGGCGCCTTCCTCCCACGTGGCGTGCCGGACCTCGGTGCGGAACCGGATGTGCTTGCGGATTCCGGTCTCGGCGGCGAAGTCGGTCAGGTAGCGGCGGATTTCGCTGCCCGGTGCGTACCGCTTGGTCCAGTAGTGCTTGCGCGCGAAGGGGAACTCGTAGGAGCGCGTGATCACATCGACGTGCAGGCCCGGGTACGTGTTGTCGTGCCAGGTGCCCCCGGCGGCCTCGCGCTTCTCGAAGATCGTGTAGTCGATCCCGGCGGCGGAGAGGTGGTGGGCCAGGAAGAGGCCCGACATGCCCGCACCGATGATGCCCACTCTCACGGTCGACCTCCACTACTTCAAGCGACTGACACCATTAATGTAACATGATTGCCAGCACGCTTGGCCGCCCGGCGGGACATTACCCAGGTCACATGGTCATCGTGGGGTCGTCGCACCGACTGGCGAGTCATGCTGGTAGCCAGCCTACTATTGTGTTGCAGCCGCGTCCGACCGTAGGATCACGCGGTCCGACCTTGACTGGAGGAACCATGACCGAGACCGCGCCCGGACCCGGGACGAAAGCCGGCGGCCCGGAGGACACGGGCGGGGTGCGCTCGTACGACGTCGTGATCGTGGGCGCGGGGCTGACCGGTATGTACCAGCTCAAACTGGTCCGGGAACTCGGCCTGTCCGTCCGGGTCCTGGAGGCCGGGGACGGCGTCGGCGGCACCTGGTTCTGGAACCGCTACCCCGGCGCGCGCCTCGACTCGGAGTCGTACTCGTACCAGTACTCGTGGGACAAGGAGCTGCTGGAGGAGTGGACGTGGAAGGAGATGTTCGCCGGCCAGCCCGAGCTGGAGGCGTACTACAACCGCGTCGCCGACAAGCACGACCTCCGCAAGGACATCGACTTCGGCACGCGGGTCGCGAGCATGGCCTTCGACGAGGAGACCGACGACTGGACGCTGCGCGCCACCGACGGCCGGACCTACCGCGCGCACGTGGTCGTGATGGCCAGCGGCATCCTCTCCGATCCGAATTTCCCGAAGATCCCCGGGCTGGAGAACTTCCGCGGCGAGTGGTACCACACCTCGCTCTGGCCCCAGGAGAAGATCGACTTCGCCGGGAAGCGGATCGCCGTCATCGGCACGGGCGCGACCGGCGTCCAGGTGATCCCCGAGGTGGCCAAGACCGCCGGGCACCTGACCGTGTTCCAGCGCACCGCCAACTGGGCCGTCCCGCTGCGCAACCGCCCCCTGTCCGAGCGGGACATGGACGAGATCCGCGCGGGCTACCCGGAGATGTTCCCGTTCCTGCGCAACTCCTTCAGCGGCTTCCTGCACACCTGGGACAAGACCAAGTCCACCGAGGTCACCCCCGAGGAACGCGACGCGCGCTACGAAGAGGCGTTCAACTCCCCGGGGTTCACCAAGTGGATCGGGCTCTACAACGACCTGGCCTACGACCCCGAGGCGAACAAGATCTACTGCGACTTCCTCGCCGCGAAGATCCGCCAACGGGTCGACGACCCGGCGACCGCCGAGAAGCTGATCCCGGATGACCACTACTTCGGCGCCAAGCGGGTCCCCTGCGAGACCAACTACTACGAGACGTACAACCGCGACAACGTCGACCTCGTCCTGCTGAAGGAGAACCCGATCACCGAGTTCACCGAGAAGGGCATCCGCACCGCCGAGGGTGACATCGAGGTGGACATGATCATCCTCGCCACCGGGTTCGACGCCTTCACCGGCGCCCTCAACAAGATCGACATCCGGGGCCTGGGCGGCCGGACGCTGCGCGACAAGTGGAAGGACGGCCCGCTCACCTACCTGGGCATGCAGGTCGCCGGGTTCCCGAACATGTTCGTCGTCGGCGGCCCGCACGGCAAGGGCGGCCACGGCAACGGCCCCCGCTGCTCCGAGCCCGTGGTCGAGTGGGTCGCCCAGGTCGTCGACGACATCTTCACCCACCCGTGGCGCCGGGTGGAGGCGGATCCCGCGGCGGAGAAGGAGTGGACAGACGGCGTGGTCTCCGCCGCCGAAGGCACGCTCCAGGCATCGGCCAGGTCGATCTTCTTCGGCGACAACATCGAGGGCAAGCCGCGCGTCTACGTCGCCTACGTGGGGGCCCTGCCCGAGTTCGTGGACCGGCTCTACGACGCCCGCGAGGCCGGCTACCGCGGCTTCATCCTGAGCTGAGGCCCCCGTTCGCCGGACCGGCCCCCGGCGCGTCCCGCAGGTGCCGACCGGCGAACCCACCGTTGCGCGCCCGACCCGGAGGTACCCGTATGACGCCGGAGCCGTTCGTCCTCGCCGTGCCCGAGGCGGACCTGACCGACCTGGAACACCGGCTGGCCCAAACGCGGTTCGCGCCCGACATCGACAACGCCGACGGACGCCACGGAGTCTCCACCGCACGGTTGCGCGGGCTCGTGGACTACTGGCGGCACGACTTCGACTGGCGGGCCCAAGAGCGAGCCATCAACGCCCTCCCGATGTTCACGGTGGAGATCGACGGGCTGCCGATCCACTACGTCCACGTGCGAGGGACGGGCCCGGCGCCGACACCGCTCCTGCTCAGCCACGGATTCCCGTGGACCTTCTGGGACTTCCACCGCGTGATCGGGCCGCTCACCGACCCGGCGGCGTACGGCGGCGACCCGGCCGACGCCTTCGACGTCGTCGTCCCGTCCCTGCCGGGATTCGGCTTCTCCTCGCCGCTGCCGCGCTCCGGCGTCACCTTCCTGACCACGGCGGACCTCTGGGTCACGCTGATGACCGAGGTGCTCGGCCACGACCGGTTCGCCGCACACGGCGGGGACTGGGGCGCGCAGGTCACCGCGCAGCTCGGCCACAAGTACGCCGACCGCCTGCTCGGCATCCACCTGACCAGCCTGATCGCGTTCCCGGCGGGGTGGAACTCCGACCGGCCGTGGAACCTGCTCCAGAAGGCCGCGGACGCCGCGAGCCCCGAGGACCGGGCCGCCGTCGTCGCGTGGGAGAAGCGCCGCGTCGGGCACCTGGTGCCGCAGATCGTGCACCCGCAGACGATCTCGCACGGGCTCAACGACTCCCCGGCCGGGCTCCTGGCCTGGCTCACCGAGCGGCGGCTGGCCTGGATGGACCACCGGCAGCCGGTCGACGACGTCTTCCCCCCGGACTTCCTGATCACCACGGCGGCGCTGTACTGGTTCACGCAGACGTACCCGAGCGCGGCGCGGTACTACGCCGAGGCGGCCAACCACCCCTGGCAGCCCGCGCACGACCGGACACCGGTGATCCAGGCCCCGGCCGGGCTCTCGGTGTTCCTCGACGACAACCCGCCCGGGGCCCGCTTCGACTGGCTGCCCGCGATGTACGCCGACATCGTCCACCAGGCCGAACACCGCGTCGGCGGCCACTTCGGCGCCATGGAGCGCCCCGACGACGTGGTGGCCGACATCCGCGCCACCTTCCGCACCGTGCGCTGAAGCGCACCGAAAGGAACACGAGCATGGCCCGCCCCCCGAAGAACACGACCTTCGACTACGTCATCGTCGGGGCAGGTGCCGCCGGCTGTGTGCTGGCCAACCGGCTCTCGGCCGACCCGCACACGAGCGTCCTGCTGATCGAGGCCGGCGGCGGCGACTCCCACCCCATGCACCTGGTGCCCAAGGGCTTCTACTTCACGCTGGTCAACCCCAAGTACGCCAAGACCTTCGCCACCGCGGCGTTCCCCGACGGCCACGTCGAGCAGTTCCCCCGGGGCAAGGTGGTCGGCGGCTCGACGACCATCAACGGCATGGTCTGGAACCGCGGTTGGGCGGACCACTACGACGGCTGGGAGAAGGCCGGCAACACCGGCTGGAACTGGGCCCGGTTCCTCGACGCGTTCAAGCGCATCGAGCGCCACCAGCTGGGCGGCAACGCGGTCCGCGGCGGCGGCGGCGCGGTCGACATCGAGATCGCCGGCCCGCCCGAGGAGGCCTGCGACGCCCTCATCGCCGCGTTCGCGGCGCAGGGCATCCCGTTCGAGGAGGACATGAACGCCGTCGGCGGCGAGCGCGCGTCCTACGTCGCGTCCAACACCCGCAAGGGCACCCGGATGAGCGCCGCCCGCGCGTACCTGCGCCCGGCGCGACGGCGCCGGAACCTGACCGTCGTCACCCGCACCGAGGCCGAGCGACTGGTCCTGGACGGCACGCACGTCACCGGGGTCCTGTGCCGGACGCCGGGCGGGCGGGTCACCTACACCGCCACCCGCGAAGTGCTGGTGTGCGGCGGCGCGTTCGACTCCCCGCTGCTGCTGGAGCGCTCCGGGATCGGGAACGCCGAGGTGCTCGACGCGGCCGGCGTGCCCGTGCGGGTGGCCAGCCCCAGGGTCGGCGAGAACTTCAAGGAGCACCGCGGCATCCTGCTGCAATACCGGCTGACCGAGGTCAAGGGCTACAACGCCGAGGCCGCCTCGGCACCGCGCTACCTGTGGACCGGGTTCAAGTACCTGTTCAGCCGCAGCGGGATGGTCGCCCACGGCGGGTACGCGGTCAGCGGCATCTACAAGTCCGACCCGGCCTCGGAATTCCCGGACACCCAGTGCTTCTTCACCCCGATCTCGACCTCGGCGGTGAACCCCATGACCGGACGCATGGTGGTCGACAAGTTCCCCGGCGCCAAGTACGTCGCCCTGCCCATGTACCCGACCAGCCAGGGCTCACTGCACATCACCGGCCCCGGCCTCGACGACACCCCGCGCCTGGAGCCGAACTTCCTCGACACCGAAGAGGACCGCCGGATGCTGGTCAAGGTGCTGCGCCGGGCCCGGGAGATCGTCGCCACCGAACCGTTCACCAAGTACGTCGTCGAGGAACTCCAACCCGGGCCGCAGGTCTCCGAGGACGACGAGATCATCGAGTACGGGATCAACCAGGGCAACAGCGGCGCCCACGGCCTGGGCACCTGCGCCATGGGACCGGACGCGGACGACGTCGTCGACGCCACGCTCCGGGTCCGCGGCACCCAGGGCCTGCGGGTGGTCGACGCCTCGGTGTTCCGCGACCAGCCCTCGGGCAACAACAACGCCCCGACCATGGCCCTGGCCTGGATCGCGGCCGACATCATCATGGCCGAGCGGAGCTGACACCACGAGACAAGAACACGAGAGGGCCCCGACGCCGTGTCGGGGCCCTCTCGTGTGCGGGGCTCGGCCCTATCGCAGGCTGATCGCGCCCTCCGGGCAGGCGGCCGCGACGTCCTCGGCGTGGGCGCGCTCGTCGTCGCCGATCACGGCGTCCCTGATCTCGGCGTAGCCGACGTCATCGCAGTCGAACCACTGCGCGGCCAGGGTGTAGCAGCGTCCGTGGCCGACACACAGGTCGGTGTCGATCGTGAAGCGCAGTCCGGTGGACTGCTCGGTGCGCTCGGACATGGTGGTGGTTCCTCTCAGCGGGCGGCCGGCTCGATTTCGAGCGGCAGGTGGGAGAGCTGCTGCATGAAGCTGCCGTAGCGGTACTCCTCGACGAAGTCGTCGGGAATGCGGTACCGCGCGATCCGCTCGTGCCAGACTTCAAGGCCGATCCGCATCTCCAGGCGGGCGACGTGCGAGCCCAGGCAGCGGTGCACACCGAGGCCGAACGCCGAGTGCGGGACGCCGGTGCGGGACAGCTGGACCTCGGGGGCGAGCCGGCGGTCGGCACCGCAGCGGGCGATGAAGATCCGGTCGCCGGCCCGCACCGGGAAGCCGTTGAGCTCGGTGTCCTGCCGGGCCACGCGCCCGGCCGAGCCGCCGGTGTTGTAGAAGCGCATCAGCTCCTCGATCGCGCCGGGGATGCGGCCGGTGTCCTCGATCAGGTACCGGCGGTCGTCCTCGTTGCGGGCCAAGTGCCGCATGATGAACCCGAGTTGGCTCGAGGTCGTCTCCTGGCCGGCGATGAAGGCGAGCTTGGCCATGCCGACCAGCAGGTCCTCCGGAATCGGCCCGCCGTCGACCTCCATGGTGACGAACGCCGTGGCCAGGTCGCCCGGCCGGGGGTGGGTGCGGCGGTCGTTCATCGCGCCGCGGACGATCGTGTCGATCTGCCGCTCGATGTCGTCGCGCTCCTCCTGGGTAGGGAAGTCGAACGTGGCCCGCTCGGCCAGGTGGAACATCCGGTCGACGTCTTCGGTGCCGATCCCCAGCCACTCCAGGAAGAACAAGGCGGGCAGCTTGGCCGCGAAGTCCTTGGCGAAGTCGCAGGTGCCCTTGTCCAGGATCGCGTCGATGAGTTCGTGGCAGATCTCGCCGATCCGCGGCTCCAGGTGGGCCACGGCCCTGGGCCCGAACAACGGTGCCAGGGCTCTGCGGTACTTGGTGTGCACCGGCGGGTCCATCGTGATCGGCGGGACGTCGAGGATGACCTCCTGCTTGGTGTACACGATCGAGCTCGGCAGGTTGGACCAGGTGTGCGGGTCCTGGAGAACGTGCTTGACCGTGTCGTAGTCGGCCGCCACCAGATAGCCCCGGTTCACCGGGCTGTAGAACAGCCCGCCGACACCGCTCATCTCGTCCCACACCGCGAACGGATCGACACCGAGCCGCTCGTCCCCCTCCAGGTCCAACGCGTGGATCGGGAGGCCGTGGGCCTCGGCGCGCTCCTGCATCGTTGACATGTCAGACTTCTCCATCCACTGCCCGGCGCGTTACAACATAAAAGTACGACGCTTTGAACATAATAGACTAGCCGGTCACGCAGGACGAGCCGACCGAGCGCCGCGGACCACGCGCCCGGGCAGCGCCCCGGTCGGCTCCCCCTCGCGGTAGGTCTCCACGCCGCTGACGAACGTGTGCCGGTACCCCTCGACCCGCTGGAGCAGGCGGCGGCCGCCGCCGGGCAGGTCGTAGACCATCTCCGGGCGGTGCGTCCGCATCCGGTCCAGGTCGATGACGTTGAGGTCGGCCTTGAAGCCGGGCTTCAGCTCGCCGCGGTCCCGCAGTCCGACCGCGCGCGCGGTGTCCCGGGACTGCCGCTGCACCACGAACGGCAGGGCGAGGCGGCCGTGCGGCCGCTCCCGGACCCAGTGCTGCAACAGGGTGCTGGGGAAGCTGCTGTCGCAGATGGACCCCACGTGGGCACCGCCGTCGCCGAGGCCGGGGACGGTGTGCGGGTGGCCGAGCATCTCGCGGACCGCGTCGAGGTTGCCCTCGGCATAGTTGGTGAACGGCTGGTAGATGATCCCGCGGCCCTCGTCCTTGACCAGGACGTCGTACGCCACCTCCTCCGGCGTCCGGTGCTCGCGTTCGGCGCGCGCCCGCAGGGACATCGCGCGCGGGGGCTCGTAATCCGGGACCGGCCCCAGCTCGTGCATCGCGTCGTAGCGGTCGGTGCGCAACCCGCCCGGGGTGATCGTGTCCTTCTCGTCCGTCTGCGCCGCCAGGATCGCCGCCCGCATCCGCGGGTCCGCCATCCGCGCGGCCTGCTCGGCGACCGGCAGGTGGGCGATCGTGCGCCACACCCGGTTGGTGGTGAAGGGGTGCAGCGTGCACTGCAGACCCAGCAGGATTCCCATGCCGCGGGCGCCGACCTGGGCACGGATCTCCAGGCCCGCGGCGTTGGCGGCGGTGATCTCCGCCAGGATCTCGCGGAACCGCCCGGGGTGCACCGGGTTCTGAAACACGGAGACCGACAGCGGCCGACCCGACACCTTCGCCATCTGCCGCATCAGGGCGAAATCCTCGGCCACGTCGTCGAAGTCGGTGATCAGCTGGAGCACGCCTGTGCCGGTCCCGCCCACCGCGCGGGAGATCTCGACCAGTTCCTCGTCGGCGCTGCCGTACACCGGGGTGAGCACGCCGGTCTTGGTCTTGTGGTTGAGGGTCCGGGAGGTGGTGAAGCCCAGTGCGCCCGCCGCGATCGACTCCACGGCGAGCCGGGCCATCTGGGCGATCTCCTCGCGCGTGGCGGCTTCCCGGGCGACCGCGCGCCGGCCCATCGCGAAGATCCGCAGGGCGGCGTGCGGGACCTGGGTGGCGTAGTCGAGGTCGCGGGGGCGGCGCTCCAGGGCGTCGAGGTAGTCCCCGAAGGTCTCCCAGTCCCAACTCAGCCCCTCGTGCAGGGCGGTGCCGGGGATGTCCTCCACGCCCTCCATCAGCGCGATGAGCTGGTCGCGGTCCTCGGGCTTGACCGGGGCGAAGCCGACGCCGCAGTTGCCGCCGACCACCGTGGTCACCCCGTGCCAGGAGGACGGCTGAAGCGTGCTGTCCCAGGCCGCTTGGCCGTCGTAGTGGGTGTGGATGTCGACGAACCCCGGGGCGACGACGGCGCCTTCCGCGTCGACTTCCCGCGCCCCCGTCCCGCGGACGCGGCCGACCTCGGCCACCCGGCCGCCGACGACCGCGACGTCCGCCCGGAACGGCTCGCCGCCGCTCCCGTCCACCACCGTGCCCGAACGCACGACCAGGTCGTACTCACTCATTTCAGGTTCCTTTCCGACTGCGGTGTCTTGGGCGCGGTCCCTCAGGCGCGGACCGCGGTGGTCGCCGGCCACTCCTGCGGCACCGGATGGCGAAACAGCCGTTCGGCGGTGCGGTGGCACATGTTCAGCGCGTCGTCGTCGCGCCGCGAGGCCGCGCGGGAGAGATCCGGTCGAACATGCCCGCGGAGCGGAACGAGCGGGCCATCGGGCCGGCCAGGTACGGGTGGGGGTAGGCGAGCGGTACGGCGGCGGCCTCGTCGAGGCGGGCGACCTGGGCCGCGGTGAGTTCGAGTTCGGTGCTGCGGAGGTTCTCGGTGAGTTGGGCGACGCTGGTCGCGCCGAGGATCGGGACGACGTGGACCGGTCGGTGCCGCAGCCAGGCGAGGGCGAGTTGCGCCGGTGTGGCGTCGAGTTCGACGGCCAGCGCGCCCAGCGCGTCGAGCACGGCCGCGACGTCGGCGCCGTGCCGGCCGCTCCAGGCCATCGCGGGCGCGTTCCAGACCTCGGCGGACAGGCGCGAGCCCGCGCCGCCGCCCGCGGCGTACTTGCCGGTGAGCAGGCCGTTCTTGAGCGGTGACCAGGCCAGCACGGACAAGCCGAACTCCTGGGCCATCGGGAAGAATTCCGCCTCGGCGCCGCGGCCGAGCAGGCTGTACTCGATCTGCACGCCGACGTAGCGGGACCAGCCGCGCAGCTCGGCCATCGTGTTGGCCTGGGCGACCACCCAGGCGGGGGTGTTGGACACCCCCACGTACAGCACCTTGCCCGCGCGGACCAGGTCGTCCAGGCCGCGCATCACCTCGTCGACCGGGGTGAGCAGGTCCCAGGAGTGGACGATGTAGAGGTCCAGGTAGTCGGTGTTCAGCCGGCGCAACGAGCCCTCGACCGACTGGGCCATGTTCTTGCGCTGGTTGCCGCCGGCGTTGGCATCGCCGTTGCGCGGCGCGGAGTTCGTGTACTTCGAGGCGATGACCACCTCCTCGCGGTGCCCGGCGACCAACCGGCCGATGATGCGCTCGCTCTCGCCGTCGGCGTACTGGTTGGCGGTGTCGAGATAATTGCCACCCTCGGCGCGGAAGGTGTCGTAGAGCTCTTGGGCCGTCTCGGCGCCGACGCCCCAGCCGTTGGTGGCACCGAACAGCATTGTCCCGAGCGCGACATCGGAGACCCGCAGCCCGCTGCGGCCCATGAGCCGATAGTTGAGCATGATTGCATCATAGCAGCAACACGATTAGATTCGGGAGTATGACGACAACGCCGGACCCCCGCCGCCTCCAGGAGCTGATCGACCGGCAGGACATCCACGACGCGCTGCTGCGCTACACCCGCGGTGTCGACCGCCTCGACGCGGACTTGGTCCGCTCGGCCTACTGGCCCGACGCGATCGACGACCACGGGGTGTTCCGCGGGACCGTCGAGGAGTTCATCACCTGGGCGTTCGCCGGTCACCGCACGGCGCACCACGGCGAGCAGCACTACATCACGAACCACACCTGCGACCTCGACGGCGATATCGCGCATACCGAGACGTACTTCGTGATGGTCGGGCGCAACCGCACCGGCACGCCCGTGACGCTGCACGGCGGCCGGTACATCGATCAGGTGGAGAAGCGCGACGGCGCGTGGCGGATCGCGCACCGCGTCTCGATGGTCGAGTGGATCGGCGGCGTGACCGAGCCCGATCTGCCGCCGGTGCGACGGGAGGAGAACGGCGTCGTCGCGCGCGACCGCACGGACACGTCGTACGACCGCCCGCTGCTCACCGAGGCGCGGCGGGCGCGCTGACCGCCGGGGTCACGTTGTGGCGACCACCGTGGTCTTGAGCTGTGTGTAGTGGAACAGTGACGCGAAGCCCTTCTCGCGGCCCAGTCCGCTGGACTTGTAGCCGCCGAACGGCGTCTCGATGCCGGTGCGGCCGCCGTTCACGATGACCTGGCCGGCCTCGATCCGGGAGGCCACGCGCAGCGCCCGCGCCGCATCGGACGTCCAGACGCCGGCGACCAGGCCGTACTCGGAGTCGTTGGCGAGCGCGACGGCGTCGTCCTCGGCGGTGAAGCGGGTGACGGCCAGCACGGGACCGAACACCTCCTCGCGGAAGATGCGCATGCGGGGGGTGACGTCGGCGTAGAGGGTCGGCTCGACGTAGCGGCCGGCGGCCAGCTCTCCGATCGCGGCGCGGCCGCCGATGACCAGCCGTGCGCCGTCGTCCTCGGCGACGGCGAAGTACTCGACGACCTTGGCGAATTGGCCTTCGGTGGTCATCGGGGCCAGGTGCTCGCCCGGCGTCCGAGCGCGCATCTGCGCGGCGACCCGCTCCAGCACGGCGTCGTGGACCTCGTCCTGGACGAGCAGGCGGCTGAGCGCCGCGCACTGCTGCCCGGCGCCGACGCAGATGGTGAGGGCACTGGCCACGGCGCGATCGAGGTCGGCGTCGGCGAAGACGATGTTGGCGGACTTCCCGCCGAGTTCGAGGATGGCGGGAACCAGCCGCCGCGCCGCCCCTTCGGCGACCCGCCGCCCGGTGGCGACCGAGCCGGTGAAGGCGATCAGGCGGACGTCGGGGTGGTCGACCAGGGCGGCCCCGGCGTCGGGGCCGGTGCCGACGACGACGTTGACGACGCCCGCGGGGATGCCGGCCTCCTCGCACAGCCGCGCCAGCATCAGCGTGGTCGACGAGGTGAACTCCGACGGCTTGACCACGACCGTGTTCCCGGCCGCGAGCGCGGCGGCCATCCCGCGCGCGGCCTGGGTCAGCGGCCCGTTCCAGGGAGTGATCATGCCGACGACGCCGTACGGCTCGCGGCTGGTGAAGGCGTGGTCGCCGGCGCCGAGGTTGATGGTCTCGCCGAACAGGGCGCGGACGACGCCGCCGTAGTACTCGAAGTAGTCGGCGGCGACGTTGAGGCCGCCGCGCATCTCGGCGACGAGCTTGCCGGTCTCCTCGACCTCGGTGGCGACGAACTCGTCCCGGCGGTCCCGGAGCCGGCGGGCGACCTCGGCGAGCAGACGGCCGCGGTCGACGGGCGCGCGGTCGGCCCAGTCCCGGGCGGCCGACCGGGCCGCGGCGACGGCGGAGGCGACGTGCTCGGGCCCGCCGAGCGCGACGCGGGCGACCACCTCGCGCGCGAAGGGCCCTTCGACGGCAAGCGTCTCCTGCGTCCCCCGCGGCACGCTCCTGCCGTCGATCCAGTGGTCCAACTCGCGCGGCATCCTACCTCCTGGGTCCGGGGTCGTCCGACCTGACCATAATTGAATCATGCCTTTAACATGGTTGAAACGGTGGGTTATCGGTGGTCAGGTGCCGGGCAGACCCGTTCTGTGGTCCAATACAATGGAACCCCATTGGAACATTATTGGGAGGCTTGGCGCCATGCCCGACAGCCCGGAGCTGCCCGCCCTCGACGGCGTTCGTGTCCTCGACGCCACCCACGGCATCACCGGGCCGCTGGCCGGCATGGTGCTCGGCGACTTCGGGGCCGAGGTGATCCGTCTCGCCGCGCCGCACGACCCGGAGGACCGCACCCGGCCCGGGGCCGTGGCCTGGCACCGGAACAAGACCGTCGTCCCGCCGGAGCGAGGGCCCGCCCTCGCGCCGGATGCCGACCTCGTCGTCACCTGCGACGGCGCCACCGCCGCCGCGCTGGGCCTGCCCCTCGACGCCGCCCCGCCCCCCGGCGTCGTCCACCTCCATCTGCCGCTGTGGCACGAGGAGTTGGATCTCGATCCGTTGACCCGCGACCGCATGGTCGCAGCCGAGTTCGGAGCCGCGCGGCGACAGACGTCGTTCAGCGGCGGGCCGGTCGACGCGGTCTACCCCTTCCTCTCCTCCATGCAGGGCATCTGGGGGGCCACGGCGGGCATCGCCGCGCTGGTCGAGCGGGCCCGCCGCGGGCGCGGGCAACGCGTCGTGGTCGATCCGCTGCACGGCTCGATGGTCACCGTGATCACGACGATGCTGGTCAGCCCGGACGAGCCGCTGCCCGACACCGCGGTCGGGCCCGGTGGCCCCAACCCCACCTTCGGGACGTACCCATGCTCCGACGGCGACTGGCTGTTCGTCGGCGCCCTGGGCTCGAAGTTCCAGGACCTGCTGTTCGCCTGTCTCGGCACCACGGACATCGTCGACGACCCGCGCATCGAGAACGTCCGCGAGCGGCTTTACGCGCCCGACAACCGCGGCTGGGTCCGCGCCCGCCTCACCGAGGCCTTCCGCACCCGGGACCGCGCCACCTGGCTGGCCGAACTGACCGCGGCCGGGTGCCCGGTCAGCCCCGTCGGCGACCGGGACGACTGGCTGGACCACCCCCAGGTCGCGGCCCTGAACCAGCGCCTGGACCTCGACGATCCCCTGGTCGGCCCGGCCGTGGTGACCGGCGTCGGCGCCGACCTCTCGCGCGGTGCCCGCCGCACGCACACCGCCCGGCGGTTCGCCGACGACGCCGCATGGGCGCCCCGCACGGACGCACAGCCCGAGCCGGTGCACCCCGGCGGCACCGGCCCTCTGGCCGGCATCACCGTCGCCGACCTGGGCACCGTCCTGGCCGGCCCGTACGCGGGCATGCTGCTGGCCGCGCTCGGCGCGAACGTTCTCAAAGTGGAGACGGTCAAGGGCGACGAACTGCGCCTGCGCGGCTACGGCATCGCCCGCGGCCAGCGCGGCCTGGGCATCGACCTGCGCCACCCCGACGGGTACGCGGCGTTCCTCCGCGTCGTCGCGCACAGCGACGTCGTGCTGGACAACTACCGCCCCGGCGTCCGCGACCGGCTCAAGATCGACGACGCCACCCTCCGCGGCGTCAACCCGGATCTCGTGACGACCTCCATCACCGGCTACGGCGCGACCGGCCCCCTCGGCGGCCACCCCGGCTACGACCCGGTGGTCCAGGCCCTGGCCGGGATCATGAAGGCCCAAGGCGGCCCCGACGAACCGGTCTTCTCCACCCTGGCCATCAACGACGTCGCCGTCGCCTGCCTGGCCGCCCTGGGAACCTGCGCCGCGCTCTACCAGAAGTCCGTCGGACGAGGCGGGCAGCACGTCGCCACGTCGCTGGCCGGCGCGGCGACCTTCATGCAGAGCGGCGAACTCGTCCGCTACGCGGGACGCCCCCCGGCCGAGACCGGCGGCCGCGACTTCCCCGGCCCGAGCCCCGCCTCCCGCTTTTACGCCTGCGCCGACGGCTGGGTCCGCGTGCACGGCGCAAGCGACGAACTCATCGCCGGGTTCCCCGCGCTCACCTCGGATGACGTGGTCAAACTCGTCACCGAGGCCGGCGGCGCCGCCACCCGCGCCCGCGACTTCCGCGAGGTCGTCAACGACCCGGAACTCCTCGCCGACGGCCACGTCGCCGAACTGGTATGGCCGGACGGCAACGCGACGTTCCTGCCGCACCGTCTCGCCACGTTCGGCGCCCACGCGCCGTACGAGGTCATGCGCGCGACCGGGCACGGCGAGCACTCCCGCGAACTGCTGGCCGAAGCCGGGCTCACACCGCGGGAGATCGACCGCCTCATCGACGCCGGAGCGGTCGTCGTCGGCGCGCCGATGCACTCCGTCGTGGGCGTCGGCTACCGCTGAGCGGGAACGGAGACGGTGGCGGTGCCCGGGGCCAGGACGACGCCGTCGCCGTCCTCGACCCAGACGTCGAGATCGGCGAAGACCCGCTCGGCCCCGGAACGCACCGCACGCACCCGCGCCTTGACGTCGAACACGGCGTTCCGGAGCGTCGGCGCCCGGAACCGCAGCGCCACCGCCTCGATCCGGCCCTCCGGCGGCAGCCACTCGCGCAGCAGCCGGTGCACGTACGACCACGGCAACCGGCCCATGACGATCGCGCCCGGGTAGCCCGCCGCGCGACCGGCCTCGTCGTCCATGTGGATCGGGACGAACTCGTCGTTGACCGCGGCGAAGCGGTTCCACTCCGGGAAGCCGCTGCGCCGCGGCCCGGCGGCCACCTCGTGGCCCACACTGAACATCGCCGTCTCCCGTCGTCAGTAGCGAAGGGCGGTCTGGCGCTCGACCTGCACGCGCTCGCCGTCCTGGTTGGTCCACACCGACTCGGTGACCGAGACGAGCATCGGGCCCATCCGGCCGGTCTTCTCGGCGTACGAGACCAGCCGCGTCTCGGAGCGGATCACGTCCCCCGGCCGGATCGGGACCCCGTAGGTCACCTCGGTGCCGCCGTTCACCTGGTTCCGCAGACCGGGACCGGCGATGCCGATCGCCTTCTCCATCCGGTCGGTGTCCCGCAACTCCGGCGCGACCACGGGCTCCCGCTGTGCCGCCGCCATCCACGCGAACGGATTGAACTCCTCGGGCGCGGTGATGCCGCCCGGCGTCGTCTCCGCGCAGAACCGGCGCGGCGGCGGGTCGGGGTAGTGCACCGCGATCGCCCATCGGCGGATGTCGGAGGCCGCGACCGGATAGGAGACCTTCCAATCGACCACCGAGCCGACGGCGGCGGCCATCTCCGCGCTGATCAGGCCCACGGCTACCGGCCCCGGTGGTCGCGCTGCCCGGCGGCCCGGGGATGGGCGTACGGGTGCGCGGCGACGGCGGCGGGCGGCTGCTCGGCCGCCAGGCGCGCGGTGGCCCGCTGGTAGACCTCGATCACGCGGTCCTCCTCGGTGTAGTCGAACGCGTCGACGAGATTCCCGGCGGCGCGTTCGTCCGGCGGATGGTCGAGGTACCAGCGCACGGTGTCGGCCAGCGCGCGGGCCGCCGGGACCGGCTCGACGTACCCGAGCCGGTCGGCCGCCTTGTGGGCGTCCACCAGGAGGTGGGCGTCGTGGGCGACCGGGAACAGCCCGCGCCCCGGGCCGGCCAGGTCGAACGGCATCGACACCGGGCGCAGCGCGCCGCCCGCCGCGGCGGCGCAGATCTCGACCCACTGCCGCACGGTGAACTGGTCCCGGTCGCCGACGTTGAAGATCTCGCCCGCCGCCGCCTCGGGCCGGTCGACCGCGGCCAGCAGGTGGGCCGCCGCGTTGACCGCCGCGCAGCGCGTGGTGAGGGTCAGCCCGGCGTCGGGGAGGATGATCCGGTCCCGGCCGTCGCGCACCCGGCGCACCACGGACCACTCCCGCGGGTAGACCTGCCGCGGGCCGTAGATCGTGGGGTAGCGGAACAGCGAGGCGCGGAAGGCGCCTTCGGCGTGCAGCGCCAGGATGTGGCGCTCGGTGGCCCGTACCTTGCGGGCGAACCCTTCGCCGGTGGTCTCCTCCGCCTGTTCGGCCCGTCCGGCGTCGGCCTGTTCCTCCCGGGCGAGCACCGGCATGCCGAACGGGCGCAGCCGCCCCGGCTCGTGGTAGCCGGCGTAGGCGGGCAGGCCGCTGACGGCGACCAGGTCCGCGCAGCGCCCGGCCAGGGCGTCGGCCACCAGGCGGAGCCGGCCGTACGTCGCGACCACGACGTCGAACGACCGCCCCGCGAGTGCGTCGTCCAGCGACGCGCGGAAGTGGGGGTCGGCGTGGATGTGCTCGTGGCCGTCCGACGCGGGGGCCTCGTGGGTGCCGCGGTGCAGCAAGGTGACGGCATACCCGCGTTCGGCCAGCCCGGCGGCGACGTGCGGGCCGGTGGGCCCGCTGCCGCCGACCAGGAGTGCGGTCCTCGCTTGTGTGCTGTGCAGCGTGACTCCACGGGGACAGGGTTTGCGATGGATGGTGGCGCCGGGATCAGCCCGCCAGGTCCTGCTTCTTGTCGACGTTGATCCGCGGGTCGATGACGCCTTCGTTCATCGCCTTGATCAGCAGGGCGACGTGCTGGGAGTGGAACCGGGCCAGCCGCAGGCCGGTGGCCATGAACCAGAGTTTCCGGTGGCCGGAGTGGCGGAGCGTCGTGCGCAGTTCGCCGCGGTCGTCGACGTTCCAGACCGTGGCCAGCTGGTCGGCCACCTCGTCGCCGACGACGGGACGGACGACCTCGCGCATGTTGCTGTAGCCGGTGCAGAACACGACCACGTCGGCGGGTTCCTCGGTGCCGTCGCGGTAGACCACGCCGTGCGGGGTGAACCGTGCGACCTCGCCCGGCTGGATCCGTATCTCGCCGTCGATGATGAGCCGGCAATTGCCCTTGTCGATGTAGACGGCGCCGCCGCCGCGGGTGGTCAGGTACGCCTGCCCGGCATCGCCCGGCCCGAGCGTGGTGCGGAAGCCGGCCTTCTCCAGCCCGGCGATCAGGTCGGCGTCGAGTTCGGCGATCCGCCGGGTGACCGTCGGCGCGAGCCGCAGGGCGAGGGCCAGCGGGTTGGCCGCCGCGAGCAGGTCGGCGGTGGCGACCTCCGGGCCGTTCTCGTGGTAGAGCGCGCCGAAGAGCAGCTTCAGGCCGTTGCGCTGGGAGAACACCAGCACCGGGCTGCGCTGCACCATCGTGATGGAGGCGGCCTCGTTCTCGTAGGCGTCCTGGGCGATGTCGTGCGCGCTCGCCCCGGCCCCGACGACGACCACGCGCTTGCCGCGCACCGATTCCCCGCCGGGGTGTGCGCTGGAGTGGGCGATCGTGCCCTGGAAGAGTTCCTCGCCCTCGATCTCGGGGCGGTGCGGGATGCCGTCCTTGCCGGTGGCGAACACGAGGTGCTGGGGGTACAGGGTGCGGCGCTCGCCGTCGTGGTCGAGTTCGACCGTCCAGCGGCCCTCGGCCTCGTCGTAGGTCGCGGAGTGGACGGTGGTACTGGTCCACAGGTCCAGGTCGAGGAGGTTGACATACGCCTCCATCCAGTCGGCCAGCATCTCCTTGGGTGTGAACAGCGGCCACGTCGTCGGGTAGGGCAGGTACGGGAACTCGGTGGACCACTTGAAGTCGTGCAGCAGCAGGCCGTTGTAGCGCAGCCGCCAGTTGTCGCCGGCGCGTGCGTAGCGGTCGACCAGCAGCGTCGGGACGCCGAGCCGACCCAGCCGCGCGGCCAGGAACAGGCCGGAGTGGCCGGCTCCCACGATCAGGACGCTCGGGTCGGCGTCCCGGTACTGCCGTCGTTCGGCCCGGAGTTCGGCCAGCGACCGGCGGGCGCCGGGCGTGGACGGCGTGTTGTTGGCCTCGGAGGCGGCGTCATCGACGGAGACCGTCGGCTCGGGGAAGTCGCGCAGCCCTTCCAGGGCGGTCGAGACCACCCACGACCGCCACGCGCCGTCCTCCTCGCGGACCAGGCGGACCACGCCGCGGCCGACCGACGCGCGCGTGGTGAAGTGGTAGATCGCCTCGATGTAGCGGCCGTTGAAGGCGACCGGCCACGTCGCGTCCAGGCGCAGATCGCCGAAACCGGTCTCGTCGAGGGCGGCGGCGAGCTGACCGACGATGTCGTCGGCGCCGTGCATGCCGACCAAGTCCCAGGTGAGGGCGTAGATGTCGCGCCACCACGGGTCGGCCGCCAGCAGCCCGCGCACAGCGGGGAAATCGCGGTCGGACACGGCGCGGTCCAGGTCGGCCAACCATCGCTCGGCCACGGCACGGTGGTCCACCGGCTCGTCGGTGACGGCCGGGCCGGTTTCGAGTTGGGTCATCGTGCCTCGTCCTCCTGGTTCAGCCGGGCGCGGAAGCTGCGGACCACGTCGGGCGACGGCAGCGCAACGAGCTCCACTTGAGTGCCGTCGGGGTCCTCGCAGAGGAACAGCGTGACCGGGCCGTAGTTCTTGACAATCGTCGTGGTGGGGTCGGAATAGACCTCGTAGCCCATGCGGACCAGGCGGGCGTGGACGGCACCGATGTGCTCGGCGTCGACCGGGAAGGAGAGTTGGCCCATCCCGAAGTCGCCGGGGCGCTTGGGACGCCCCTCGTCGTTCTCGGGCAGGTTCCACTTGACCAGTTCGAGCTGGCCGACACGGGAGTCCCCCTGGACGAACACCGTGGTGCCGGTGGTGCCTTCGGGCAGCCGCATGAGCACCGGTGTCAGGTCGCTGGTCGGCTTCTCCAGGGTCTTGCGCATGCCGAGGCCGTCCACGTAGAAGCGCAGTGAGGCCGCCAGGTCGCGGACGCCGAGGGCGACGTGGTTGAGGCTGCGGACCCCGGCGCGGGTCTCCTCGGGCGCCGCGCTCACAGGACGAAGCCTTCGTCCTGGAAGGCGCCGTCGCGCCAGGCGAGGGCGGCCTTCAGCCCGTCGCGCGCGGCCTTGGCCTGGAACTCGCCCGCGCCCGGCCGGAACGAGCGGGCGATGGCGTACCAGGGCACGACGCTTTGGAGCGCGGCGCGGAACCCCATCGCCTCGTAACTCTGGTTGAGGCTGAGCTTGTTGGCGGCGAGCATCGCCGGGTGTAGTTGGGCCAGCGGCCGCAGCTCGCGCATCACCTGTTCGTCGAGTTCCTCGGCGGGGAAGCTCTTGGCGATCCAGCCCATCTCCTCGGCCCGCTTGCCGGTGACCGAATTGCCGGTGAGCTGAAGGTACTTGGCCTGGGCCATCGACATCTTCCAAGGGAAGTACTCGACGTCCGGGGTGGATTGGGCGCGGGTGGGCGGGTAGCCCATCACGCAGTCCTCGGCGGCGAACACGATGTCGCACATCGACATCAGCTCCGAGCCGCCCGCCAGGGCATGGCCGTGCACCTTGGCCACCACGGGCTTGAGCAGGTCCCAGATGGTCAGCCAGTCCCGCAGGCAACTGCGGGGGAACTGGCCCGTCCAGGACTCGAACAGCGGAGAGCCGTTCCAGCCGTCGGGGCGCTCGGGACGTTCCTCGCCGCCCGCGTAGCTGTTCATGTCGTACCCGGCGCAGAAGGACTTGCCGGCTCCCTGGATGAGGATCACCGTGACGTCGTCGTCGGCCTCGGCCGCCTTCAGGGCGTGGATCACCTCGCGCCGTAGCGCCGGGCTCAGGGCGTTGCGCTTCTCCGGGCGGTTGAGGGTGATCGTCGCGATCCGGTCGGCGATGCCGTACAGGATGTTCTCGTAGTCCACTGGTGGCTCTGCTCTCTTCCTCGGTGTCCTGGCGGCGGGCGGGGAGGTCAGCCCACGGCGACGTGGTCGGCGCCCAGCGGCCGGGGTGGTGTGCGGATCGAACCGGGGGTCCGGCTCAGGCGGATCGGGACACCGAGCATCCGCAGGCCGTCGAGTTCGGTGACCATGCCGCGGGCGACGACGTCCGCGGCGTCGAGCACGTCCGCCAGGCGCCGGACGAGCGTCGCGGGGACGCCTTGGGCGATCAGCGTCCGGGCCAGGTCGATGTCCGGGTCGAGCGCGGCGAACAGCCGGGCCAGGGCGGCGTTCAGCTCGTGCCGGTGGGCCAGGCGGTCGGAGTTGCGGCGGAACCGCGGGTCGTCGGCGAGTTCGGGTGCGCCCAGGAATCCGGCCAGCGCGGCGAACTGCCGGTCGCTGCCCGCGGCGACGTAGACCTCGCCGGCGGGCGACGGAAACGTCTCGCAGGGGGCGATGTTCGGGTGCGCGCTGCCCAGCCGGTGCGGTTGCTCGCCGGTCATGAAGTAGTTCGCCGCCGCCGGGTGCAGCAGGCTCATCGCCGCGTCGACCAGGCTGATGTCGACCCGCTGGCCCGTGCCGGATTCCTCGCGCTCGCGCAGGGCGAGGAGGACGCCGGAGAGCGCGAGAAGCCCGGTGGTCAGGTCCACCACGGGCATCGGGACCCGCAGCGGCGGCCCGCCGGGCTCGCCGTTGAGGTCCATGATCCCGGTGTACGCCTGGATGACGGCGTCGTAGCCGGGCAGCCCGGCCATCGGCCCGTCGGGGTCGAACGCCGAGATCCGGCAGTGCACCAGGCGTGGGAACCGCTCTGCGAGCAGGTCGGGTGCCAGGCCCCAGCGGGTCATGGCGCCCGGCTTGAAGTTCTCGACCAAGACGTCGGCGTCGGCCAGGAGTTTGAGCACCAGTTGGCGTCCCTCGGGGGTGCTGAGGTCCGCGGCGAGGTGGCGCTTGTTGCGGTTCAGCCCGGCGTAGTAGGCGCTGACGCCGTCCGGCCGGGACGGGCCCCAGGAGCGGGTGAGGTCTCCGGTGACCGGCTCGACCTTGACGACGTCCGCGCCGTGGTCGCCGAGCAACTGGGCGCAGTACGGGCCCGCCAGCACGCGCGAGAGGTCCACGACGCGGACGCCGGCGAGCGCGCCCCCGGTCATTCCGCCGCTCGCAGGACTTGTTCGGCGTCCGGGGCGCCGGCCATCCGGCGCTTGCGCATCCGGATCCGCCAGCGCCCGTCCTCGCGGCGGAAGGCCCACGCGTTGAGGGAGGCGCTGAGCAGCTTCAGGGTCGGACCGTCCTGGTGGAAGATGAACGAGTAGCCGCTGGCCACCGCGTCGTCCCCGGTCACCTTCACCGCCAGGTTGTTGCCCTGGACGTGGAAGCTGCGGCCGTGGAAGCCGTTGTCGTGCTGCGCGGTGCGTTCGCTCAGGAACCGGCGCATCTGCGCCAGGCCCTCCCAGCGGACGATCGCGTACGGGTCCTCGCCGCGGCCGGAGGAGACGTCCATGACGCAGTCCTCGGTGAACAGTCGGAAGTACTCCTCGTCGAGGGGCGCGTCGGCGTAGTAGCCGTAGCGGGCGAGGAGTTCGCGGATCTCCCGGTCGTCCTCGAGTTCGCGGAGCCGCGCTTCGAGAACCGCCAACTTGTCCTCCACCGGGAACCACCCTTTCGAGCTGCTTTGAACAAGATAGTAACACCACTGTTAATCAATGTGGAGACCTCGCGGGACGGCGCTCCTCCTACAGATCGAGGACCAGCAGCGGGGTCCGCGACCGCGAGCAACAGATCATCACCGTGTCGTTGGCGGCCTTCTCCGCGGCGGTCAGCAGGGAGTCCCGGTGATCGGGAACGCCGTCGAGGACGGTGGTCTCGCAGGTGCCGCAGGTGCCCTCCCGGCACGACGTCAGGACGTCGACGCCGGCCGCCTCGATCACGTCGGCGATGCTCTGCTCCGGGCCGACGTCGAGAGTGAGACCCGAAGCCCGAAGGTGGACCTGAAAGCCGGTGCGCTCCCCGTCCAGCGCCCCTTCACGGGGGCGGAAGCGTTCGACGTGGAGGGTTCCCGGCGGCCAGGCGGCGCACCGGGCCTCCACCGCGTCGATCAGCGCGCCGGGCCCGCAGCAGTAGACCTTGACGCCGTCGGCCGGTTCGCCGAGCAGGGCGTCCAGATCGATCAGCCCGAGCTTGTCCTCCGGCCACAGCGTGACGCGGTCCCCGAAGGCGGCCAGGTCGTCGGTGAAGGCCATCGAGGCGGCCTGGCGGCCGCCGTAGACCAGGCGCCAGTCCGCGCCGGCGGCGGCCAGTTCGCGCACCATCGGCAGCAGGGGCGTGATGCCGATGCCGCCCGCGACGAGCAGGTGCCGGCGGCCGGCCGCGAGCGGGAACTCGTTGCGGGGACCGCGCACGGCCAACCGCGTGCCCTCGGTGACCTCGTCGTGCAGCCGCCGGGACCCGCCCCGGCTCTCGGGCTCGCGCAGCACCGCGATGGTCCAGGTCGTGGCGTCGGCCGGATCGCCGCACAACGAGTACTGGCGTTCGAGGCCCTCGGCGATGACCACGTCGATATGGGCGCCGGGCGCCCACCGCGGGAATGGCTCACCGTCCTCCCGCACCAGGTCGAAGGCGGCCACCCCTTCGGCCGCGCGGCGCACCCCCTGGACCCGGACAGGAATGAGGCCCTGGTCGTTCATCATAGGAACAAGATTAATACACGATTCAAGAGCCCTACAACTCTACTTGACATCAAAAGTAACCTTGCTGTGGCACGGGTGAGGTGTTCGAGCCCCCGGGTCTCGCCTTCGACCCGAACCGCCGGGAGCCGATCCGCGAAGGAGATTCCGCATGAGGTTCACCGTCGACCTGGACCAGTGTGCAAACCACGGCCAGTGCTCGCTTGCCGCACCCGACCTGTTCGCCCTGGACGACGACGGGCAGCTCTCCTACCGCGCCCACGCCTCGGACGAGTACACCTCGGCCGAACTCGGCACCGCCGACCAGGACGGCGCCGCCTCGGCCGCGGACATGTGCCCGATGCGGGCGATCCGGCTGGTCGGCTGAATGCGCCGGTTCGAAGGCCGCGTCGTGCTGGTCACCGGGGCGACGAGCGGGCTCGGTGCGGCCGTGGCACTGCGGCTGGCGTCGGAAGGCGCGCACCTCGTCGTGACCGGGCGTCGCCGTGATCGTTGTGCGCACGTCGCCGCGGCGGCCCGCGCGTACGGGGTCGAGGCGCTGGCCGTGCCCGCGGACCTGACCGATGCCGCGGTGCCGGCGGGGCTGGTGGCGGCGGCCGTGGACCGCTGGGGACGGCTCGACGCGGCGGTCAACAACGCGGGGGTGAGCCCGCCGCCGCAACCGTCGTCGGGGTACGACGAGGAGCTGTGGCGCGCGACGCTCGACCTGAACCTCACCGCGGTGTTCCGGTGCCAGCGGGCGGAACTGGCGGCGATGGTGCCGGCCGGGCGGGGGGCCATCGTGAACGTCGCGTCGTACACGAGCACGACGGTGCAATCGGCCGGGGTGGCGTCGTACGCGGCGGCCAAACACGGCGTCCTCGGCCTGTCCCGGGCCGCGGCCCGGGACCACGCCCGGGACGGCGTCCGGGTCAACGCGGTGGGCCCGGGGCACATGCGCACGGCGATGATCGACCGCCTCCTGGACGCACCCGACAAGCGGGAACGCCTGCTCGCCCGGATTCCCTTGGGGCGCGTGGCCGAGCCGGCCGAGGTGGCCGGAGCCGTCGCGTTCCTGCTGTCGGACGACGCGTCGTTCGTCACCGGCCAGATCCTGGTGGCCGACGGCGGGCTCTCCATCTGAGCGCCGGCCGTCGGCCGTGCTCGGGGCTCAGCCGGCGGAGGTCGCGGCCTCCGGGTTCTCGGGCCACTTGAGCCGCTTGCAGAGCGGGTCGGTGCGGTCGCGGGTGCCGCGGAAGTGGCCGCCGGGGACGGCGTTCTCGGCGGCGAGCGTGCCGTCCCACTCCATGACGACGCGGCGGTACGTGATCCGCCAGCCGTCGTCGGCACGCTGGAAGTAGTCGAGGTAACGGCCGATCGACTGGTAGAGCCGGTCCTCGGAGGTCTGCATCCAGTAGGCGAAGTAGGACTCGCCGTACGCCTCGTCGCCCTCGATCTCGAAGATCGACTGGCCCATCAGGTGGTAGATGAACGACGAGGCGGTCGTGAAACCGGGGTTGTTGCAGATGAACTCCGCGAACTCCTCGCCGCTGCCGCGCCAACGGCCGTGGTCGTCGAAGGACTTCGGCGAGTAGCACGCGAGGATCCCCTCGCGGTCCTTGCGGTCCACCGCCCGCTCGAGCCGGGCGACCAACTCGGTCAGGGCCATCTTGTCGGCCAGCGTCTCCGGGTCCGGAACCACACCCATCGGAACTCCTCGTCTCGCTCAATCAATTTGCAATCATGTTGTTCCCCCACCCTACTTGTGTCCGACTCCTCCAGCCAGACCCGCGAAGCTCGTGGCCGCCCCTACATTTCGCTTTGATTTCTAACTATGGCCAAATAGTAGACAAGTAATGCTCAGCTCATCTAGGTTCGGCGCGCAGGGACCCCGTCACCACGGCGGGAGCGCTGATCATCATGAGGAGTCTCACGTGCCACCCAGGATCATCACCCGGGCGCGGGGCCTGAAGTTCGGAGCCGTCGTGGCCGCCGGCTGTCTGGCGCTCAGCGCCTGCGGCGGAGGCGACGACGGGGCGTCGTCGGACGAGTCGGCACCGCCGCTGACCGGCGAACCGATCAAAATAGGCTACGGCGCGTCCATGTCCGGTCCGCAGGCGGTCAACGGCCTCGCGGCGAAGGCCGTGGCCCACGCCTGGGAGAAGTACACGAACGCGCACGGGGGTGTGAACGGCCACCCGGTCGAGATCGAGCTGGTCGACACCAAGAACACCGTGCCCGGCGCCACCTCGGTCGCCAAGCAGTTCCTCGGCGACAACTCCATCGACGCCATCTTCCTCACCGACCTGGTGGCCGAAGGCACGATGACGGACCTGTTCAAGGACGCCCCCGTCGCGATCATCTCCGGCGGCGGATCCAGCGACCTCCTCTGGAGCGCCCTCCCCGGCGTGTTCCAGAACGTCTCCGGCTCGGACTACACCATCAAGGCGTACGCCAACCAGGCCCAGTCGGTCGGCGCCAAGAACTTCGGCTGGGCCGCGTGCGCCGAGGTCGCGGTGTGCCAGGAGAACGGCGGCAAGGCGATCAGCTACGCCCAGTCGATCGGCATGAAGGGCGCCGGCTCGCAGTTGATCTCCGCCACGGCCACCGACTACACCGCCGAGTGCCTCGCGTTCATCGGCGACAAGGCCGACGCGATCGCCTTCAACATCGGCTTCGCCACCGGCACGCGCTTCGCGTCGGACTGCCTCCAGCAGGGGTACGACGGCACCTTCTCGGTGATCAACTCCGGCTTCGACCAGACGGCCTTCGGCAAGATCTCGGGCTTCCGTTCCGTGGGCGGCACCAACGGCTTCCCCTGGTGGTCCGACGCCGAGCCGGTCAAGATCTACCGCGAAGCGATGTCCAAGTACTCCTCCGACGGCAGTTGGGCCTCGGGCAACTCCACCGCCATCTGGTCCTCCTTCGAGCTGCTGAAGAAAGCCCTGGAGACGGCCAAGCCGACGGAGATCACCCGCCAGACCGTCATGGACGCCATGTACACGGTCAACAACGAGACTCTGGGCGGCCTGCTCCCCGAGCCGATCACCTATACGAAGGGCCAGCCCTCGAAGCCGGTCGGCTGCAACTGGGTCTTCAAGTTCAACGCCGGCGACGACAACCCCGAAAGCATCGAGCCAAGCCAGTCCGGCAACGGCGCCCCAGGAGACCTCGCCAGCACCTGCACCGGCTACTGACCCCACGACTACAACAACGGCCGAAGCCCGCACCCCTTGAAGGGGTGCGGGCTTCGCGACGTAACAGGCGCCCGTGCCCATGCCCGGCAAGGCGGTCGATCCCGGGCAGCACGGACAGTGCGAATCTATACAGAATTCTGTACACTCGCCTCATGGTGATACTGAGAGAAGCGCATGAGCTGAGCGTCACCGAGGCGACGCGACGTGGCGTCGCCGGCCTCGTGGCCGATGCCGAGCAAGGGGCTGATTTGGTCGTCACACGTCACCACCGCCCTGTGGCGGTCGTGGTCGGAATCGCTCGGCTGACGGAGTTGGAAGAAGCCGCGGCAGACCTTCGCGACCTCGCGCTCGTCCTCGCCCGCACAGCGACGGACGCCGGCGGACGGACATCCCTAGACGACGTTCTCAGGGCGTACGGGCACACGCGCGAGTCCATCGCCGACACGCCGGATGACGACTGAACGATGACGGAGGTCACCTTCACCGACGACGCCATCGATGATCTGCGTCGGATCGGCCCGGAAGCGGTCCCCAAGGTTCTGAAGAAGATCCTGACACTCGTTGACGAACCGACCGCCGGGCACCCGCTCGGCGGTGAACTGACGGGGTACCGCAAGCTTGTCGTCGGTCGGAACACATGGCGCATCGTCTATCGGATCACTGACGACAAGACCGTCGAGGTCTGCGAAGTGTGGGCGGTCGGAGCACGCGCGGACGCCGAGGTCTATGCCGAGGCGATCGCCCGTGTCCGGGACGCGTCGGCCGACCGGCCGGAACTTACGCCGCTCGCCCTGGCCATCGAAAAGCTGGGGCGCCTGGCCGGGGAAGTCGTGGTTTCCGCGGCCAAGCCCGTCGAACCGGTACCCGACTGGTTGGCCGAACGGCTGATCCACAGCGCGGGACTGACCCGCGGGGAAGTCGCGGCACTGACACTCGAAGAGGCCGTCGACCAGTGGGCCGAGTTCACCAGTCGACCGCGCCGCTGACGTTTTCCTCAGCCCCGGGCACCAACGGGCACTGCCCCGGACGGGACGCCTGGGTGGCGTCCCGTCCGGGGCAGTCAGGTGGGGGTGCGGGTCAGGTGGTGCCCTCGCCGATGTACTGCTCGAACATGTTGCCCTGGAGCAGGTCCGCCGCGTCGCCGTCGTAGGCGATCTCGCCGCGGCGCAGGACGTAGGCGTGGTCGGCGATGGCCAGGGTGCGCAGGGCGTACTGGTCGACCAGCAGGAGGGCGGTGTCCTTCTCGCGCAGGGTCTTCAGGAAGTCGAAGACCAGGTCCACGATGATCGGTGCGAGGCCAAGCGACGGCTCGTCGACGAGGACGAGTTTGGGGTTGGCCACGTACGCCGCCGACAGAGCCAGCATCTGCTGCTCGCCGCCGGACATGGTGCCCGCCTTCTGGGACAGGCGCTCGCCCAGCCGGGGGAAGACCGACGTGGCGATCTCGATGGTCTCCTTGGCGTTCGAGGAGTTGGCCTGCATGAGCAGGTTCTCCCGCACCGTCAGGTTCCGGTAGACCCCGCGCCCCTCGGGGACATGGCACATGCCCTGCTTGGCCCGGCGGGCCGCGGACGACTTCGTGACGTCGACCCCGTCGACGAACACCTGGCCGCCGTTCGGTCGCATCAGCCCGGAGGCCACCCGCAGCGACGTGGTCTTGCCGGCGCCGTTGGGGCCGATCAGCGCGGTGACCGAGCCGGGGGCCACGCTCAGCGAGACGTCCCGGAGCACGGTCGTGGTGCCGTAACTGGCGTGGACGTTCCGCAGTTCCAGAGCGGGGGCGTCCGCCTTGGCGGCGAGGGCGCCGTTCGCCCCGGCCCGGGTGAGCTGGTCGGTCATCGGACCGCCTCCTCGATCTCGTCGCTCAGGTCGTCTCGGATCTCGGTCTCGGAGCCGAGGTAGGCCGCCCGCACGACGGGGCTGGTGCGGACTTCGTCCGGGGTGCCGTGGAACAGCAGCTTGCCGAAGTCCAGGACGTAGATGTCCGCGCAGATCCGCAGGACCAGGGCCATGTCGTGCTCGACCAGGAGGATGCCGCAGCCGCGGGTTCGGACCACCCGCGTCAGCGTCTCCCCGAACTTCTCGGTCTCCATCGGGTCGAGGCCGGAGGACGGCTCGTCCAGCAGCAGCGTGTCGAACGGGCCGCTGAGGCAGCGTGCCAGCTCGACCAGGCGTCTCTGGCCGGTCGAGAGTTGCCCCGCGTTCACGTTGCGCAGGTCGCTGATGCCGCACAGCTCCATGGCGTACTCGGCGGCCTCGAGCGTCTCGCGGCGTTCCGACCGGGTGGCCAGGATCTGGCCGCGCAGGTTGGAGCCGGCCAGGCCGGACTCCACCCCGAGGGCGACGTTCTGGCCCACCGTGAGCGAGTCGGCGAGCTGCATCAGCTGGAACGTCCGTCCCAGCCCGCGGCGGCCCCGCGCCGCGGCGTTGAGACCGGTGACGTCCTGGCCTTGCAGCAGCACCGACCCGCCGGCCGGGGTGAGCAGGCCGCCGGCCGCGTTGAACAGGGTCGTCTTTCCGGCGCCGTTGGGGCCGATCAGACCGGTGATCCGGCCGACCGGGGCCGTCAGGCTCACCTGGTCCACGGCGGTACGGCCGCCGTACCGGATGGTCAGGTCGCGGATCTCCAGGCCGCTGGCGTGCGACGGCATCGTCCAGGGGTCGGACTCGACCGCCACCAGCGGGCCGGTGTCCTGCTTCCGGCGGAACCGCCGGTCGATCCAGTCGCGGGCCTTCTGCGGCAGCGTGTCGGCGCCGCCTTGGGTGGCGATGACGATGGCGAAGAAGCCGAACATCACGTTGAGCCACGGTTGGGCGTTGGGACTGTGCCAGAACGCCGGGATCATCGCGGCGACCACGGCCACCACCGCGTACCAGGGCTCGCGGAACGGCATCAGCGCGAGCGTCGCCACCATCACCAGCGAGTAGTACGCCGCGTAGTACTGGTCGCCCAGCACGGAGTAGTTCACCGTGCTGCCGTAGAGGATCCCGCCGATGCCGGCGAAGTACCCGGCGATGCAGAACACGATCAGCTTGAGCAGGTTCGTGTTCAGGCCCAGGGTGCGCACCGCGAGCGTCGCCTCGGACAGGCCCCGCAGCGTGCGGCCCAGCCGGCTGGTGTGGATCACCACCATCAGCAGGGCGGCAACCACGAAGAAGGCCAGCACGACGTAGTACCAGTTCTCGTCGGAGTCCATGCCGCCCGACCGCGGCATCGGGCGCCCGGTGCCGGTGGTGCCGAAGAACCAGTCCTTCTGGTACGCCCAGCCCTCCATCGACAGGCCGAAGCCGAGCGTGGCCAGGGCCAGGAACAGGCCCTGGAGCCGGATCGCCGGGAGCGCCAGCAGGGCCGCCACCGGCACCACGATCAGCGCCGAGAGCAGCACGCCGACCAGCCAGGGCAGGCCCCAGCCCTCGGCGACCTGGGCGAAGGTGACGGCGCCGATCGCGGCGAACACCGCCTGGCACAGGGAGACCATGCCGGCCGTGCGGACCAGGAGGCCGAGCGAGAACAGCACGATGGCCTGGGTCAGCCCGACGGTCAGGTAGGTGAGCTGGCCGCTGAACAGGTTCGGCGCGATCAGCAGGAACGCGAGGACCACGGCACCGCCGATCAGCCGCGTGCCGAGCGGCCCCTGGTAGGGGATCTTCGGTGGCTGCTCGGCGCGCGACGGCAGGTCGAGCTTGCGCTTGGGGATGGCCATGAGCGCGACCAGGAGCAGGATGAACGGCAGCGCGGTGTTCAGGCCGCGCAGGGCGGGGGTGTCGGTGGCGAACTTGGTGATGACGTTGGACGCCACGCCGACCGCCAGCGCGCCGACATAGGTCAGCGGGATGTTCGAGAAGGCGCCGACCGCCGCGGCGCCGAACGCCTGGACCACCAGGAAGGTCATGGTCACCGAGTCGATGCCCATGGTCGGGGCGATCAGGACGCCGGACATCGCCGCGAACGAGGAGCCGATGCTCCAGGAGAGCCGCTGCACCGCCTGCGGGCTGGTGCCGTGCAAAGCGACCAGGTCGGGGTCGTTGACGACGGCCCGCATCGCCAGGCCGGTCCGGCTGACCCGGAAGAAGTAGTAGAGCAGCGTCACGGCGACCAGCGAGATCGCCATGATGGTGATCTGGGCGTACGTGATGTTGACGCCGCCGATGCGGACGATCTCGGTCGCCTTGGGCAGGAACGGCGGCAGCCGGAGGGCGTTGAAGCCGTACTTGACCGTGGCCAGCCCCTGGACCAGGAGCACGACGCCGACCGTGGCGACGACCTTGAGGGCGGGCCGCTGGTTGCTGAGTTTGAGGCTCACCGCGGACAGCACCAGGCCGGACAGCGGCCCGAACACGAACACGGCGATGAATCCGGCCAGCCACCAGTCGAGTTGGTGGTCGATGTGCAGCCAGTAGAAGACGAACGCGGCAGCGGCGGCGATCGCCCCGTGGCCGATGTTGAAGATGCCGGACGTCTTGTAGGTCAGGACCAGGCCGGTGCCGGCCAGGCCCAGGACCGATCCGGTCACCAGACCGGAGACGATGAAGGGCAAGAAGGTGTCCACGGGCGTACCTCGGGTCAGGCGACGCGTCGTCGCGGGCCGGACGGCTCGGCTTCAATCTTTTTCAAGCCAAGTTACAGCCATCCTATAATGATGTTGTAATCATGCTCGGGGTCCGGAGCGGCGTCAACCGCTCCGGCGCGGTTTCAGCGCCGGGTTCTTGCGGAAGTCCCAGCTCACCACCGCGGCGGGGCGCATCCGGAGCCACGCGTGCCGTCCGTCGGCCACGAAATCGGGCGTACCGGAGTACTTCTCGGCGTAACGACGCTCGACGTCGGTCAGCTCCGGCCGTGGCTCGGACGTGCGGGGCACCTCCGAGGCCACCTCGACCTCGCCGAACAGCTCGACGCCGCGCAGCTCGTCGAAGTCGTCCCCGGCGTCGACGACCACCGAGACCCGGGGGTCCCGCCGCAGGTCGGCCCACCGCCTGCTGCGGACGACGGAGTTCAGCCACAGCGCGGAGCCGTCCCAGACGAACCAGAGCGGCACCACGTGGGGGTGTCCGTCGGCACCGATCGTGGCCACCCGGCAGACCCGCTCGGCGTCCAGGAAAACGCCGACCTCGTCGCGCGTCATCGCGATCGACCGGCCGCGTCGCTGCTCCCTCATCCGAGCACCTCCTTGCGTACGTCGTCGTCGGGGACCCAGCGCGGAGCGCGGCGCTCGACGAACGCGGCGTTGCCTTCGGTGCGGTCGTCCGAGGCCAGCAGGGTGGTCCTCGCGGTGTGTGTGGCGGCCCAGCCGGCCGCGTCGTCGGCGGCGGATGACGCGTGCAGCGCGGTGAACAGCTCGGCCACCGCCTCGGGCGCTCCCCCGCAGGTGGCCAGGGCGAGGTCCAGCGCCTCCGCGAGGACGTCGTTCGGCTCGGTCAGCCGGTTCACCAGCCCGAGGTGATGGGCCCGCTCCGCCTCCAGCCTCCCGGCGGTGAGCATCAGTTCGACGGCGATGTTGCGCGGCAGCCGGTCCGGCGCGCGGAACAGGCCCCCGCCCGCGGGCACCCGCCCGCGCGTGGTCTCGGGCAGCGCGAACCACGCGTCGCGGGACGCCACCACCAGGTCGGCCACGAGCACCAGTTCGAACCCACCGCCCAGTGCCGGCCCGGCGACCGCGGCCACCAGCGGCTTGTGTCGGCGGCGACGGATGACGCCGTACATCCCGCCCCGTGCGGTGTGCGGCCCGGCGCCGGTCCGCAGGTCGGTGCCGGCGCAGAAGTACGGCCCCTCGGCCGCGAGCACCCCGACCCGCAGCGCGGGGTCGCCGTCGAGCCGGTCGAACGCGGCGTCGAGGGCGAGGGTCATCTCGGCGTTCACCGCGTTGCGCTTGGCCGGGCGGTCCAGCGTGACCAGCAGGACCGGGCCGCGCGTCGCGACCCGTACGAAGTCAGGCACCGCACGCCTCCCGCCACCCCAGCCACCCGGCCAGCCCGCGGCCGCAGACCAGCGCCCGCTCGGCGTCGGACAACCCGGGCAGATGGTGCACGAAGACGTCGACGAGGTCGGCGTAGGGCACCGGCAACCGGGACAGGTCGGAGCCGAAGAACACCCGCTCGGCGCCGAACGCCTCGACCATGCGGTACACCGCCTCGGTGATCGACGGGTAGGGGCGCGCCTCCGCGGCCGGGTCGAGGAAGCACGGCAGCGCCGAGGCCTTGACCGCGAGGTTCGGGTAGGCGGCCAGCCCGGCCAGCGGGGCGACCGCCTCGGCCAGGGGACGGTCGGACGTCTCGACCGCGGCGTGGTCGATCGCGATCCGCAGGCCGGGGTACGCCTCGGCCAGGTCGCGGTAGAGGTCGTACCGGCCGGGAGCGTAGACGCTGAGCGGCACCCCGTGGCGCTCGGCCGCGGCGAAGAATCCGCTGCGCCGGGCCGCGGCCAGGACGCCCGCGACGTCGCCGCGGTTGAGCGACATCCGGATCGCCCGCATCCCGGCGACCGAGCGCCAGTCGGCCAGCCGCTCGGCGTCGGCGGAACTGCCGGTGTCCCAGCGGCAGATCGCGCCGTACCGGGAGGGATCGGAGGCGGCCGCGGCCAGCACGTAGTCGTTGCGCGACCCCTCCCACGTCGGGCCGAGCAGCAGCGCCCCGGAAACCCCCGCGCCGGCCAACTCGGCGGCCACCTCCGGCACTTCGAGCGGCACCGGGCGCTGCGGCTCGATGGCGTCGGCCGGCCACGGGCGCTCCGGCGTGGACGCCTTCCACACATGGACCTGCGCGTCGAGGATCAGCATCGCGTCAGAAGTCCCGTCCGGCCCAGGTCTCGCGGGCCTCCGCCCACGGATCGGTCACCGTCTCGCTCGGCGCCCCGAAGCGGCGGACCGTCCCGGCCGCGCCGTGCGCCGGCCACCCCGGGTCGCCGTCGCGGACGAACGCCACCCAGGCGGCGTGCACTTCGTCGGCCACCGCCTGCGGGGCGCCGGTCCCGCGCAGCTCGCTGCCCCAGGGGTCGTCGAGGGTGTCGAAGACGAACGGGATCTCGAGGGTGTGGCAGGCGCCGACCCGGCCGTCGTACGTCGGGGGCCGCCAGGCGAACTGGTAGGCGTACGTGCCCTCTCGGCGCGCGGCGACGAGCCGCTCGGTGGGGGCGACGCAGAACCAGTCGGACTGGATCGCGACGAACAGCTCGGCCGGACTCGCGTCCGGGCGCCGGGCCCGGTACGCCGCGATCATCGCGTCGGGGTCGGGGCAGATCCGCGCGGTGGACGCCCGCAGCGCGTCCTCGTTCAGCGTGTCCCACATACCGGTGGGGGCGACGAACAGGCCGTACTCGTCGGCGTTGGCGCCGATCAGCAGGTCAACGCCGGAACTCGCGCCCGCGGCCACGGCCGGGAACGGGTGTTCGGGGAGGATGTCGCCGTCGACGACCGGCTGGAAGGTCAGCCGCGTGAACCCGGCGAACCTGGGGTCGCGGCCGGAGGTCAGCCGGTTCATGACGGCGTTGCTCGCCGCGTGCAGCCGGTCTTCCGGCACCGCGGCGATCGCCTCGGCGGTCGGCTTGGTCCCCAGCTCGCGGGCCAGTTCGGCGGACACCAGTTGCGCCCGCTCGATCGTGTGGACGTGGTGGGCGGTGCCGCTCTGCGAGATCGCCCGGCGGAACAGCCCGCGGGCCCGCGGCACGGCCAGCAGCGTGCAGACGGCCATCGCGCCCGCCGACTGCCCGCAGATCGTCACCCGCGCCGGGTCGCCCCCGAAGGCGGCGATCTCGGCCCGGACCCACTCCAGGGCGGCGACGATGTCGAGCACCCCGCGGTTGGGTACGGCGTCCGGGAAGAACCCGAAACCCTCGGCGGCCAGGCGGTAGTTGATCGTCACCGCGACGATGCCGTCCCGGGCGAACGCGGTGCCGTCGAAGGCGGTGGTCGAGCCGGCTCCGGTGGCGAATCCGCCGCCGTGCACGAAGACCAGGACCGGTGCGCGGCCCGTGGCGTCCGGGGTCCAGACGTTGAGGTTCAAGCCGTTGGGCCCGGGGCGCCGCGGGTCCGGCAGGAGGGCGTCCATCACCGCCGATCGCTGCGGCGGGGTGGAGACCGTGGCGCCGTAGCCCGTCGCGTCGGCGACACCCTCGTGCGGCTCCGGCGGGCGGGGGGCCGCGAACCGGGCCTCGCCGAGGGGGGCGGCCGCGTACGGGATCCCCTTGAAGGACCAGCCGCCGCTCGTCGGCGCCCCTCGGAAGGTGCCCTGCCGGGTGGTCACATCCACGATTGCCCTCCTCAACAAGCTTCAACTTGTGTTGTTATTATGTAACACCATTGCAGACACGCGAAAGGCAGTGCCTCATGCCCTTGGACGAGGTGTCCCGGCTCCGGATCCTGACCGCGCCCGGCGGGGCGTTCCCGCTGGCCCGGGTCGACCTCGGCCACGGCCCCCTGGAGGTGTTCGACCGGGACCCGCGCACCCTGCGCGACGCCTTCCTGGCCACCACCGCGCACGGCGACCGGACCGCTCTCGTGTACCGGGACCGCCGCTGGACCTACCACGACCAGTGGGACACGGTGGTCGCCCTCGCCCACGCGCTGCGCGGGCTGGGGGTCGCCAAGGGCGACCGCGTCGGGATCGCGATGCGCAACTACCCCGAGTTCGTCTTCACCTTCTGGGCCGCCCAGGTCGTCGGCGCCGTCGCCGTGCCCTACAACGGCTGGCTGCGGACCCGGGAACTGGCCGACGTCGTCGCGGAGTCCCGTCCGGTGGTGCTGGTGGCCGACCGCGAGCGGATCGCGCTGCTGGCCGACGAGGACCTGGCCGCGAGCGGCGTTCGCACCGTGGTCGCGGTGCGCTGCGCCGAGACACCCGCGGCCCGGGTCGACGTGGTGGGCTTCGACGCCGTGGTGGCGGACGCCGGCCGCCCGGTCGCCCCACCCGACGCCGAGGTCGCCCCCGGGGACCCGTCGACGATCATGTTCACGTCCGGGACCACCGCCAAGCCCAAGGGCGCGCTGCACACGCACCGCAACCACGCGGCGTCGCTGCTCAACAAGCTGATCCGGGCGATGCGCATCGAGCCCGCCACCCCCGACGGCCCGCACGAGATCCTGCCCCCGGCGCCGTCGACCAAGGTCGTGACCTTCCCGTTCTTCCACATCGCGGGCCTCAACACCCTCTACACCGCCGCGTACTCCGGGCACTGCCTGGTGCTCATGTACAAGTGGGACGCCGAGGAGGCGGTCCGCCTGGTCGGGACGGAACGGGCCAACGAGCTGGCCGGACCGCCGTTCGTGATCCAGACCTTCCTGGCGGCCGCGGCCGGGCACGACCTGGACAGTCTGCGGGTGCTCGGGATGGGCGGGTCCGCCGTGCCCACCAAGGTGATCGCGGCGGTGGCCGAGCGGTTCGGCGACCGGGTCACCCCGCGCACGGGCTACGGGCTGACCGAGACGACCTCGGGCGTGGTCTCGATCTCGGCGGCCGACTTCGCCGAACACCCGGACAGTGTCGGACGCCCGCTCCCCACCGCCGAGGTGGCGATCCTGGACGAGGACGGGCGGCGGCTCGGTGCCGGCGAGGAGGGCGAGATCGCCATCCGCGGCCCCCAGGTGGTGGCGGGCTACCTCGGGGTGCCCGACGCCGCCGAGTTCCGCGACGGCTGGTTCCGCACCGGCGACCTGGGCAGGATCGACGCCGCCGGTCTGGTCTACATCGTCGGGCGGCTCAAGGACACCGTGATCCGCGGCGGCGAGAACATCCAGTGCGCCGAGGTCGAGGCCGTGCTGAACGCCCACCCCGACGTCGTCGAGGCGGCCGCGTTGGGCGCGCCGCACCCGGCGCTGGGCGAGGAACTCGTCGCCGTCGTCCGGCTCCGGCCCGGCAGCGGGCTCGACGCCGAGGCGCTGCGCGGCTTCGCCGCCGGTCACCTGGCGGCGTTCAAGGTGCCGGTACGGATCGCCCTGGTCGACGACGCTCTCCCCCGCACCTCCAGCGGCAAGGTGGTCAAGCGGGACATCCCGAAGGCCCTGCCGCTGGGCGACCTGCTGCGGCCGACCGCCGGCTGAACCGGGCGCACCGGTCTCCACCCGGACCACCGGGCCGTCCTCCGTCGACGACGCGACGGAGGGCGGCGGCTGTCCCGTCTCAGGCCCTGCGCTCCGGCTCGGGCGAACTGACGTTGAACAACACGTGGTTGCCGCCGTCGACGACGACCGTCTCACCCGTGACGTGCCCGGCGAGCGGCGAGACCAGGAACAGCAGGACACTGGCGATGTCCGACGGGTAGGCCGGCTTGCCCAGCGGCGTCTTGTCGACGTTGGCCTGGACGAGCTCCGGGGTCCAGCGCGGGTTGGCCTGCTGGCGCGGCGTCCGGATGATGCCCGGCGCCACCGCGTTGACCCGGACTCCGAGCGGGCCCAACTCCACCGCCGATGTGCGCACCAGGGACATGAGCGCCGCCTTCATCGCCCCGTACGCGCCCAGCTTGGGCGAACTCGCCAGCCCCGCCACGGAGGCGACGAAGGCCATCGAGCCTCCGGTGCCGGTGCGCTCCCAGAACTTCGCGGCGTAACTGATCGCCAGGTACGCGTGCTTGAGCACGATGTCGACGTGGAACAGCCAGTCGTCGTCGGACAGGTCCTGGACCTGCCGGTAGATCGACAGCCCGACGATGTCGACGACGCCGTCGAGGCGCCCGCAGCGCTCCTCGACGAAGTCGAACAGGCCCGCCATCGCGTCACGGTCGGTGATGTCGCCGGTCCACGCGATGCCGCCGACCTCGGCCGCCACCTTCCCGGCGCGCTCCTGGTCGCGGTCGACGCACACCACCGTGGCGCCGAAGGCGGACAGCGCGTGCGCGGTCTGCCGCCCGATGCCGAACCCGGCGCCCAGAACCACATGCACGTGGCCGTCGAGCCGCATCAGGCCCGCGTAGTCGGGCGTCCAATCCGCGTCCCGATCGGTCCACGGCTCGTTCACCGGGCCACCTCCGCCGCCTGCGGGTCCTGGTCGGGCTTGGCCGACGAGGCGCCTTTGCGCCAGTCCACGGCCCCGTCCTCGATCGTCGCGTGGGCCACCCGCCCGCCGTGGATCTCGGCCCAGTGCGCGTGGTTGATCTGGTGCAGGCTGAAACAGGCCTGGAGCGCGTTGTGGAAGCCCATATTGTCCTGGGTCTGGTTGACCGCCTCCTTGATCATCAAGGCGGTCATGGTCGGCCGCTTGGCGATCTCGCGGGCGTACTCCAAGGTCCGCTCGACCAGTTCGTCGGCCGGGTAGATCTGACTCACCATGCCGATGCGCTGGGCCTCGTCGATGGTGACGTCACCGCCGGTGAGCATCAGTTCCTTGGTGCGCCGCAGGCCGAACTCCCAGGGGTGGGCGAAGTATTCGACACCGCACATGCCCAGGCGCGTACCGACGGGGTCGGAGAACGTCGTGCCCTCGGCGCCGACGATCAGGTCGCAGGACCACGCGAAGGTCAGGCCGGCCGCGTGCACCGGCCCCTGCACCGAGCAGATGGTGATCTTGCGCAGATTCCGCCACCGCAGCGAGTTCTGGTAGTAGTAGTGCCACTCTTGGACCATGCGCTTCTCGGTGCTGACCTTGGTGCCTCCGTTGACCCGGAACGTCGGGTGCTGGTCCGGTCCTTCGGCCCGCTCGACCGCGCGCTCGGGGGTGCCCATGTCGTGGCCGGAGGAGAACGTCATGCCGTTGCCGGCGAGGATCACCACGCGCACCGTGTCGTCCGCCTCGGCCCGGAGCATCGCCTCGTCCAACTCGACGAGCAGCGAGCGGTTTTGGGCGTTGCGGTAGCGCGGACGGTTCAGCGCGATCCGGGCGATGGTCCCTTCGTCGAGCAGTTCATAGGTAATGAACCGGTAGTCCGGCATGGTCGTCCCTCCTCGGGGGTCGGTCACTTGACGGCGATCGGGTTGAGCGGCGAGCCGACCGCGCCGGTCACGGTGAGCGGCGGTGCGCTCAGGAAGCACTCGTAGACACCGTCGGCGGCACAGTCCGCGGCCAGGTCCTCGAGGTCCCAGATCTCCCCGATCAGCACCCCGGCGTTGACCAGGAAGATCACGTGCAGGGCGAACTTGGCCTCGGGCAGGGACTCGCTCGGCACGCTCTCCAGGCCCCACGTGTCCCCCGCGACCGCGGCGATCTTCCGCGGCAACAGGTAGTCGGCGCTGCTGACCCCCAGGCCGGGCGCGGGGCCGGCGGCGTAGTCGCCCCAGTGCTGCTGCCCCTCGGACCTGCGCCGGCGCATGTGGCCGGTGCGGATCAGGACGATGTCGCCCGGGCCGATCTCGACGCCCTGGGCCTTCGCGCACGCCGCGATGTCGACGTCCTGGATGGCGTCCTCGGGTTCAAGCCAGTCGACGCCGTAGAACCGCGGGAAGTCGAGCAGGACGCCGCGGCCGACCACCCGGTCGGCCACCTGGGCGATGCTGTTGTGCACGGCGCCCTGGCTGGTGACGCTCTCGGGGCCGTGCCCGTTGTAGGTGACGCCGTCGTAGAAGACATGGCAGAAGGCGTCCCACTGGGTGGCGCACTGCAACGGCATGTAGATGCCGTCGTCGGTGGACTGCATGCCGTGGCGGGCGTTGTCCCAGTCGGCCAGCAGGTCGCCCCCGTGCTTGTACATCTGGTGCTGCGGGTTCACGCGCGCGGTCCGCGAGGGCATGGGGCCGTCGCGGTCGAGCGGGATGGCCAGGGAGAACGTCTTGCCCGTACGCACCAGCGCGGCCGCCGCGGCCACCCGTTCGGGGGTGATGTGGTTGAGCGCGCCGGCCTCGTCGTCCGGGCCCCACGTGCCCCAGGTGCGGTAGCGGAGCGCGAGCGCGTCGAGTTCGGACTTGGTGTACGTGCGACGGGGCGAGACAGTGCGACGGGTGCTGATCGGAACACTCCTTGGTGCCGGGGCGTGCTGGGGCGGAGCCGGGTCAGGTGGGGAAGCCGTACGTCTTGAGGTTCGCGAACATGTCGATGCCGGTACGGCCGCCCAGCTCACGGCCGACGCCGGAGCGCTTGGTGCCGCCGAACGGCGCCTCGGTCGGCGAGCCCAGGAAGGTGTTCACCCCGACGCCGCCGGTGTCGATCCGACCGGCCACCGCCAGCGCCTCCTCGGCCTCCCCGAAGACGGCGCCGCCGAGGCCGTAGGGGCTGTCGTTGGCGAGCCGCACCGCGGCCTCGGTGTCCGCCACGCGGTAGACCACGCCGAGCGGGCCAAACGCCTCCTCGCGGTAGAGCCGCATGTCGGGGGTGACCCCGGTGATCACCGCGGGCGTGAAGAACGATCCCGGCCCCTCGGCCTTGCCGCCTTCCAGGAGCACCGCGGCGCCCTTGGCGACGGCGTCGTCGAGCTGCTCCTGCAACAGGTCGGCCGCGGCCTGGCTGGACATCGGGCCGACGGTCACGTCCTCGTCGAACGGGTCGCCCACCACCTGCGCGGCGAACGCGGCAACGTACTTCGCGACGAAGTCGTCCGCGACGCCCTCGGTGACGATGACCCGCTTGGGGAGCGCGCAGGCCTGCCCGCCCAGCACGAGGCGGCAGGCGGCGGCGGTCCCGGCGGCGAGGTCGACGGAGGCCGAGTCCAGCACGATGAAGGCGTCCGAGCCGCCCAGTTCCAGGACCACCGGCTTGATGTGCCGGCCCGCCTGCTCGCCGACGGCCGAGCCCGCACGGTCGGAGCCCGTGAGCGTCACGGCGCGCACCCGGTCGTCGGCGATCAGCGCCGATACCTGGTCGGTCGAGGCCAGGACGGTCTGGTAGCAGCCCTCGGGGAAGCCGGCCTCGCGGAAGATCTCGTCGAACATCAGCGTCGATCCGGGGCAGATCTCGGCCGGCTTCACCATCACGGTGTTGCCGAGGATCAGGTTGGGGGCGGTGGCCCGCATCGCCTGGTAGAGCGGCGCGTTCCACGGCTCGATCCCGAGGACGACGCCGACCGGCTCGCGGCGCAGCACCAGCTTCGCGAAGCCCGGCGACGCGATCACCTCGTCGGCGAGCTGGGCCTCGCCGTGCTCGGCGTAGTAGCGGAACATGCCCACCGCGCCGGAGCCCTCGCCCAGGGAGTCGCGGAGGGTCTTGCCCATCTCCAGCGTGGCCTGCCGGGCCAGCTCCGGAAGCCTGGCCTCGATCAGGTCGGCCACCTTGAGGAACAGCGCGACGCGTTCGGCGATCGGCACCTCGCGCCAGGCCAGGTATGCCTGGTGGGCGAGGGCCAGTTTGGCCGCCAGCTCGTCGTCGCTCAGGAAGGCGTACTCGCGCAGGGTCTCACCGGTGGCGGGGTTGTGCGTCCGGTAGGTACGGGTCGTGGGGGTCGTCGCGCTCAACGGTGTCCTCCTGGCAGGCACATCGCTGTCATGGTCGATTCACGCTCTACTCCTTCCAAACAATAATGCAGCCTTCTCTTGTGACCAAGTACAAGATTGTTACAGGATAAGTAGAACAACACTTGACGCTCATCCGACCGCCCAGCCGAGGTGTCACATGGAGATCGACCTGCTCGACCCCGCCCACTACGTGGCGGGACAGCCCTACGAGCTGTACAAGTGGCTGCGCGAGAACGACCCGGTGCACTGGCACGCGGAGCCCGGCGGCCCCGGCTTCTACGCCCTCACCCGGTACGCGGACGTCAAGGCGCTGGAGACGGACGCGGACACCTACCGCAACGCCCCGACCACGCTGATCAGCGACACCGCCCTGCACGGGGACGAGACCCACCACCACCTGATCTTCTCCGACGCGCCGCACCACACCGCGCACCGCAGGCTGCTCAGCCCGGAACTCGGCGTGAAAGCGGTCCGGGCCCAGCACGACGTGCTGGCCGGGCTGGTCGACGACATCATCGACCGCGTCGTCGAGAAGGGGGAGTGCGACTTCGTCGACGACATCGCCGGCCGGATGGCCAGCTTCGTCATGGCGGACCTGATCGGCCTGCCGCGCGAGCAGTCGCTGGTGATGTTCGAGGCCGCGGCGACGCTGGCCCGGGGCACCGATCCGTCGTACGGCATCGGGGCCGAGGCCGCCGCGATGCTCTACTCCTGGGCCAGTGACGCCTACCGGGAGCGGACGGCCGAGCCCCGCGAGGACATGCTGACCAAGATCGCCCACGCGGAGGTCCTGGACATCCCCTTCGACGAGCACCAGTTCCAGCTCGACTTCCAGCTCCTGGTCTCGGCCGGCAGCGACACCTCGCGCAACCTCCTCGCCACCGGCATGCACCGGCTGTTCCAGAACCCCGAGGCGCACCGCGCCCTCGTCGACGACCCGTCGCTGGTGCCCCAGGCGGTCGAGGAGATGCTGCGGTTCGACCCGCCCATCGTGTTCCAGCGCCGCACCGCCGCGCGCGACACCGAGTTCGCCGGGGTCGCCGTGGCCAAGGGCACCAAGCTGGTCGGCTACTACGGCGCGGCCAACCGGGACCCGGAGATGTTCGCCGACCCGGACACCTTCGACATCCACCGCTCGCCGAATCCGCACCTCGCGTTCGGCGCCGGGCGGCACTTCTGCCTCGGCTCCCACCTGGCCCGCGCCGAACTGGTGACCATGTTCACGGCGCTGGTCACCCGCCTGCCCGACCTGCGCCCGGCAGGCGACGTGGTGTGGCACCAGCACCCGCAGACCCCGTCGGTGGTGGGCCCGTTCGCGATCCCCGTCCGCTTCACCCCGGGCGAGCGGGTCGGGAACGCCGTGCTCGCCTGAGCCGAGACAACAAAGTTCAAGTTATGCTGAAGTCATTCACTGACTTCTTCCCTGTCGTCCCCGAGGAGCCCGATGACCGCAAAGCCGGCGACCACGCCCGACGCCGAGCTGGTCGAGGCCACCGCCCGCCGGGTGGTGGCCGAGCACCCGCCCGCCTCGACTCCGCTCCCCCAGCTCATGGGCGCCTGGTACGACGCCGGGCTGACCTGGGTGCACTTCCCGGCCGGGCTCGGCGGCCTGGACGCGCCCCGCGCCCTCCAGCCGCTGGCCAACCGGGTCATGCGCGAGGCCGGCGGGCCCGAGCCCCGGACGGTGAACACCATCGGCTACGGCATCGTGGCCGGCACGATCCGCCGCTACGCGGGCCGGGAGTTCGCCGCCCGCCTGCTGCGCCCGCTGGCCACCGGCGAGGAGAAGTGGTGCCAGCTGTTCAGCGAGCCGGGCGCGGGATCCGACCTGGCCGGCCTGGCCACCCGGGCGGTCCGCGACGGCGACGGCTGGCTGGTGAACGGCCAGAAGGTCTGGAACAGCCTGGCCCACCTCTCCCGCTGGGCGATCCTGCTGGCCCGCACCGATCCCGACGTGCCCAAGCACAAGGGCCTGACGTTCTTCGTGGTCGACATGCGGTCCCCGGGGATCACCGTACGGCCGCTGCGCCAGATCACCGGGCGGGCCGCGTTCAACGAGGTGTTCCTCGACGACGTGCACATCCCCGACAGCCAACGGTTCGGCGCGGTCGGCGAGGGCTGGATCGTCGCCAACAGCACCCTCGGCGACGAACGCACCTCGCTCGGCGACCGCGTGGCGGCCCGGGGCAGCGGCCCGATCGCCGACGCCCTGGCCCTGTGGGCGGCGCACCCCGAGCGGCACGACCCGGTGCTGCGCGACCGGCTGGTCCGGCTCTGGGTCCGGGCGGAGGCGCAGCGGCTGACCGGCGACCGGGCCCGGGTGGCGGCGAGCACGGGGGCGGTCGGCGCCGAGAGCGCGATCATCAAGCTGCTCAACTCCGAACTGGCCCAGGCGGTCTACGAGTTCTGCCTGGAACTGCTCGGCCCGGAAGGGACGTTGATCGACACCTACTCGCTCGACGCGCCGGACGACGAGTCCGGCCCGGCCGCGATCCAACGCAAGTACCTGCGTTCCCGCGCCACCACGCTCGAAGGCGGCACCTCGGAGATCATGCGCAACGTCATCGGCGAACGCGTCCTCAAGCTGCCGCAGGAACTGCGCGCCGACAAGGGCGTCGCCTGGAAGGACATCCCCCGATGAGCCAGGAGTTCGAGTTCGACGACGAGATCGTCCAACTGCGTTCGATGCTGCGCGAGTTCTGCGCCGAGGTGTCCCCCGAGGCCGTGGTGCGCGAGCATATGGAATCCGAGCTGGGCCACGACCCGGGCCTGTGGCGCCGGCTGGGCACCGAGCTCGGCGTCCTCGGCCTGGCCGTCCCCGAGGCGTACGGCGGGGACGGCGCCGGGCTGGTCGCCCAGGCCGTCGTCGTCGACGAACTCGGCGCGGCCCTGGTCTGCGGGCCGGTGCTCGGCAGCCTCGCGCTGGCCATGCCGACGCTGGTGGCGCTGTCCGACGAGAACGCCAAGCGCGAGCTGCTGCCGCCGCTGTGCACCGGCGATCGCGTGGCCACGCTCGTCGCCCCGCTCGCCACCGGAGTCCCGGACGAGGACGCCGTCACCATCGAGGCCACCGACAACGACGGCTGGCGGCTCACCGGCGCGGCGGCCCAGGTCCCCGACGCAGCCGCCGCCGACACCCTGCTGGTGCTGGCCCGGACCCCGGACGGCCCGGCGCTGTTCGCCGTGGCCGGGGACGCCGAGGGCCTGACCCGCACCGCGCTGACCACCCTCGACCTCACGCGCCGCCAGGCCGCGGTCTCCTTCGCCGCGACGCCCGCACGGCTGCTGGCCTCCGGCACCGAGGCGGTCGGTGCCGTCGAGCGGGCCGCGCTGGTGGCCACGGTGCTGCTGGCCGTCGAATCGGTCGGCGGGGCGCAGCGGATGCTCGACGCCACCGTCGCGCACGTCGGCACGCGCAAGCAATTCGGCCAGCCCGTCGGCGCGTTCCAGGCGGTCAAGCACCGCTGCGCGAACCTGCTGATCGCGGTCGAGACCGCCCGGTCGGCGGCCTATCACGGCGTCTGGGCACTCCAGGACGGCACCGACGACCCGCGGCTCGCGGCCGCACTCGCCAAGGCCGTGGCGAGCGAGTCCTACCAGGCCGTCAGCGCCGGGGCGATCCAGCTCCACGGCGGCCTCGGCTTCACGTGGGAGGGCTCGCCGCACCTGTACTTCAAGCGGGCCGGCACGAACGGTCTCACGCTGGGCACCACCACGCGGCATTTCGACCGGCTGGCGGCCCTGACCATCGACGCCGCCTCGGCCTGAGTCCGGAGGAACCATGGAGTTCGACTACGTCATCATCGGGTCCGGCGCGGGCGGTTCGGTCCTGGCCGAGCGGCTCTCGGCCGGGTCGCGGGCGACCATATTGGTGATCGAGGCCGGCGGGCACGACCGCAACCCGATGCACCTGGTGCCCAAGGGCTTCTTCTTCACCATGCACTCCGACCGGTACGCGAAGAAGTTCACCGCCGGGCCGTTCGGGCCGGACCACGCCACCGACGCGTGGTGGCGCGGCCGCGTCGTCGGCGGTTCGACCACCATCAACGGCCTGGTCTGGAACCGCGGTTGGGCCGGCGACTTCGACCGCCTGGTCGAGGAGGGGAGTCCCGGCTGGGGCTGGGACACCTTCCTGGACGCCTACCGGCACCTGGAGTCCTTCCAGCTCGGCGCGTCCGACCTGCACGGCGGCAGCGGCCCGGTGAGCGTCGAGCTCACCGCACCGACCGAGCCGGTGTCCGAGGCGTTCATGGCCTCGTGCGCCGCGGCCGGGGTCAAGCGGGTCCTCGACATCAACGGCTCGGACGCCGAGCGCACCGGCTACACGCAGTTCTCCACCAAGGGCGGGCTGCGCGTCACCGCCGCCGGCGCCTTCCTGCGACCGGCGCTCAAACGCGGCAACGTCACCCTGGCCACCGGCACGGAAGTGGGGCGGATCCTCTTCCACGGCACCCGCGCGGTCGGCGTCCTCACCCGGCACAAGGGGCGCCACATCGAGATCCGCGCCCGCAAGGAAGTCCTGGTCTGCGGCGGCTCGCTGGACACCCCGACGCTGTTGGAGCGCTCCGGAGTCGGGCGGGCGGACGTGCTCGCGCGGGCCGGGGTGAAGGTCGTCGCGGACAGCCCGAACGTCGGCGAGAAGCTGAACGAACACCGCGGGCTGCGCTTCATGTACAAGATCCGGCCGGGCGCCGCCGGCGGGTTCAACCCGCTCGTGAACAGCGGGCCCAAGCGCATGTACCAGGGGGCGAAGTACCTGCTGCGCCGGGACGGGATCATCGCCGCCGGCTCGGCGACCTGCCTGGTCTACTTCAAGGCCGACCCCACGTCCGACCGCCCCGACACCTGCGGCTTCTTCAACCCCCTCTCGATGAAGGGGAAGACGATGCACAACGACAAGCTCACCGTCGACGACGAGCCGGGCTTGATGCTGGCCGCGTACCCGCTGCGCCCGACCAGCCGCGGGCACATCCACATCACCGGCCCGGACCCCGGGGACCCGGTGGCGATCCAGCCCAACTTCCTCGACACCGAGGAGGACCGGCGGATCCTGTCCAAGGTCGGCGGGCGCGTGCGCGAGCTGTTCGGCGCCGGCCCGGTGGCCGACCTGGTCACCGAGGAGCGGATCCCCGGTCCCGACGTCCGGAGCGAGGCCGACTTCGCGCAGGTCGGCCTGTTCCAGGGCGCCTCCGGCTACCACCCGCTGGGGAGTTGCGCGATGGGCCCGAACCCCGACGACGTCGTCGACGAGCGCCTGCGCGTGCGGGGTACGATCGGCCTGCGGGTGGTCGATGCGTCGGTGTTCCCGTACCAGCCCTCGGGAACACCTCGGCGCCGACGCACGCACTGGCGTGGCACGCGGCGTCGCTGATCCTGGAGGACGCGTGACGGCAGTCAACGCCGGCTCGGCCCGCAGCTTCCTGTTCGTGCCGGGCGACCGGCCCGAGCGTTTCGCCAAGGCCGCCGCGAGCGGGGCGGACGCGGTCGTGCTGGACCTGGAGGACGCCGTCGCGCCCGGGGCCAAGGCGCAGGCGCTGGAGCACGTCGTCGCGTGGCTGGGCGCGGGCAACGCCGCCGTCGTCCGCGTGAACGGCGTCGGGACCGCGACCCACGACGCGGAACTCGCCGCGCTGGCCGGTACCGGCGCCGTCGTCATGCTGCCCAAGACCGACTCGGCCGCCCAGGTGGCCGCGGTCGGTGCCCGCGTCGGCGCGGTGCTGGCCCTGGTGGAGACGCCGCGGGGGGTGGTCGCGGCCGACGAGATCGCGGCCGCGGGGGTGGTCCGGCTGGCGCTCGGGACCGTCGACCTCGCGGCCGACCTTGGCGTGGACCCGGCCTCGCGAACGGCGTTCGCCTACAGTCGCGGCCGCCTGGTGATGGCGTCGGCCGCCGCGGGCCTGCCCGGCCCGCTCGACGGCGTCACGGTCCGCCTCGACGACCCGGCGGTGCTCGACGCCGACCTGGCGCACGCCCGGGAGCTGGGCCTGGGCGGCAAGCTGTGCATCCACCCCAAGCAGGTCCCCGCCGTCAACGCCGCCTTCTCCCCCTCGGCCGCCGAACTGGCCTGGGGCGAGCGGATCGTCGCCGCGGCTGCGGCATCGTCGTCGGGAGTCGTCGTGGTGGACGGCGCGATGGTCGACGCGCCCGTGGTGACACGGGCGCGTCGCGTCCTCAGCCTCGTTCGACCTCGTCCTCGACCGTGAAGGTGTGCTTCCATTTGAGGAACACGCGGCGCTCGGTGATGCGCCACCCCTCGGGGGTCCGGGCCAGCGTGTCCGCGTACGAGCCGCCGCCGGAGACCCGGGTGACCCGGCCGTCCGCGGCGCGGCGCCCGGTCTCCATCTGGAAGTGCGAGAACGCCGTCGCGGTGTCGCCGTCGACGGCGACGACCGTGTTGTAGAGCGGGTGTTGCGCGAACAGCCAGGTCGGGTCAGGCTTGCTCAGCCGCTCCCGCATCTGGTCGCGGGTCTCCCGCTTGCCGCCCATCGCGGTGAAGTCGATGATGCCGTCCGCGGTGAACGCGCGGTCCCACTCGTCCCACTTGCGCTCGTCGAGGCCGACGGCGTAGTGCCGCATGGCCCGCTCGATGTCGAGCCGGTCCCGGACGTCGTCGCTCATCGCTCGCCTCCGTCGCGCCAGTCGATGCTGAAGTACTGCGTCTCCAGGAACTCCTCGAGGCCGGCCCGGGCCCCCTCGCGGCCCAGGCCGCTCTGCTTCATGCCGCCGAACGGCGCGGAGGGGTCCGAGACCAGGCCCCGGTTGATCCCGACCATGCCGGCGTCGATGCGCTCGGCCAGGCGCATCGCCCGGCCGAGTTCGCCGGACACCACGTACGCCGCCAACCCCATCTCGGTGTCGTTGACCATGCGCAGCAGCTGCGCTTCGTCGTTCCACGTCACCAGCGGGGCGACGGGGCCGAAGATCTCGGTCCGGACGATCTCGGCGTCCGGTGCGACGTTCGTCAGCACGGTCGGGGGGAAGTAGAAGCCGCCGTCGTCGGGAGCCTTGGCCTGGTGCGTGATGGTCGCGCCCGCGAGGACGGCCCGCTCCACGAGCGCACCGACCTCCGCGACGGCGTCGGCCGAGATCAGCGGGCCGATCTCGTGGCCCTGGAGGGCGGCGCCGACGCTGAGCTTCTCGACCGCGGCGCCGAAGCGGTCGGTGAACGCCGCGGCGACGTCCTCGTGGACGTAGAAGCGGTTCGCCGCGGTGCACGCCTGGCCGCCGCCGCGGAACTTGGCGAGCATCGCGGCCGTCACGGCGGTGTCCAGGTCCGCGTCGGCGGTGATCACGAACGGCGCGTTGCCGCCCAGTTCCATCGAGGTGTTGACCACGCGGTCCGCGGTCTGTTTCAGCAGCACGCGGCCGACTTCGGTCGAGCCGGTGAACGAGATCTTCCGCACGCGCGGATCGGCCAGCCACGCCGACACCAGCGGGCCGGACCGCCGGGTGGGCACGACGTTGACGACGCCGTCGGGCAGCCCGGACTCGACCAGCAGGCGGGTGAGGGCCAGCGCGGTGAGCGGCGTCTGCGAGGCCGGCTTGAGCACCGCGGTGCATCCGGCCGCGAGCGCCGGGGCGAGCTTGCGGGTGGCCATCGCGGCCGGGAAGTTCCACGGCGTGACCAACGCGGCGACGCCGACCGGCCGGTGCGTCACCACGGTCCGGGTGCCGCCCGCGGGGTCCGACCCGAAGTCGCCGGCGGTGCGCACCGCTTCCTCGGCGAACCAGCGGAAGAACTCCGCGGCATAGGTGACCTCGCCGCGCGCGTCGGCGAGCGCCTTGCCGTTCTCGGCGCTGATCAGGGCGGCCAACTGCTCCCGGTCGCGCAGCATCAGCTCGAAGGTGCGGCGCAGCAGTTCGGAGCGCTCCCGCGGAGCGGTCGCGGCCCAGCCGGGAAAGGCCGCGACCGCGGCGTCCACCGCGGCGACGCCGTCGGCGTCGGTCCCGTCCGAGACCCGGGAGACGACGGCTCCGGTGGCCGGGTCCAGGACCTCGAACTCGCCGGCGCCGCCGGGGCGCCAGCGGCCGCCGACGAAGACGTCGGCCCGCTCGTTATTATGTTCATAGCTCATCAGGGCATTATTACGAACATTATTGTGGTCGTCCAGGTGTCACCGGGACGGCGCCGACATGCAGGGAAGCCGGGGCAGCGGGCATTCGCAATAAGATAAGTACTATGCAGAACACCGGTGACGAGTCGATCTCGATCGCGCTCGAACGACTCGCGCTCACCCTCGGGGAGAGCGGGGCCGTTCCCGTACCCGAACTGGTGCGCGCACTCGAACGGGCCGCCGAGCGGCTCCGGACCAAGACCGTCTCGGACGAACTGCCCGCCGACCTGGTGACGCAGGCCGAGGCCTCGCGGGCGGTTGGCGTCAGCCGCCAAGCCGTGAACCAGTGGGTCCGCAACGGGGTCGTCCGTTCCTACGCGGGATCCGGCTCCACCAGCCGCTACGGTCCGAAGGTGTCGTTGGCGGAGATCGCGATCGCCGCTAACCGCCGCTCGCGCGACGTACCGTTCGCGAGCGGCCGCCGGCGCGAGGTCCTGGACTTCCTGGAGCTCGTCGAGCGCGACGCGGACACGTTGGCCCGCGAGGTGCGCCGCGCGGTCGTGGACGACAGCTACGACAACCACACCCCGGAACAGATCCGTGTGCTGGCCGAGTTCGTCGTGGCGTCGATGGGTCTCGGCGACGAACAGCGCGAGTTCACCCCGGAGGGGCTGACTCTGCTGTCCGAGCTGGAGCCGTCGATCACCGTCGACACCGCCACGCCGTTCGGCGGGCTGGCGGACGCGCTCGGCGTCCTGGTCCGTTCGGCTCGGGGCAACGCCGGCTTCGACTCCCCCGCCACCGCGCTGCTGGCCCTGTTCGGCAGCGCCACCGTCGGGGCGCTGTACCCCGACGAGCGGGGCGACGTCGGCCGCAACCTGCGGGGCGCGGCGCGCGAGGTGTGGGGCGAGGACTGGGTCGAGCGGCTGCTGGACGCGGTGTTCCACGTCGGGGGGCTGCGGCCGTCGCCGCTGACGCGGTTCACGGCGTCGCTGACCTATCTCGACAACAACCGCTTCCTGCGCCGGGCGCAGGCGGCCGGGGTGAGCATCGCCTATTCGCGAGGACCGGGCCCGCTGCTGCCGCAGCGCTTCTACGGCGCCCCGATCCTGCGGGACATGATGCGCGACGCCGCGCGCCCGCCGGAGCCGTGGGCGTTCACCCCGGAGTCCGGCGCCGACGCCTGGCCGGTGCAACTCGAAAGCGGCGCCAACCCGTTCCGTATCGTGAACTACGAATACGCGCTGCTGGACCCGGAGATCCACGGCATCCGCCGCTACTGCTTCTCGGCTCCCGACGCCCGGCGGGACCTGCGCGCCTACGCCGCCGCGCTGTCCGGGCGCGAGCGGCACCGCTACGTCGAGTACGCCGTCGAGGTCCTGACCCGCACCCTGCTGCAACGGAACATCGAGTTGAGCGCGATCGACTCCGAGCCCGACTTCGACTGGTGGAAGGACCACATCATCCGCTCCTCCCAGCCGGAGGTGCTCCTGGGGCTGCGCGACGACCGGGCCCGCAAGGTGGCGCACGCCCTGCTGGTCTCCACCAGCCTGCTGCCCGAGGTGGTCGAGGCCGCGCTGACCGACGGTTCGCTGCGGGACCGGCTGCGGATCTACATCAAGAACCTGGAGTTCGACGTCATCGACGCCCGCTACCGCGACGATGCCCGACGGGGCATCAGCCGCGTCCTGAAGACCGGCGGCGTGGCCCTGGACGAGACGGAGGCGCGGGCGATCGCGGAGCGGGAGATCCACGCGATGCTCGCCTGACGGCGCGCGGTGCTCAGCGGGTGGGATCCGCCCCCACCCGCACGAGGCGCTTGCCGAGGTGTTCGCCGGCCAGCATGCCGAGGAACGCGGCCGGGGCGCGGTCCAGCCCGGTCACGACCTCCTCGTGGTGCACCAGCTCGCCGGCGCGCAGGCCGGCCGCCACCTCGGCCTCGAACTGCGGCCGCAGGTGGGCGAATTCGTGGAACGCGAAGCCGCGCATCGTGATGCTCCGCGTCACGAGGTGCGACAAGAGCGCGGACATGTCGCCGGTCCCCCGGCCGGTGGCGCTGTAGGCCGACGCCACGCCGCAGACCGGGACCCGGGCGTGGCGGTTCAGCCGCGGCCACACCGCGTCCCAGACCCTTCCGCCGACGTTCTCGACATAGACGTCGATGCCGTCCGGGGTGGCCGCGGCGAGTTGCCCGGCGAAGTCGGGCGCGCGATGGTCGATGGCGGCATCGAACCCGGCGGCGCGCAGCCAGGCGACCTTGTCCGGCCCGCCCGCGATGCCGACCGCGCGGGCGCCCCGCCGCCTCGCGAGCTGCCCGACCACGGACCCGACGACGCCGGTCGCCGCGGCGACCACGACGGTCTCCCCCGGCCGGGGCCTGCCGATCTCGACGAGCCCGGCCCAGCCGGTCAGTCCGGGCATGCCCAGGATGCCCAGGGCGGTCGAGACCGGGGCCGCCGCCGGGTCGAGCCGCCGCAACGCCGCGGCGGGCTGTACGGCGTACTCCTGCCAGCCGGAGTTCCCGGTCACCAGGTCGCCCGGGGCGAACCCGGCCGCGGCCGAGAGCGCCACCTCGCCGACCGTCCCGCCCTCCATGACCCCGCCCAGCGGCACCGCCGGCGTCGCGGAGGAGTGCGCGGCCGACGAGCCCATCCGGCCCCGCAGGTACGGGTCCAGGGACAGGTAGACGGTCCGGACCAGGACCTCGCCGTCGGCCGGTGTGGGCACCGGGCCGACGCGTACGGCGAAGTCGGAAAGGCGCGGTGCCCCCTCGGGGCGGGCGGCCAGGGTGACGCGTCGCTGGGTGCTCGGGATGGTGCGGTCCACGGTGCCTCCGCCTGTCTCGGTGTCCGGGGCGGCGGACCGTGGCCCGGTATCAGTCGGTGGTGCGTCCGGCCGCCGCGTCGTCGCCGCGCAGGCCCGCGCTGATCGGCTTGCCCAGCAACTCGTCGAGTTGGGCGCGGGCCAGCTTCAGGCGGCGGGCGTACTCGTCGCGCTCGGCCTTGAGCTGGTCCTCCTCCGCCGCGGCGGTGTCCGGGGCTTCCTTCGCGGCCACGGTGGCCACGAGCAGCTCGCGGATCAGGGCCTGGGCCAGCAGCGTGTAGTCGATCTCGATCGTCGGCTGACCCGGGACGGCGACGGTGGCCGTCGCGCGGGCCGGCTCCACGGGGGCGAGCGCATCGGCCGTGGGCGTGGGCGGCACACCCAATCCCTCGATCTTGTACGTCCGCTTGCCGCGGATCTCGCGCGCGATCTCACCTTCGCGGTCCATCGTCGCGATGAGCTGGATGAACGCGACCGAGCTGCCGGAATAGCCGATGGCGTCCTTCAGCACCCCCGTGGCGTATCCGGACGGGTCCACGACAGGGCCCGACGCGGCAAGGAATTGGCGGATGCGCAAGCGTGCGGTGCGATCCCGGTGCATCTCGTCCTCCAGTGGTAATCGCCTCAACAGCACGATAGCACCTAGACAGGAGCACGCGTTGTCATGGCCTCCGGAGAAGTCCTCCCGCGATCACCTGCCTCTTCTCGACGTGTAGGTACAGCTTGAGGCGTGACCCAGGAAAGTGTCAATAGCATCCCTTGACGTTCATTCGTAGCGCGCCATAGCGTGTGCGACGGCTATGACAGCGACATCCGGGAGGCGACGTGGCCCACGAGAGCGCGGTGGCGGTGGCCCGGCAGGCAGCCGAACTGCTGCCCGAGCCGCCCGCGGCACATGACAGCTTCGGCTACCTGGCCTGGGAGGAGCTCGTCTTCTCCACTGCACGCCGCCTCCAGCACCTCCTGGACGACGCCACGCTCATGACGCCGCCGCGGCAGGCCGCGCCCTTGGTGCTGTCCCCCAAGACCGGCCGCCTGGACGGAGCGTCACTCCTGGCGCTGGCGGCGCGCCTCGCGCACGAGGACGGCGTCCACTGCGCGAACCTTCTCGCCGCCGCCGTGACCGAATGCGGCGTCGGCCTCGCCAACGCTTGATCTGTCAATAGCATCGCTTGACATCAGTGCCCCCTGATGTGATCTCTTCTCATGCGGCCCCCGCACAACAAAGCCCGATCCCGCCGGACTGGCGGAACCGGGCTCGGTCAGGTGCGGATCAGACGGTGGCGTCGGACTCCCGGGCGGCACCGTTCCACCGCTGCGCCGGAGTCCTGACGTCCGCCGGCGGAGCGTCGAGGCCGAACTCGGCCGCCACCAGAGCGGTGTCGCCGCCCGGGACCGGCGCGCTTGCCGGGGCGGGCTCCGGGTCGGCACCGAACTTCACGGCCGCACCGGCCACTTCGATGCCGGCGGCGACGTCCGGGTCGGAGATTCGCGTCCGCATCCCCCGCGCCACCGCCTGGGGGTGCGAGAAGGCCTCGTTGACCGACAGCACCATGGCCCCCGGCAGCTTGAGCGAGAAGAACAGCGCCTCCCATTCGGCCGCCGACCGCTTCAGAAAGCTCGGCTCGACCGCCGCGTACAGGGCATCCTCGTGCTCCTGCCGCAACGCCTCGGTGGCGAACCGGGGGTCGTCGATCCACTCGGGGTGGTCCGCGGCCCGGCAGAACGGGGCCCAGAACTGCTGCGTGATGCAGATGGTGAACCAGCGGTCGTCGGCGGTGCGGAACACCCCGAACGGCAGGGAACCGGTGCCGCCCCGCCGCGGCTCGGGGAGGAACTCCTTGCCCACGGTGACCGCTTGCGGCGCCCGGTAGGAGAGCAGGGCCACCTGGGCGTCCAGCAGGCTCACGTCCACGTGCCGGCCGTGCCCGCGCAGCGAGCGCAGCCGCAGGGCGCCCAACGTGCCCAATGCGGCGAACAGCGCGCCGGTCAGGCCGCCGATCGGGTTGCCCCAGCGGATCGGGACCTCCGGGCTGGTGTGGTCGACGGTGATGCTCATGCCGCCGCCGAGCGCCTGGATCGCGTTGTCGAAGGCCGGAAACGCGCTCCACGGGCCGGTGTGGCCGAACCCGGTGATCGAGGTCTGGATGAGCCGGTCGTTCCGCGTCCGCAACGACGTGAAGTCCAGGCCGAGCCGTTGGAGGACGCCCGGCCGGTAGTTGTCGAGCATGACGTCGGCCCGCGAGGCCAGGCCGAGCAGGAACCGGCGCCCCTCGGCGGTCTTCAGGTCGGCGACGACGCTGCGCTTGCCCCGGTTCAGGCCGGCCCGGAACGACGCCTCGCGGGCCACGTCCGGGTAGGGCTCCATCACCTGGCCGAACGGCCGCTCGACACGGATCACGTCGGCGCCGAGGTCGGCCAGGAGCTGGGCCGCGAAGCCCTTGCTGGGCTCGTCGCCGTTCATCTCCAGGACGACCGTGCCCTCCAGGGCCCGCCCGACCCGACGGGAGGCGTCCGCCTCGGCGTGCGGCGCCCAGCGCGCGACCAGCGGTACGGCGCCGCGGTCGTCGCCGCAGTGGATCACGCCGGCCGCGGCGAGGCGGTCCAACTCCGCCGCGTCGAGCCCCAGCAGGGAACCGAGCACCATCGCCGTGTCCGCCCCGGTCTGCCGGGGGGCCCGCCAGGTGGTGGAGTCGCTGAACTTGAGCGCATCGCCCGCGACGGTGGCGGTACGTCCGAACTCGTCGGTGACCTCCACCGACATCCCGCGGGCCCGGACCTGCGGGTGCCTGAAGACGTCGGCGACACCGGTGACCTTCCCGCACACGACGCCGGCGTCCATGAGGTGCTTCTGCCACCAGTCCGCGGTGCGGGTGCGGAACACCCCCCGCAGAAGCTCGACGAGTTCCTCGCGGTGCGCGTGCCGCGCCGGGCCGGTGCTGAACCGGTCGTCGGTCAGCAGGTCCGGGCGCTCCATGACGCGGGCCGCGGCGGGCCACATCCGCTGGCTGATGCAGATCGCGACCCAGCCCTCGGCGCACGCGAAGTTGCCGAACGGCACCGTACCCTGGCCGCCTTCGTACGGCGACGGCGACGGTTCCTGGCCGAAGCTGAGGGCCTGCGGCACGCGGTAGGTGTTGAGGGCGAGCATGACGTCGAGCATCGAGACGTCGACGTGCTGGCCCGCGCCGGTCCGGTCGCGGTGGATCACCGCTCCGGTCACCCCGATCGCGCTGAAGACGCCCGCGAACAGGTCCCCGATCGGAATGCCCCAGCGCACCGGGGGACGCTCCGGAGCCAGTCGGGTGTAGTTCATCGTTCCGCACATGGCCTGCACGATCGGGTCGTACGCGGGCATCGTGGCCCAGGGCCCGTCGCCGCCGAAGCCGGTCAGCGAGCAGGTGATGATCGACGGGTTGAACGGCAGCAACGACTCCCGGTCGACCCCGAGCCGCCGGGTGACGCCGGGCCGGAAATTGTCGACGACGACGTCCGCCTCCGTCACCAGCCGGTGGAACAGGTCGCGGCCCTCGTCGGTCTTCAGGTTCAGGCTCACCGAGTGTTTGTTGCGGGACAGGCCCCAGTTGAACGCCTCGTCCTCGCTGAGGCGGGCCGGGTCGATCTCCCCCTTCGGCGCGCCGTGCGGCAGCGACTCGACACGGATCACCTCCGCACCGAGATCGGCAAGCAGGAGCGAGCCGAAGGGACCGGAGACGACGCGGCACAGGTCGAGGACCCGCAGTCCGGAAAGAGGCGTGGACGGCCGGGTGGTCGGGACTTCCGATGGTGCACTCATATGAGTGGACGATAAGACGTTCCCAATTTAAACACAACTGTAAGCTTGCTTACAGCACAACTGAGCTTTGCCGTGCTGACCAGCGACATTCCAGGTCAGCGAGCATACCAGGAGGACAGGGGCACTGCCGGGCGCGGGCTTCTCTGCCCAGTTACAATAATGTTTCGTGTTCAGCGCCCGCGGTCTCCGCCGACGACCAGGGCCACCACCTGGCTGCGCGACGTGAAGTCGAGCTTGGTGAGGATCCGCTGGACGTGCGTGTCGACCGTGCGCGGCGCGATCACCAGAGCGGCGGCGATCTCCCGGTTGGTCTTCCCGGTGGCCAGCAGCCCCGCTATCTGGCGCTCCCGTGGGGTCAGCGGCAGGTCGTGCAGCACAGAGTCACCGGCCGGCGCAACGGCCGCCGCGGGCGCCTCGCCCTCCCCGGCCTCGCTCAGTGCCTCGGTCACCAACTCCCCCAGGGACATCTCCCGGCCGCGGGTGGAAACGGCGGCGTACTCCTTGCCCAGTTCGTCCCGGGCCCGCAGTGCGTAGTGCTCGTGCCACTCCCGCATCCCCGGGAAACCGTGGTAGGCGGGCCCGAAGTCCTCGGCGCGGGCCCCGGCCGCCTCCAGCAGAAGAGCCGCCCGCCGGGCCTGGCCGCCGTCCATGGCCGCCCAGGCCAGCACCTCGACGGCCCAGACCATGCCCTGGAGGTTGACCAACTCGCGCTTGCGGCGCAGCGCCTCCCGGGCCAGTTCCTGTGCCTCGCCGACGCGGCCGGACAGCAGCGCTTCCAGCGCGCGGAAGACCAGGATCCAGGAGAACAGCAACTCCTCACCGGTGGCGGAGCACAGGCGGGTGGCCTCGGCGAGCACCGCCCGCGCCTGGTCCAGATCGCCGCGGTAGCAGTAGGCGAGGCCCAGGTTGATCAGCGCGTCGGTGAGGAACGGGACGCTGTCCGGGCAGGCGCGCGCCTGGGCGATCCCCGCCTCCAGGTGATCGATGCCCGCGTCCACGCGCCCGTCGAACAGCTCGGCGAGCCCCATCGTCCAGCGCGCGTGCGCGGCGGTCTCCGCGTCGCCGAGGCGCCCGGCCAGGCTCCAGCTCTCCGCCAGAAGCTCCCGCGCCGCCGGAATATCACCGTCGACGACGCTGAGGAAGCCGTACTGCCACAGCGCCTCGGCCCGCTCGGCGGCCGACTCGTCCACGACGTCCAGCAGCCGGCCCAGCCAGCGACGGCCCTCCCCGGGGACGCCGGAGCCGATCCAGTAGGTGAACAAGGCCAAGGCCAACCGCAGCCCGGTGCGCGCGGTGGCCGTGTCGCCCAGCGACGTCTCCAACGCGGCCCGTACGTTCGCGTGTTCGCTCAGCACCTGCGCGTGCAGCTCCCGCTGGTGCAGGCCGAACCAGCCCTGTCGCACGCGTTCGGCCAGGCCGGCGTATACGGCCAGGTGGGCCCGGCGGACCGCGTCCGCCTCGCCGGACTCCGCCAGCATCCGGGCGCCGTAGCGGCGGATGGTCTCCAGCATCGTGTACCGCGAGCCGTCGAGGTTCACGACGGACTTCTCCACCAGCTCGAACAGCGCGGAGGCGACGGCTTCCGGCGGCAGCCCCGGCCCCGCGCAGACCGACGTCACCGCGTCGATCGTCGCCCCGCCGCGGAACACGGAGAACCGCAGCCAGAGCAGGCGGGCCTCGGGGGTGCACAGCTCACGGCTGTAGTCGAGACTCGCGCGCATCGTGGTGTGGCGCTGCGGGGCGGAGCGGGGGGCCGGCGGGTCCGGCACCGGGTGGTTCAGCATCGACTCGACCGACTGCCACCTGCTCCCGGCTGCGGCCAGTTCGATCGCGAGCGGCAACCCGTCCAGTCGGCGGCACAGCTCCACGACGACGGTCTCGTCCACCCGCCCGGCCGCGACCTCCGCGTTGAGCGCCCCGGCCCGTTCGAGAAAGAGCGCGACCCCGTCGTAGCCCGCGGCCGCGCCGCGCGGAACCCGGGCGCCCGGGGCCGGCACGGCCAGCGGCGGCACCCGGTAGAGCGCCTCTGCGTCGATCCGCAGCGCGGCCCGGCTGGTGGCGAGGACATGGAGGTTCGGGCACCGGCTCAGCAGCCGGGCCACGAACACCGCGACCGGCTCGGCGAGATGCTCGCAGTTGTCGAGCACCAGCAGGACGCGGGCGGTGCCGATGCGGGCGGCCGGGTCCTCGGCGTCCCCGGGCCGGCTCCACCCCGGGTCGATCCGCGCGGACACGGTGGCGTCGAGCAGATCGGGCTGGGAGAGGTCGACCAGCGGGACCATCGTGGCGCCGTCCGGGAAGGCCCCCCGCAGGGTCCGGGCCACGTGCAGGGCCAAGCGCGTCTTCCCGACGCCACCCGGACCGGTCAACGTGACCAGGCGAGACCGGGTGAGCAGCCGCTTGACCTCGGCTGTTTCGGCGCGGCGCCCGATCAGGCTGGTGACGTCCGCGGGCAGGTGCGCCCGCTCAGCCGACTCGTTGCGCGCCATCGTTTCGGGACCTGCCTCCGCGTGACCGGGGTCACATACGTAGTGGATGTCGGCAATTCTACGCATGCGCTTCCTCGCACCCGCTCCGAGTGTGGACGGTCACACCGACACAACGACGTGGAGGAACCGCCGATGACCTGTCGCACCCGGCGCGATGCCGGACTCAGCCCCCGACGGCATCCTCGTTGCTCCCCGGCCGGCCGCGGTCGCGGCACGTCGGCGGCCCGGCTCCACTCCTCCCCCGGCCCGACCCCGCCCGCGGCGGCCGACCTGGTGACGCGGGTCGCCGCCATCGTGCCGGCCCCGGGGAAGGCACTGTGCGCGGACGACAACGCGTGGGAGGCCTTCAGTGCCTTTCTGGACGAGGCTGCCCGGCTGGTGGCCGACGCCCTGGGCCACGCCGACATCCGGACGTTGCGCGCTCTGCTCGACTCCCCGCTGGGCGAAGACCTCGTGGCCGGGCTGCTCATCGAGCGCGCGCTCACCAGGCTCCAGGACGGCGGCTCCTGAGGCGCCCGCGGGCCTTCCCGTCGTGTTTCCCAGCACACACAACCAGTCTTCCCGGCCTTCTCACCACAACTGTCACCATGATTGGGAGTCCGATGACCGACCTCTCCCGCGACGACCTGCGGGCGCGCTACCGCCGTGACTACGACCCGTACGCCGACCGGTCCATCGACGAGCAGCTCGCCGAGTTGGCCGACCGCCGCACCGCCAAGCCGGTCAGCTACTCCGCGCGCGGCAACGGCTGTTGGGTGCTGACCGACTACGACGACGTCTCCGATCTGCTGCGCCGCAACAACCGCGGGGTGATCAGCTTCCCCAACGAGCCCGACGGGCTGAACCTCTCCGGCGCGCGCGAAGCCCAGATACCGATCGAGCTCGACGGTCCCGAGCACCGGCAGGTCCGCCGGATCCTCGACCCGCAGTTCGCCCCCAAGAAGGTCGCCGGGCTCGAGGACCACCTGCGCGAGCAGTGCAACCGCCTGATCGACGCCTTCATCGAGGACGGCACGGTGGACTTCGTCAAGATGTTCGCGGTGCCGTTCCCGGGCGCGACCGTCCTGGCCATCATGGGGTGGCCAGGCGAGGACCTGGAGATGATGAACGGCTGGGCCGACATCCTCCTGCACGGTGTTCCCGGCGGCACCGAGGAGGAGAGCAACGCCGCCCGCGGCAGAACCCACCAGGAGTTCGCCACCTACATGGCGGAGAAGATCCCGCAGTGGCGGGCCGCCCCGCGGACGAACGACGTCATGTCGGTCATGCTCGACGCCGAGATCGGCGGTCGGAAGCTCACCGACGACCAGCTCTTCGACTTCTCGGTCCTGATGATGATGGCCGGTCTGGACACGGTGCAGAGCGTCCTGGCCCGCTGCGCGCGGTACTTCGCGCAGCGCCCGGACCAGTGGGACCGCATGTTCGAGGACCCGGAGCGGGTGCCAGCCGCGGTGGAGGAACTGCTGCGCTGGGCCACCCCGCCGGTGCCGACGCGCACGGTCACGGACGACCACCTGGAGATCCGCGGCATCAGGATTCCCCGGGGCGAACGGGTGCACGCGCCACTGGGCTCGGCCAACCGCGATCCGAAGTACTACCCCGACCCGGACGAGGTGATCTTCGACCGCCCGCCCAAACCACACCTGGCTTTCGGTGTCGGCCCGCACCGCTGCGTCGGGCTGCACCTGGCCCGCCTCGAACTGCGCATCGCCTTCGAGGAGTTGCACCGCCGCATCCCCCGGTTCGAACTCGACCCCGACGCACCCGCCCCGCACGAGCACCTCGGACTGGCCTGGGGCGTCAACGACGTCCACCTGCGCTTCACACCCGGGCCGCGCGAGGGCGCCACCCTCCGCCACTAAAGTTACTCTTGTTGTATTACCATGGTGTGCAGATTAATAACACTAGAGCACCATGGGTGCCAGTGCAGGAGGATCTCCGTGCCGCAGTCGCAGTCCACCGTCACCACTCTGGACGCCCTGGTCGTGGGGGCCGGCATCTCCGGCATCCACCAGCTCTACGCGCTGAACCGGCAGGGCGTGGACGTACGGATGGTCGAAGCGGGGGCCGGGGTGGGCGGCGTCTGGTTCTGGAACCGCTACCCCGGCGCGCGCTTCGACTCCGAGAGCTACACCTACGGCTACTTCTTCTCCCCCGAGCTGATCGAGGAATGGGACTGGAGCGAGGAGTACGCCGGTCAGCCGGAGACGGAGCGCTACCTCAACTACGTCGTCGACCGGTTCGACCTGCGCCGGCTCATCACGTTCGACCAGCGGGTGGTCTCCGCCGTGTGGGACGGCGAGGCGCACCGGTGGACGGTGACGACGTCCACCGGTGATGTCTGGAAGCCCCGCCACCTCGTCACCGCGCTCGGGATCCTGTCCGCGCCGTCGTTCCCCAGCGCCCCTGGGCTGGAGAACTTCCGCGGGGAGTGGGCGCACACCGGACTGTGGCCCGACGAGGGGATCGACTTCACCGGCAAGAAGGTGGCGGTGATCGGCACCGGCTCCAGCGGCGTCCAGATCATCCCGCCGGTGGCCAAGGACGCCGCGCAGTTGGTGGTGTTCCAGCGGAGCCCCAACTGGTGTACGCCCATCAACAACTTCGCGATCACCCCGGAGCGGATGGCCGACATCCGCGGCAGGATCGGCGAGATCTGGGAGGCCACTCAGCTTTCGCCGTCCGGCTCGATGCACCGCCCGATGCCGGAGTCCTCGCTGGAGATGTCGGCGGACGAGCGGCGGGCCCATTTCGACCGCCTCTACGACTCCCCCGGCCTGATCATGGCACTGGGCAATTTCCGCGACGTGTCCGTGGACAAGCGGGCCAACGACAACGTCACCGCCTACATCGCCGAGCGGATCCGGGCCCGCGTGCACGACCCCGAGGTGGCGGAGCGGCTGATCCCGAAGGACCACGGCTTCGGGCAGAAGCGACCGCCGCTGGAGAATGGCTACTACGAGGTCTTCAACGAGCCCCATGTGTCGCTGGTCTCCACCGGTGAGGAGCCGATCGTCCGGTTCACCGAGACCGGGATCGAGACCGTCCACGGCCACCACGACCTGGACGTCATCGTCTTCGCCACCGGCTTCGAGGCGGTGGTCGGCTCCTACAACCGCATCGACATCCACGGTCGCGACGGCCTGGCCCTGCGCGACCACTGGGAGGCGGGCCCGCGCACCTACCTCGGCCTCACCGTGGCCGGGTTCCCCAACCTGTTCCTGGTCGGCGGCCCGCAGAGCGTCACCGGCGTGATCCCCCGGGCCACGGATTTCCAGGCCGACTGGGTGGCGGCCACGGTAGCCGACATGCGGGAGCGCGGCCGAACCGTCGTGGAGCCCACCGAGGCCGCCGAGGACGAGTGGATCGACCACGTCAACGCCGGGGTCGCCGGCACCTTGCTGGAGACCGCCGAATCCTGGGCGTTCGGGTCCAACGTCCCGGGCCGCAAGCGCGCCTACCTGCTCTACGCCGGAGGTCTGCCCCAGTACCGCGAGCGGGTCACGGCGGCCACCGCCGACGCCTACCGCGGCTTCACGTTCTCATCCTGATCGGGTCAACGACGAATGGAGTGGCAGGAGATGAGCACCAGAGCAGCAATCCTTTGGGGCGTCGGCGAGAAGTGGAGCGTCGAGGACGTCGACCTCGCGGAGCCCGGGTTCGGCCAGGTACGGGTCAAGATCCACGCGACCGGCCTGTGCCACTCCGACGACCACGCGGTCACCGGAGACATGCCGACGCCGTTCCCCCTGGTCGGCGGGCACGAGGGCGCCGGCGTCGTCGAGGCGGTCGGGCCCGGCGTCACCCGCGTGGCTCCCGGCGACCACGTCGTCCTGATCTTCCAGCCGCCCTGCGGCCACTGCCGCAACTGCGCCCGCGGACGGTCCAACCTGTGCCTCAACGCCGCGTTGCAGGACTACGGCGCCGCCAAACCGTTCAAGGCCCGCGGCCGGGACATCGCGGCCACCGGCGACCTGGGCACCTTCGCCGACGCCACGGTTGTCTCCGAGCGCTGTGTCGTGAAGATCGCCAAGGACGTCCCGTTCGCCGCGGCCTCCCTGCTCGGCTGTGCCGTCACCACCGGTTGGGGCGCGGCGGTCTACCTGGCCGAGGTCGAGCCGGGCGACAACGTTGTGGTGATCGGCAGCGGAGGCGTCGGCATCAACTCGGTGCAGGGCGCGCGGCACGCCGGTGCCAACCTCGTCGTGGCGGTCGACACCGTCGAGCTGAAGCGCCGTAAAGCCCTGGAGTTCGGTGCCACCCACGCGGTCGCGTCGGTCGAGGAGGCCAAGGAACTGCTGGCTGAGAACACCGACGGCCGCATGGCCGACGCGGCGATCCTCTCGGTGGGGGTCGGCGACGGCGGCATACTCGGGCAGATCGTCGACCTCACCGGTCCGGCGGGCACCACCGTGGTCACGTCGGTGTCGCCGTTCGCCTCCACCAGCGTCGACCTCAACCTCGCGCTGTTCACGCTGAGCCAGAAGACCCTGCGGGGCAATGTCTACGGTGGCGTGCAGGTGCACCGGGACATCCCGCTCCTGCTCGACCTCTACCGCCAGGGCCACCTGAAGCTCGACGAACTGATCACCAAGACCTACACCTTGGATCAGATCAACGAGGGCTACGCCGACATGCACGCGGGCAAAAACCTCCGCGGCGTCATCGCGTTCTGAGCCACACGCAGGGAAGGCCCGGCGGTGACCGCCGGGCCTTCTCGCGGTTCGGTTCAGTGGGTGGCGGCGGCCAGGTCGTCGGTGAGGTGCTTCAGGTAGAAGCCCATCCGTTTCGGGAGCCCCAGGAGGACGACGCCGACCATCCGGCCATCCCTGCGATAGCCGATCGCGGCCGCGCCGGAGAGTTCTCCCTCCAGCACCTCGACGTCGGTGGCCAGGGCCGGTTGGCCCAGGGCGCGGATGTTCACCGCGGCCTGATCGGACCAGAACGTGGGCACGGTGCCGAACGGCTTCTCCGGAGGACGGCCGGTGAGGTCGCCGACGAGTACGGCCGCGGCGTACAGGCTGGTGTCGACGGCGACCTGCCAGTGCTCGATGCGCCGAGGCGTCGCGTCGTAGAGCGCGTTGGGGAAGCGGGCGACGTCACCGACTCCGACGGTGCCCCTCCGGCCGCCGAGCCGCAGGAACTCGTCGCAGACGACGCCGTCGGCCAGGTCGAGTCCGTTGCCCGCGAGCCAGTCGGTGGCCGGCCGCGACCCGATCGCTTCGACGACGACGTCGGCCGCGAGCCGGGTGCCGTCCGACAGGACGACGCCTCCCTCGTCGACCGAGGCGACGCCGGTGCCGAGGTGGAAGTCCACACCGACGGCGGAGTGCCGCCGCCGCAACTCCGCGCCCACCAGCGGCCCGAGCGCGGCGGCCATGGGCAGTTCGTCGATCGCCGCGACCGACACGGCGCAGCCGCGGGCGAGCGCGGTGCTCGCCACCTCGCAGCCGATGAACCCGGCGCCGATCACGACCACCCGGGCGCCCGGACGCAGCCGTCCGGCGAGTGCCTGGGCGTCGTCCAGGGTGCGCAGCACGGCCCTGGGGCCGCCGAGGGATTCCGGCAGCCGCCGCGCGCGGACACCGGTGGCGGCCACCAGCCCTTGGTAGCGGAGCACGGTCCCGTCGTCGAGAGTGACCGAGCAGGCGTCGAGATCGGAGGCGACAGCGCGGCGTCCGAGCCGCCACCGCAGGGGATGTTCGGAGTCGCGCCGACGCAGTTCGACGCCCGTGTGGTCGCCGCCTTCGAGCAGCAGCTTCTTCGACAGCGGCGGACGCGTGTAGGGCATGTGGGCCTCGTCGCCCACGAGGGTGACCAGGCCCTCCCACCCGTGGCGGCGCAGCCCTTCGGCCGTGCGCAGGCCGGCGAGGCCGGCTCCGACCACGACGATTCCGGCGTCGTCGACGACCATCGCCTGAGTCCTTTCGCGCGGCGTTTCCCGGTGGCCCATGGCCCTTCTCCTCCTGGCGGGTTCAGACGACGCCGGCGCCGTGCAGGCGGGCGATCTCATCGCGGCCGAGGCCAATCTCGGCGAGCAAGGCGTCGGTGTGTTGGCCGAGTTCGGGCACGTCCCCCATCGCCGGTTCGCTCCCGGCCAGCCCGATCGGTGGCAGCAGCGCGCGGAACTCCCCACCGGGGGCCCGGACCGTGCGCCACCGGTCCCGTTCCCGCAGCACCGGATGGTCCAGGAAGTCGGCGACCTGGTTGATCGGCGCGTTGGCGATGCGCAGCTGGTCCAGGCGCTCTTCCGCCTCCTCGCCGGTGTGCCGGGCGAAGGCGTCGGCGATGTACGCGTCGAGTTCGGCGCGGTGCGCGACGCGGTCGGCACCGGTGCGGAACCTGGGGTCGTCGGCCAGCGCGGCGTCGTCGAGGAACTGCGCGCAGAGCGCCCGCCATTCGACGTCGTTCTGGATCGAGAACAGGACCTCGCGCCCGTCCCTGGCCCGGTACGCGCCGTAGGGCGCGATGGTGGCGTGGTGGGTGCCGAGTCGAGGCGGCTGGGCGCCGGTGAACTCCGTGTAGTAGGCAGGCTGGCTCATCCACTCGGCCAGCGCGTCGAACAGCGCGACCTCGACCGGCCGCACCGCGCCGGTTGTGGCTCGGACCAGCAGCGCGGTGAGAACGCCCGAGAAGGCGTACATCCCGGCGGCGATGTCGGCCACGGAGATGCCGACCCGGGCGCCCGAGTCAGGGACGCCCGTGATCGAGACCAGGCCGGTCTGACACTGCATGAGCAGGTCGTAGGCCTTGCGGTCGGCCCACGACCCGGTGCTGCCGTAGCCGTTGACGGCGCAGCCGATCAGTCTCGGATTAAGCGCGGCCTGCGCGTCGAGGCCGAAGCCGAGCCGGTCCACCGCGCCCGGCCCCAGATTGTGGACGAAGACATCGGCCCGGGTGAGCAGGGCGTGCAACACCGCGCGGCCCTCAGGCGCCTTGACGTCGAGGGTGAGTGACTCCTTGCCGCGGTTGAGCCAGACGAAATAGCTGGACAACCCGTGGACGGCCCGGTCGTACCCGCGGGCGAAGTCGCCGCCTCCGGGCCGTTCGATCTTGATCACCCGGGCGCCGAGATCGGCCAACTGCCGTGTCGCGAACGGGGCCGCCACGGCTTGTTCCAGGCTGACCACGGTGACGCCGTCGAGCGCCCGGGAGTCGATCATGACCGACACCCTACATCATTGTTGTGGTTTTACTATGGTGAAAGACTATTGGCTCACGGGTGGGAACACGTGAGGAGGAGCAGCCATGGAAGCCGACGAGGATGCGCGCCAGGGGCTTGTGCACGGCCTGCGCTGGGGGCTGAAGAAGTCCTTCCTGGACTACATCCGCGGGATGCCCGACGGAAGGGGGTCGGTCGGCGACGGCGCGGTGCCGGTCGGGACCGGAGACCTCTTCTACGCGCACGACGCCGAGAGAAGCGGCGCCGGGGTGTGGGCATTCCGCGGCGATGTCCGGTTCAGTGGGCACTTCGGCCTGCTTTTCGTCCGCGTCGCCAACCCCTGGCTGGAGGTTGACGACAGCAGCGTGGTCGTGAGCATCGAGGATCCGCAGGCCCGGACGGACGCGCCGCGTGTCCCGCTGGTGGCGGGAACGCTGCGGCGGCTCGGCGACCGGGAGGGCACCGAGGTCTGGGGCAGCGACGACGTCGCCCTGACGGCCGCGGGCGTCGAACTGTTCAACGACGTCTACGCCGAGGGCGAACCGTTCGAACCCCTGGTGGCGCAGCTCCCCCTGGGCCGGGCGGGCTGAGCGTCGGGAACGGCATCGCCGGACGCCTGTCGCCTGTCATGTTCCTTTGTTATGCTCACAATAGTGCCTTTGCATAATAGTGGGAGTGTGCGATGACCACTGGCGAGAAACCCCTCGAACGCGTCCTGGTGATCGGTGGCAGCATCGCCGGCACTCTGGCCGCCGCCGCGGTGGCACCGCACTTCACCGAAGTGGTGCTTCTCGACCGGGACGAGCTGCCGGAAGAGCCGGTGTTCCGGAAGGGCGTCCCGCAGGGCGCGCACTTCCACGCCCTGCTGGCGGCCGGGCGGCAGGCGATGGACGAACTCCTGCCGGGCTTCTCCGAGCACGCCTTCGCGATGGGCGCCGCCCGGCTGGACTCCGCCCAGGACGTGATGCGGCTGGACCGCGTCGGCTGGTCCCCGCGCTTCCCGTCCACCCTCGAATTCCTCATGGCCAGTCGGCCGCTGATCGAAAAGGCGCTGCGCGACAAGGCCAAGGAGCTTCCCGGGGTTCGCTACGAGTCCGGCGTCGAGGTCACCGGCCTGACGGCGCACGACGGACGTGTCACCGGAGTCCGCACGAAGGACGGCCGCGCGTTCCGCGCCGATTTGGTCATCGACGCCAGTGGCCGCTTCTCGCGGGGCGTGGAATGGCTGCACGAGCTGGGCTACCCGGCTCCGACCGAGGAGATCGTCAACGCCCACTGGGGCTACTCGTCGACCTTCCTGCGGGTGCCCGAGAACTGGTCACCCGGCTTCCGGGCCCTTGCCGTCACGCCCTTCGGGGACGGTGCCCTGAGCGCCGCCTCGGCCTCCCGCGCGATGGCGATGTGGGTGGTGGAGGGCGACCGCCGCTGGATCCTCACGGTGCAGGGATCGGCCGGCGACCACCCGCCGCGCACGGAGGCGGCGCTTCGCGCCTTCATCTCCTCGATCGGCGTCCCCGAACTCGACAAGGCCCTGGCCGACGTGGAGTTTCCCGAACCCATCTCCATGTGGCGCGACACCCGCAGCCGGCTGCGGGACTTCGCCGGCCGGCCGAACCGCCCCGAGGGCTTCCTGACCGTGGGGGACGCCTGGATGGGCTTCAACCCGGTCTACGGCCAGGGCATGACCGCCGCCGCACTCGAAGCCCGGGACCTCCGCGACGAGGCGGCCGCCCACCTGGCCGCGACCGCGGGCGACCTGACCGGGCTGCCGGAGCGCTTCTACACGAAGGCCGACGCCCTGATCAAATACTGCTGGCACAGCTCGAACGCCCTCGACCACCGGGTTCCGGGCGTCGAGTACACCGTCGACGGCGAAGCCCGCCAAGTCGACCCGAGCTCATCGGACTTCACCGACCGCCTCGCCGCGTACACGGCCCAGGACCGGGAGCGCTACATCCGCTACCGGGAGACCACGCAGCTCCTGCGCGATCCCGCGTGGCTGAGCAGCGACGAGGTCGTCTCCGCCGTCCGGGCGAACTGGGACGAACTCGGCCGGGCCATCGTCCCGCGCTGACGCTCGCTGCTGTCCCGCACCGCTCTCCCCGGCGGCACCGCGGCGGGAAAACGCACCCAACTCGGCGCTACTGCGTCCAGTCCATACTGGTCGGAGGCGGAGAATCCGGGGGCTCTCTCCACCGGTTCACCAGCGAACTCGTGATCAGCGAACTGGTCGCCAACGCCATCCGCTACGCGGGCGGGCCGATCCGCGTCCGCCTGATCCGTGACACCGGCTCCCTGGTCTGCGAAGTCCGCGACCCCGGCAACACCCAGCCGAGAATGCAACGCGCCCGCTCGATGGACGAGGGCGGCGCCGCGGACTCTTCCTCGTCGCCCAGATGACGGACCGCTGGGGCTGCCGCTACGACCGCAGCGGCAAGACAATCTGGACCGAACAGCCCATCCCCACCGCGGCCTGACCGCCCCCATCCGACGACGGCAGGCGTTCGTCCGAAAGTTGGACACCGAGCGCAGGCGAGCCGGTCACAGCAATCGGTCGACCAGGGTGTCGAGGTAGTCCGGGGTGAGGGGGCCCGCGCCGAACAGGACGCGGATGTACATGGGGGCCATCAGATGGTCGAGCACGCCGAGGGCGTCGGGTGGGTTTTCGCCGCGGTCGCGGGCGCGGTCCAGCATGGACTGGAGCTGCCGAACACGTTCGGCGAACAGGGCGTCACGGGCGTGGAGCCCCGGTTGGCCGTTGTTGGACAGGGCGACGGCCAGGCGCAGCACCGCCACGCCGTCGGGCCCGGTGATCTCACGGGCCACATTGGCCGCGTAGGTGCGTAGGTCGCCGGCCAGGCTCCCGGTGTCGGGCATCGGCGACTGCGCGTTGAGGCGGGCGAGCAGCACGTCGGCGAGCAGGTTCTCCAGGTTTCCCCACCGGCGGTAGATGCTGGTGTCGGCCACTCCCGCGCGGGCCGCCACGTCGCCGACGGTGAAGGCGCCGTAGCCGCGTTCGCCGACCAGCTCGGTGACGGCCTGGTGCACTGCCGTGCGGACGCGGGCGCTGCGCCCTCCCGGCCGCTTGGGTCGTTGCTGCTCGTCCATACCCCCACCTTAACGCAGTTCACACTTGCGTTTGTGCGGTGTGCCGCCCTACAGTTCCCAGCTAATGCAGCCGAGGACTGCTTTTAGTGGTCGTCGACGCGGGAGAGGAATCGCCATGGGGTCATCGCCTGGGGCCGCAGGCAGTCGTTCGAACCGGGCAGTGTTGCTGACAGTGACCTGCCTGGGCCAGTTCATGGTGCTGCTCGACAACACGATCGTCGGAGCGGCGCTGCCCGAGATGCAGCAGCGGCTGCATCTCCACCTGACCGGCCTGCAATGGATCGTCGACGCGTACGTCCTGCTGGTCGCCATGCTGCTGCTGTCCGGCGGCGTCTTCGCCGACCGCTTCGGCCGCAAGCGGGTCTACCTGACCGGTGTGGCGGTCTTCACCGCCGCGTCGCTGCTGTGCAGCGTCGCGCCCTCGCTCGGCTGGCTGATCGCCGGACGGGTGCTCCAGGGCATCGGCGCCGCGGCACTCAGCCCCGCCTCACTGGCGCTGCTGGTCGCCGCCCATCCCGTTCCGCAGGAACGCGTCAAGGCGATCGGGCTGTGGGCCGGGTTAAGCGGCATCGGCCTGGCCGCCGGGCCGGTGGCCGGTGGCGTGCTCGCCGACGCCTTCGGCTGGCCCGCGATTTTCCTGGTCAACCTGCCCATCGGCGTGTTCCTGCTGCTGGCCGGCGCGCGCGTCCTGGACGAGTCCCGCAATCAGGCGGCGCCCGCGATCGACATCCCGGGGACAGTGCTGTCCATTCTGGGGGTGGGGGTGCTGACCTACGGGCTGATCGAAGGCGGCGCACAGGGCTGGACATCACCGGTGATCCTGGGCAGCTTCGCCACAGCGGCGGTCATCCTGGCCGCGTTCTTCGCCGTCGAAGGGCGGCGTTCCACACCGATGTTGCCGCTGCGGCTGTTCCGGCGGCGGCTGTTCACCGTGTCCAACGCCGCCATGGTCGTGGTGGGCTTCGCCCTCATGGGGTCGTCGTTCTTCTTCTCCCAGTTCTTCGTGTACGTCCAGGGCAGCTCGGTTCTGCACGCCGGCCTGCAAACCCTGCCGACCTCCGTCGCCATGGTGATCGTCAGCCCGTTCGCGGGTCGGTTCACCGCCGTGTACGGCTTCCGGATCGTGGTCACCACCGGCCTGGCACTGGCCGGACTGGGCCTGCTGGCACTGGGCTTCGTGCACGCCGACACCGGTTACGCGAATGTGTGGTGGCGGCTTGCGGTCGTCGGTATCGGCTTCGCCCTGGCCATGTCGCCGCTGACCGGCGCCGCCGTCCTGGCGGGCGGTCCGCAGGAGGGCGGCCTCGCCTCGGGCGTCAGCAGCACCGCCCGGCAGATCGGCGCGGTGCTCGGCGTGGCGGTGCTCGGCGCCATCGTCCGCACCCGGCAGTCCGGCGGCGCCTCCTTCGAGACCGGCCTCAACAGCGCCTTCGTCGCGGCTGGCGCCGTCACCATGGCCACTGCCGTACTCACCGGCCTGTGGCTTTCGAGCAGTCGCTCAGGTCGCGCGGGGGGCGCCGTGGCGCAGGCCGTCGAGAAGGAGGGCGGTGATCTTCCGGGCCTCGTCGAGCCATCCCTCGGCCACCCGCATCGCGCAGACACCGCCCGAGGCCCGCAGCAGGGTGGGGCCGGTGACGTCGCCGCGGACGGTGCCGGCCACGCTGCCGGCGGCAAGCAGCCGGGTGAGGGCGTCTCCCCTGCGGGTGCGGGCGTCGTCGAAGAACGGTGAGTCCGTCGCCATGATGCTCTCCAGCGTGACGGACATCCCCTTGCCCACGGCGGCGTGGTCCACGAGCAGCAGCAGGAAGCGCCGCAGGGCCTCCTCCGGGGCGTGGCGGCCCAGCGTGCCGCGAGTGCCGCCGCAACATCGTTGAGACTGTCTCTGATGACAGAGGTGCATGCGGCGGAGATCTGTGGTCCGTGGTGCGCGACGCGGTGCAGGGCGAGGCGGACGCTCCGGTGCGGTCGGCGTGGTCGTCGGCGTAGGCGCCGAGGTCGGGGGCCAAGTGAGTGACCCGCTGTCGTCGGGCCGCCTGGCCAAGGCAGGCAGAGAACGGCGGGGTTACCAGGGCGGGATGCAGTCGCAACCCGGGCATAGCTGCAACGAGCGTCCCGCCCGCCCTGAGCTGCGCGTTCGGGCAAGCACAGGGCCCCGCCGCGGACCGCACGAGGCCGGCGGCAGGTTCGAGGTTTGGTTCTGAGTCCAAGGCCACGACGGACACCTTTGACGTGGAGCCGCTGACCGACGTTGTGCGGCGGTGGTGGATCGCGGCCGGCGGCGATCCCGCGCAGGCCGAAGAGGACCGACTCCGGACCGAGGAGCTTGCGACACTCACCCGCCGCTTCCGGCCGAGACCGCTGGCCGTGTATGAGTGGGAGCACCTGGTCGACAAGACCGGCCCCGCGGTGTTCGCGGCGCTGCCGACCGACGACCAGCGATCGTTTGCGGACGACTTCCACCACGCCGCAGTCGATGCTGCGGTCGAACTCGACCACAGCGGACTCCTGGATGTGGTGGGACGGTACTGGCCGACAGCGATGATCGCGGCCAACCCCGACGAGCACGCGCGAATTCTGGACGACATGCGCCGGCTGGAAGCCGGTGACGCAACCCTGTTCGATTGACGCGTGGTGAGTGCGGACCACCGGCAGACCCCTGGGGACCAGATGTAACGGCAGTACGAAGAACACGCTCTGGTGTACATCGAGGGGCTGGACCTCGCACAGGTAGTCGCCCGGCTGCACGACGCTGCGACTGGCCCCGTGCCCGCCGGGCACGGCAGCGATTCGAACCCGGCACTCACCGCTGAAACAGCGCGTCCTGATCGACTCAGCCGTCGACTACGAGCTGAACTTCCCGCCCTGTACGAGGACACACCAGCCGTGCTCTGCGACCTCGCACCCCCGAGCACCCGCCCACGGCAGCAAAGCCGTGCCGATGCCGCTGCGGGGCGGCGCGAGCGGGGCTGCGTCCATGTCCAGGTCGGCCAGCGCGCGCCAGTTTCCTGTGGCCGTACAGGTGCCAGTCCACCACCTCGGACAACTTTTCGGCCGAGGAACTGCTCGCGATGGTGCTGACCTGCGGATGAACCTGGCGGACATGTCAGTGACGTGGCGAGCGCGGCGGTATGCAGTCACTCGATTGAGCGTGAAAGCTGCGATGCCGTCTCAGGGCCGAACTCTCGACGAGTGCGTCCGGTGCGACTGTTCCCAGGGTTCGACCAGGGGTGCGTGGCTTGGACGCGCGATTCTCCGTGACTTGCTGCCTTTCAGCCACGACTGGTGAGGCGGCGGTCAGCCTTTGCGATGGGAAGTGGGCGGTGATCCGGCCGTTGCCTGAGGTTGTTCCTCGGTCTCGTGGGTGGCGGCCCAGGATGCGAGCAGGCGGAGGGCTTCCGCGGAGGGCGAGCCGGGTTCGGCGGTGTAGACGGTGAGGGTGAGGCCGGGTTCGGCGGCCATCTCCAGGCCTTCGTAGGCGAGGGTCAGTTCGCCGACGACGCCGTGGTGGAAGCGTTTGCTGCCGGTGCCGTGGTGGCGGACGTTGTGGGCGCCCCAGCGGGTGCGGAACGCGTCGCTGCGGGTGGAGAGTTCGCCGACAAGGTCGTGGAGGTCCTTGTCGTGGGGGTTGCGTCCGGCCTCGGTGCGCAGGATGGCGACGCAGATGTCGGCGGCGAGTTCCCAGTCGGGGTAGAAGCGGCGTGCGTCCGGGGCGAGGAACTGGAAGCGGGCCAGGTTGGCGGGGCGGCGGTTCGGGGCGTCCTCGGCGAAGGCGTACGCGTCGGCGTAGAAGGCGCGGGCGAGTGCGTTGGCGGCGAGCAGGTCCATGCGTCCGTTGCGGACGAACGCGGGGCCGGCGGTGACCGCGTCCAGGGTCCATTGCAGGCTGCGGTGCAGGGCCGGTTGCCGGGCGGCCGGGCGGCGGCGGGGCCGGGCAAGGGTGTCGGAGCCGTCCGCGGCCCGGGCGAGGTTGCGCAAGTGGGCGCGTTCGGCGCCGTCGAGTTGCAGGGCGCGGGCGATGGCTTCCAGGACGGCCGGGGAGACGCCGGTGAGATTGCCGCGTTCGAGTTTGGCGTAGTACTCGACGCTGACGTCCGCGAGGGCGGCCACCTCGCTGCGGCGCAGGCCGGGCACGCGGCGACGGCCCCCGACGGGCAGCCCGGCCAGCTCGGGGGTGATCTTGGCGCGTCGCGAGGTCAGGAACTCGCGGACTTCGTCGCGGTTGTCCACCCCTTGACGGTACGTCGAGGCGCTGCGGGTTGGGATGTACTGCCGGTACACCCCTTCTCAGGAACTCCCTCCGGGGCCGGAAGCGGGGTTGCATGGTTGCCGTGGCGCTCCGCCTGCTGCCGCGTGTACGCGGCGCGGAGCGCCCTGCCCCCGGGACGAGGGTCGACCGCATACGGGTGAGCGTGGCTTGGCTGCGCGCGCCTGACCCGCCGGTTCCGGGGCCCGTCCTTGAATGGCCCGAGGGCCCGGCGGCCGTTCTGCGGCCCGCCCTCTGGAAGAAGTGGAGTTCAACCATGCGTGGTGTCGTGATGCACGCCCCTGGCGACGTCCGGGTGGAGGAACGCGAGGACCCGGCGATCCTCGCGCCGACCGATGCGGTGATCCGCCTGGCGGCGACGTGCGTGTGCGGGTCGGACCTGTGGCCGTACCGCGGGATCGAGCAGGTCGACGGCCCCGCGCCGATGGGGCACGAGTACGCCGGCGTCGTCGAGGAGGTCGGCAGCGCGGTCACCACGATCCGGCCGGGCCAGTTCGTGGTCGGGTCGTTTTTCGCGTCCGACAACACCTGCGAGATTTGCCGGGCGGGCTACCAGTCCTCGTGCGTGCACCGCGAACCGGTCGGAGCGCTCGGCTCCCAGGCCGAGCGGCTGCGCGTCCCGCTCGCGGACGGCACCCTGGTCGCCACCCCGGGCATGCCCGACGACGACCTGGTCCCCAGCCTGCTGGCCGCGTCCGACGTGCTGGGGACCGGCTGGTTCGGCGCGGTCGCCGCGCAGGCCGGGCCCGGAAAGACCGTCGCGGTCGTCGGGGACGGAGCGGTCGGTTTGCTCGCGGTGCTCGCCGCCAAGCGGCTCGGCGCGGAGCGGGTCATCGCGATGAGTCGCCACGAACCGCGGCAGAAGCTCGCCTTGGAGTACGGAGCGACCGACATCGTCGAGGAGCGCGGCGACGCGGGCGTCGCCCGGATCAAGGAGATGGCCGGCGGACTCGGAGCGCACTCGGTGATCGAGGCGGTCGGCACGCAAGAGTCGATGATGCAGGCCATCCGCTCCACCCGCCCCGGCGGGCACGTCGGCTACGTCGGCGTCTCCCACGACGTCGCGCTGCCGGGCGAGGAGCTGTTCTTCTCCCACGTCCACCTGCACGGCGGGCCCGCGCCGGTGCGGCAGTACCTGCCAGAGCTGATCGACCTGATCTGGCGCCGGGAGATCGACCCCGGCAAGGTCTTCGACCTCGCCCTCCCGCTCGACCAGGCCGCCGAGGCGTACCGGGCCATGGACGAACGCCGCGCCATCAAGGCCCTCCTCACCGTCTGACCCGCGCCCCCGCCGCAACCGCACCAGGGGCATTCCGATGCATCTCACGCCCAGCACGCCCACCGCCAAAGGGCCGGCAGACCGGTTCACCGGCGACGTCTACCTCAACATGATCTCCGCGCCCGCCGAACCGGCCTACATGGTCGCGGCGTTGGTGCGGTTCACCCCCGGCGCCCGGACGAACTGCCACTCCCACGCCCGCGGTCAGGTTCTGCACATCACCGACGGCGTCGGCCTGGTCGGCGCCCGCGACGGCCACGTCGTCCGGGTCACCGCCGGCAACACCGTCACCTGCCCGCCCGGCGAAGACCACTGGCACGGCGCCGCCGACACCACCCTCATGGCCCACCTCGCCCTCACCGTCGGCGACCGCACCGGCGACGGCACCACCTGGCTGGAGCCGGTCACCGACGAGCCGTACAACGCCGCCCTCGCCGCCCATCACTGAGCTCCGCCCGCCAGACCACACATCCCCCAGGCCCGAGCGGCGTGGTTCCCCTGGCGGGCCACCGACACAGCCGAACCCCGGGAGGGGCTGATGATCCGCTTCGTCGCAGCGGCCACGACGGCGGCGCTGCTGCTGACCGCGACCGCCTGCACCCAAGGAACGACGCCCGCCGCCGACGCCACCGCCCGGACCAGCCCCACGTCGCCCACCATCCCATCCACCGCGTCTCTGGGAGAGGCCGCCGTCGTGAACATCCGCGTCACCCTCGACGGGCAACCCGTCACCGCCACCTTGAACACCAGCCCCGCCGCCCGGGACCTGGCCTCACTGCTCCCGCTCACCCTCGACCTGGAGGACTTCCACGAGACGGAGCGCATCGGCTCCCCGCCCCGCAAGTTGACCACCGAGCAGGCCCCCGAACCGGCCGCGGCCGAAGCCGGCGACATCGCCTACTACGCCCCGTGGGGCAACCTCGCCTTCTTCTACCGAGACGGCCCGCCCGCCTCCGCAGATCTGCTGATCCTCGGCCGCATCGACACCAACCCCGACCGGCTCGCCCGAGCCGAGCACATCACCATCGAGGCCACGCCCTGACACCGGCCGCCACACCCCGCCCCCGCACCATCGCTGGAGAGAACTGATGAACCCCACCTACGACTTCACCGGACAGGTTGCCTTCGTCACCGGTGCCTCCTCCGGGATGGGCCTGGCCGCCGTCCGCGCCTTCGCCGCCTCCGGCGCCGCCGTCGCCCTCGCCGACATCGACGAAGCCGCCGTGCACCAGGCCGCGCAGGAACTCACCGACGCCGGCCACCAAGCCCTGGCGCTGGTCTGCGACGTCAGCGACGAGGACCAGGTCGCCGCCGCCGTCGACCGCACCGTCGAGGCATTCGCGCGCCTGGACATGGCCTACAACAACGCCGGCATCATGGTCCCCGCCACCGACGCCGCCGACGAGAGCGCCGACCAATACGACCGCGTCCAGGCCGTCAACCTGCGCGGCATCTGGGCGAGCCTGAAACACGAACTGCGCCACATGCGTGAACAAGGCAGCGGCGCCATCGTCAACTGCTCCTCCCTCGGCGGCCTGGTCGGCAACCCCGGGCGCGCCGCCTACCACGCCGCCAAACACGGCGTCCTCGGGCTCACCAAAAGCGCCGCACTCGAATACGGCCCCCGCGGCGTCCGTATCAATGCCGTCTGTCCCGGCACCATCGACACCCCCATGGTCGACCGCATGGCCGCCGGCGGAGACCTCGACCGCAACCAGGCCGAAGCCGGCCAGGCCATCGACCGGCTCGGCACCGCCGACGAGATCGCCCAAGCCGTGCTGTGGCTGTGCAGCGACGGCGCCGGCTACGTCACCGGCATCGCCCTTCCCGTCGACGGCGGCTACACCGCCCGCTGACACCGTCACGAAGCGATGACCGAGTTCCATGGCCGCCCCGTACGTCCCGGCGTCCCTCGTGCGGTGGGTCGACGCGGTGGCGCGCTTCGCGCCGACGGAGCGCGAAGTTCGCGGTGACCGCAGCCCGCCCGTCGGCCGACCGGCAGAGGCGAGGGTGGGACAACTCGTCAGGCTGGACGCCGTGTTCTGTGTCCGCGACGGGCGTCACGAGGCTTTTCCTCTCGACCGTCGGGTGTTTACGGGGCATCGTCTGTCGAAGTCGCGTCACTGGCAAGCTTGTTGCTGTTCGGATCGGCTAGGGGAAACTCGGGGGCGCGCTGATGAGTGGGTGGGACGGCGGTGCGGAGACAGGGCCTGATCCGACCGGGTCGACGCAGGCGTCCGGCGATGCGGACGCCACGGTTCGTTCGGCTCCTGTGGGAGGTTCGGCGGGATCGCTTCTGCCGGGTGACCCGCGGCAGTTGGGTGCCTTCTACCTTGACGGCCGGCTCGGGGCGGGCGGTCAGGGGGTGGTGTACGAGGGCTACGGTCCCGACGGCACCCGCGTAGCCGTGAAGGCCCTGCACGGGGTAGGGGACGCGGATCGGGAGAATCTGCGCAAGGAGGTCCGCGCGTGGCGGCGGGTGGAGCCGTTCTGCACGGCCAAGGTGCTCCAGGACGACATCGGCGGCCCGGTGCCGTTCGTCGTCAGCGAGTACGTGGCGGGTGCGGACCTGCGGCGCGCGGTCGGATCCGGTGCCCCGTTCGGGCCCGAGGAGTTGCGGCGCCTGGCGATCGGGGTGGCCACCGCGCTGGTGGCGATCCACCGGGCCGATGTCGTGCACCGGGACCTGAAGCCGGAGAACATCCTCCTGGGCCCCGACGGGCCCGGGTGATCGACTTCGGCATCGCCCGCGTCCTGGTGGGCAGCGCCTCCGCCGGCCTGCCCATGGGGACCCTGCGGTACATGCCGCCCGAGCGGTACCGGGGCGAGCCCGGCGACGGCAAGGCCGACGTGTGGGCCTGGGGCGCGGTGGTCCTGTTCGCCGCGACCGGCCGCGACGCCTTCGACGGCGACAATCCCGCCGCGCTGGCGAGCCAGGTCACCCACCACCGCCCCGACACGTCCGGGCTGGAGGAGCCGCTGCGCTCCCTGGTCGACGCCGCACTGTCCAAGAACCCAGGCGACCGGCCGACGTCCGAGGAACTCCTGCTGTCCCTGGTCGGCCGCGCCGACTTGGCCGCCGCGGTGAAGGCCGCGGAGCACGGCGGGCGGCGCGGACCACGCGAGCCGTCCCGCGCCGAGATCGCCGAGGCGGTCTTCGGCTGGCTCGACCCCGAGGCGCAGGAAGCCGTGTCCGCGGTGCTGCTGCGCCTGGTCGCGCCGGGCGAGCGGGCCGAGGACACGCTGCGCTCGGCCCGCCGGGCCGAGTTCGCCGACGACCGGGCCTCGGACGAGGCGATCCACCGCATCCTGCGGGAGTTCACCGCCTCCGGGATCCTGGTCTGGGACGGCGACACGGTGACCCTGTCCAGCGCCGCGCTGATCCGGTCCTGGCCCCGGCTGCGCGCCTGGGTGGACGCCGAACGCGACGGCCTGGCACAGCGGGTGGTACACCACCGACGAGGTTGCCGCGCTGCTCGACGTGGACCCGTCCACGCTGCGGCGCTGGCGGACGATGAGCCCGCCGCAGGGGCCGCCGTTCGTTCCTCTGACCTCGCGCCTGACGATGTACAGCATTCCCGACGTCCAGGCATGGCTGGCGACGGTCCGCGTCGACCCTGCTCAGGAGGCCGCGTGATGGACAGGACCGATATGCCGTTGGGCATACCGCTGTCGTCGGACATCGGTACCGCCCCGAGTTCCACAACGCCTACCGCGCCCGGGTCCGCTGGGTCGAACCCGGCACCGGGCGGCGCCAGTCGCGCTCCGAGTCGTTCCCGACCGAGGAGGAAGCCCGCGCGTGGATCGCCCGCATGGAGCAGTCCGCGTCCCGTGGCATCACTCCGACGACCGCGAGCATGACGCTGGCCGAATACGGCGACCGTGTCTGGGACTTGGCGATGCGCGGCCTGGAGGCGAAGACCCTCGTTCCGTACGGCGCGGGGTGGCGGCTGCGCGTCGTGCCCTCGCTCGGGCATCTGACCGCCCAGGCCGTCACCGCCGGGGCCGCGGACCGCGCGGTCCTCGGGTGGATCGCCGAGCAGGCGGGCCGTTCCAGCGTCAAGAACAGCCTCGCCGCGCTCGCACGCGTCATGCAGCAGGCGGTCCGCGACGGGCTGATCGACACCAACCCCGCCAAGGTCGTGGGCTGGCAGCAGCTCTACCGGCAGGCCGAGGACGAAGCCCACGACCCGCGCGCCCCGGCCATCAAGGACTGGCCCGCGCTCCAGGACCTCGCGGCGGCACTCGTCGCGCGGTCGCACGGCCGGTACGAGGGCTGGGGCGAGGTCGTGGCCGCACCAACGCCTCGTCCAGGACATGGACGACTCCCGCACTCTGGACTGCGTCGAATGGTGCCGTCCCCGAAGGGGGCACGCACTCCCACGTGCACGAAATACCTCATGCTCCCCTGCCTGTCCGAACCACCACGACATCCCGAGGCCGCATCCGCCGAATGTCACGCTCTGTAATCAAAATCAAGTTACTGAGCGGGTGTTATGTCCCGTGGTGGTCCCGTGACTCCGACATTCGGTACATGACCGACACCGATTCCGCGCCGGAACAGCCCCGCACCGCACTTGTCAGGCGCATGCAAAAAGGCCCGCCGACCTGGGGTTTCCCCCTGATCATCGGGCCTTTCCCTGCACCGTCGGGACGACAGGATTTGAACCTGCGACCCCTTGACCCCCAGTCAAGTGCCTTTGCTATCAAGGCAGTTCGAAAGTTTACGGGCACACGCACCGACGTCTGTTTGCAGACGGTTCGTCCAACAGTGCGCATGTCGTGTGGTCCCCACGTGGTCCCCGAAGCCGGTGACGGACTGTCACTCCCCAGCCGGCCGACAACGATCGGCGGTGCTGCGGCTCGGCATCGGTCAACGTGATGACAAGGTGTACGCGCACTCGGAGCGGCCTATCGCCGGAATCCTCGGTCGGCAGCGCGGCCGGGCAGGGGGCCGAATGGTTCGAACCACGCGTCTGCGTGTGTGTCGAGAGTTCCCGCAGCCTGGCTCAGGTCGTTGTCGGGGATGGCGACCCCGTTCCTGTCGTCCTCGTAGAGCATCTGGAAGTCCCAGTCCTGGTAGAGGATCGACTGGCATTCGCCCCAGTCGTAGTCGTCGGGGAACTTGGGAAGTCGGCGGTGCTCTCCGGTCTCGCGCTCCATCTCGGCGTACGCAGGCGCGTCGTCGAGGGCGATATCGAGGACGACTTCCTCGGCGAGGCAGCGCGGTTCGGGCCAGTGTCCATGCTTGAGGTCGCCTGCGAGGTCGTCGCAGGCACGGGCGATCCGGCGTCGCCATGGGAGGCCCTGGGTGCGGGTGAGGTGGGGCAGCCGGTCAAAGAACATCCACGATTCGTCCTCTGCCACAGGGGCGTCGCCGTGTTCCTCGCAGTCCCCGTACGCCTCGTCGGCGAGCACCGACAGCGTGGTGGTCAGGACATGTGCGGTCCTGGGCGTCAGGTGCCAGGATCCGCATGTCTCGCATTCCTCGACGTCGCCGCACGCGCAGTTCGGAGCCGGGAACAGCGCGGCGAAGTCGGTCCTTCCCCTTTGTCTGCGCAGCCTGGTCGGGCCGGTCGTGCGGGTGCGGTGCCCCGGTCCGAAGTCCGTCACCATGTGCGTGGTGGACCATTGGTGCAGCTCGTCCCCGCTGTCGGGGTCGAGGCGTTCCACGTGGCCGGTGGCGGTGATCGTCTCGGCTCCCGGCGCCTCCGGTGAACCCACGAAGAACAGCAGCGCGCCGACGAGATCATCGGGGTCGTCGTCCTCGTCTTCCGGCGGTTGCGGAATCTGTCCGCCGGCCAGCGCCTTCGCGACCAGCTCCGCGCGGTTGTGGACGTGGAACTCCAACAACTGGGTCAAGCGAATGACCGTTCCCGGCAGGTCGGCAAGCCTTGCGGCCGGGTCGGCTCGCACAAGTCGCTCGGCGACCGGCGCCGCGGCCTTGTCACTCACAGCGCGTCCGCCGCGCAGCTCTTCCCACTGCACCACGGGTGATGGGGCCGGCGGCCACGCTCCAGAAGCGATGTGGGCAGCGGCCTGACGCAGCGAAGCCGCCGGCGCCTGCGGCAGCAAGGCAGTCAAGTGATCCAGCGTCGCACCGCCGTCTGCCCTGTTCATCACGGACGCGGTGAGGTAGTCGGCGACGCGTTGGGCCAGCACGGGCGAACGGCAGGTCAGAACCGCCTGCAAAGCAGCGGGGCCGGTGCTGCTGCCGACCAAGGCGTACACGCGGCTTCTCGCTCGGCTGTGCTCGGCGTAGAACGCGGAAGGCAGACAGGATCGAAGGTTGGGTCGCGCGGGCATGAGGACTCCCCTGCATGCGGTTCTGCTGCGTGCAGCAGCAACCGCGTCAGTGATGAGGATCGAGGAGCGCTGGTAGGCGCGGTACAGCCGCGCCTCCGGGCGAGTGTGTCGACTGGTGCCATCGGTACGACCGACGGCCCGGGTCCCAACTCGCATGCTACTGGCGCCTCTTCCCTCATGTCCCGGGAACGCCGTGATCTGTCCGCATCGTCGGCGTCCGCCAGGGGCTGGCGGGCGACTCGGTCCAAGCCCGCCCCGACGTGGGCGAAATCCTGGTGCAGGTGGCGGTCGAACATGCCGCCGATCACCAGCACGTCGAACACCGGTGCAGTCGAAGCGACCAGGTCGTCGACGTCGTTCGTGGCGGCGAGCAGGTCGAGCACCGGGGCGTGGACAGTACGCTCGACTGCGCCGAAGAGTTCGAGCTGACCGTGGTGTCGGTGGAGTAGCACCTCGCTGACGTGCCTCTACAACCGAGACAGGGCCCTGTGCCGCCGTCTGGACTCCGACGACGCCCCGCGCCTGGACCGCTGCCGGCCGTCGTACGCGAACGTCGTGACAGGGCGCGCGTCGCAGAGCTGCGTGCGCCCGCCCGCCGGTCAGCGGTCCACGGTCGCCCCGTGGAGATCGACCTCTCCCGCGTCGACGAGGGCCAGGCGCAGCTGTCCCGTCTCGGCCGGGCGGTCGTCGGGGAGCAGGGACGCGACGGCCTGGAGTAAGAAGCCGTTGTCTTAGCGAACTTGGCGTCGTTTTATAGGACTTGGGTTCTCTTTGGAGTGGTCCCGCCGCTGAAGGCGCATGAAAGCAGGGCCTCTTGGAATCTCGGTGGTTGTCGAGACCGAACGAGATGTCCAGGAGGCCCTGTTGCCACGGTTGTACGCGGTTGCTGCGGGCGAGTCCAATCCGTTCAGCCGTGGGTGTGACTGTCTCGCACATGCGTACGGAAACGCGGGCGGTCGGCCGCCCCGGGCACGCGCGTACCCCTCGGACATGAGTGACGCGGAGTGGGCGGTGGTCCGGGCCGCGTTTCCGGTGCCGCGTTGGCTGGAGGGCCGGGGCGGGCAGCCGGAGGCGTACTGCCACCGGGAGATGGTCGACGCGGTCCGGTACCTGGTCGACAACGGCATCAAGTGGCGGGCGATGCCCGCGGACCTGCCGCCGTGGGACCGGGTCTACGCGTTCTTCCGCCGCTGGCGCGACCAGGGCCTGGCCGCCGAGTTCCACGACCGGTTGCGGGCGCGGTGCCGCGTCGCGGCCGGCCGGGCGGTGGAACCGACCGCGGGCAGCATCGACGCGCAGTCGGTCAAGGCCGCCGCCTCGGTGCCGTCCGCCTCACGCGGCTACGACGGCGGCAAGAAGATCAACGGCCGCAAGCGGCACATCGTCGTCGACACCCTCGGGCTGCTGCTCCGGGTGCTGGTCACCGCGGCCGGCGTCACCGACCGCGAGGCCGCCGCCCGGATGCTGCCCGCGCTGCGGGCCCGGCACCGGCACCTGCGGCGGATCTGGGCCGACGGCTCCTACACCGGCGACCTCGTCGACTGGGCCGACGAACACCTCGACATCGCGCTGACGGTCGTCAAACGCACCGACGACGTGCGCGGCTTCGTCGTCCTGCCCCGGCGGTGGGTGGTGGAGCGCACGTTCGGCTGGCTGATGCGCTCACGGCGCCTGGCCCGCGACTACGAAACCCTCCCCACCAGCAGCGAAACCATCGCATGGTGGTCGATGGCCATGCTCATGACCCGGCGCCTGGCCCGCCGGCACCGAGCACGCCCCCGCCTTGCGCCGCCGGCGGCAGCGTGAACACCCCCGGCACCCGTTCCAACAGCCATCCCCGCACCACCAGCCGCTTCGCCTTCGACCGCACCCCCTCCACCTTCCCCGGCACCAGCTCCAGGCCCAGCCCCCGGGCCAACTCCTTCACCCGCAACCCGGCCGCGTCCGCCTCTTCCACCAGACCCACGATCCGCCGGTAGTCCGGCGCGAGCACCGCCACCGACGCCCGCCCTCCCCGCCGCGGCACCACCGAACCCGCCGCCACCGCCTCGACCTCCACAGGCTCCGGCTCCGAGCCGGCCGCAGACGCCTCCGGTTCCGGCTCTCCCAGGGCCTCGGCCAATTCCGCGACCGCGATCACGCGACGCTCCAGCACCGCCTCGGCGTCCCGCAACGCGGCCGCGACCCGCTCCGCCTCCGCCCGCAGTTCCTCCACCCGAGCCCGGGCAGCAGTCTCCCGCTCCTCCAACAACCCCATCACCGACGGCACAAGCACTCCCGCGAAGAGACGACAACGATGCGTCATCCCTCCCGCACCACACACCGCTTCACGCCTGACCAGCGAAAACACACACCGAACTTTCGGAAAGACAACGGCTTCTAAGGCCCGGGCATGCGGACGGACCCCCGCGTCGTACCAGCGGCCAGGAGAAGGGCGGGTGAGCAGGTGCGCGGTCAGGATCAGGGCGTCGGGACTGCGCGGGTGGCGGGCGGCGCGTTCGGCGACCTTGTCGGCGTCTTCCTGAGCCGGAGTGTGCTCGGCGCTGCGTCGGGCCAGGGGCAACCACGCCTCGTCTGTGAGGGCGGACGTGGCAAAGTAGCCGGCGCCGGCGAGCGCGCCGGGCGGCAGGCCGGCATCGAGCGCAGCCGTCCACCACACATGTGCGATGTCCACGGGCGTATGAGCGGCGTCCTCGGGGATCAGCGCCATCGTGACGCGGGCGAGAGGGAACATCAGGTGGGAGACCGCTATGGCAGCATTCGGGCCAGTGGCCAGCTCGCGCCAGGCGGCCACGGGATCGCCGAGCACGTCGACGTCGCCGTCCACCAGGAGCGCGAACGCGACGCTTGTGGCCACGCCCCGCTGGCCTTCGCGTACTGCGGCCAAGAGCTGGCCGCGGTCAAGGGCGGCGAGCAGTAACCGGTCGGATCCGCCCAGGCGCAGCCATGCTCCGGCCGGGGTAGGCCGGTGGGGGTCTAGGGCGTAGAGCTCGGGATGGGCGGTGGCGAAGGCGGTGGCCCGGCGGTGCAGGACCGGCAGCCGCTCGCCGATCTCGGTTGCGGCGTCCTCGTCAACGAGGTCGGCGGCCAGGACGTCGGCGAGCAGGTGAAGAACGTCGGGGCACATGTCGCCGTCCGTGGGGGCACGGCTGACGGCGTATTCGAGTAGGGAGCCGAGCGCGCGCACGGCTGGGCTGGGGAACCGCGGGTCGATGGACCGCTTCTTGCCGCCCGGGGTGTCGCTGGCCGGACGGGTGAGGGGTTCGGCGAGGCCGTGGAGGTGGACCAGGACGGCCGGCAAGTCGGTGCCGAAATCGGTGCCGGTGCGCCACACGACATTCAGCAGGTCGAACAGGGCCCGGTCGGCGAACACCGCTGCGGTGGAGAGCTGTTGGCCAGTCTCGTGGGCGGGCAGGGAGTGGCGCAACGTGAGGGCGGCGACGGCGACGGGGCCCAGGCGGTTCGCCGGGATGCCGCGGCAGTGGGCGGCGACGGCGGCGAGGTAGAACGCGCCGAGGTCCGGCCGGGCCAGAGCGTCGATCACGCGGGGTACGTCGGCTGTCCATGCGTCCGGGGCGGCCCGCACGAGTCGCAGCAGCATGGTGGCGTAGCCGTGGGCGTCCGCGTCCGACGCGGAGGCGAAGGCGGCTGCGGCCACGAGCGGGCCGGCCTCGCTGGTCAGCGCCAGCAGTCCCTCTTCATCGAGTGCGCCCGCGTTGCGCAGGGTCACCGTGGTGCGCGGGTCGGGCGGGCCGGCCTTCTTCAGTTGCCGCAGCGCGGCGAGCAGCGGAGCGAAGCCGGTGAGCAGCCGGGCGGGCAGCGCTGGCGACCAGTGCCACACCCGCAGCCATGAGGCATACGGTTCGACCCGGCCGTCCTCCGGGCCGGCATCGCCGGTAAGCAAGGTGCGGGTGATCTCGTCGGCGGACGGGGCCGGGCCGAGAGCCGCCGTGGCCCGGCGGTCCAGGCCGGCGGCGCGCTCGGGTGGGCAGGTGTCCAGGATCAGGGCGGCCAGCCGTGCGCCTTCCGGTGTCGGCCGACCCGCCAGCAGACGCACGGTGACCTCGACCGCCCGGTCCCACCACTCCCCCACGCCCGCGGTGTCGGTGTCCGCAGTCGGCGGGTGCGCGGCCAGGTGGGCGGCGAGCATCCGGTCATGCAGGTCCGCATCCGCGGCGGCGATCCGCGGCCACGCGCGGGTACGCTCGTCCAGCGGGAGGCCGACCGCAGCGTCCGCCGCGGCGAGGTCGAGAACCCCGCGGGCCAAGAGCGGACCCAGTTCGAGGATCGGGCCGAAGAAGTCCGCGTCCATGACGCGGACTTCTTCCAGGTCGACGTACGCGGACCAGGATCGGCTCACGGGCGCCTCGGTGTCGCGGCGCAGCAGGCCCGTCATCGCGTTACGGGCAGCCCGGGCCCACTGGAACCGTCCGCCGTCAGCCCGGTGGACGGTCGCCACCACCTCCCGCAGCAGGCCCGTGATGTCGTGTTCGGGCAGACGGGCGGCCCACTCCCGCTGGAGCACCTCCGTCAGCTCGGGCAACGCCTCGTGCCTGACGTGCGCGCGCTGCCGCGCGGTCCCGTAGGCCAGGTAGCCGGCGTGCCCGAGGTCGACGGTGTCCTTCAGGAGCTCCTCGACGACGAGGAGCCAGTCCCTGTCCCGCGCGGCCACCGGGAAGTTTCCGGCCCAGCTGGCCGCCATCCGGCGTGTCAGGCTCGCCTCCTCGGCCGGCGTCCCGGCCGGGGGCAGGGCGAGGACGCGCGGGAGCAGCAACCTGGCACCAGCGGTATCCAGGGCGCCGGCGTCGGACAGGCGCAGCAGCGCGCCAAGGACGTACGGGCCAGCGGCGGAGAGCCCGACGACGTGGTCGGCCAGCCACGGCCGAACTGTCTCCGGGGCGACGGCGGCCAGGTGCTCGAGGAACTCGCCGGCTGGCCAGACGTCGGCGGCCTCATCGGCGAGCAGCAGGTGCGGCGCGTGTTCCTGAAGGACCTCCAGCCATGCCGGGGCTGGGCCGGAGCCGAAGAAGAACCACGTGGCGCGCGGGTCCGCCCAGTTGGCGATTTCCAGTGCCTCCTTCTCGCTGGGCTCCGCGAGCGCGGCCAGTTGAAGGATCCGCTCCGCGCGGTCGCGCAGCGGCACCAGCAGGTTCCGGGCCGCGTCGAGGAGGTCGGTGTATAGGTGCACGGCCTCGCCGGGTGCGGCGGCGCGGCCGTGCAGGATGCGCGAGGCCACCCCGTAGATGTCGGCCCACACGTCCAGTGCCGGGTCCTGCGCGGCACTGGGCGTGACGCCCATCAGCTGCTCGAAGATCCCACGGGCCCGTGCCTGGTGGAAACCACCCGGCGGTCCCAGTTCACCACGCAGCGCCTCGGCCGCCGCCGTCATCCGCTTCCACCCCGGGCGGTCCGTCCCGACCGGACCGGCCGAGGTACCGGAGCTGGGGGTGCGGAGGGCTGGTGGCGGGAAGGTATCGACCGCGGCCAGCAGGTTTTTCGCCGCGTGCCTCAGCTCTGGCGGGTCAGGGGCGCCAGGCAGGCTCAGCAGCGCGTCCGCCGCACTGCGCACACACGCCGCGGCAACCTCGTCCGGCCGTTCCATCGTCGTGCCGGTCAGGACCCGGTACGCGTCCCGCAGCATCCCCAGCGCTCGTACGCCCGACGCGCCCCGCGCGGTCAGGGACTTCGCCAAGTCCTCGTCGACCTCCGGCAGTTCGCCCGCACAGGTCGGCGGCGTCTCGTTGCTCACCAGTGCACCGTAGAGCCCGCCGGAGCACATCGGGGCCAGAACCAGACACCTTGTCGCCCAGCGCCGCACGGATACCTCAACCCAGGCGTCCCCGCGGCTGACCGAGGCGGCGTTCACCTGATTGGGTGAACTCAGCGGCTTTGAGTGGCGGTTCTGTCGCGGACAGTGGCAAATTGCGTGGCGCACGTCGGTGGCTCACCACCGGCGTCCGCCTCATGCCGCCTTCGGTGGAGCAGGAGCAAGCTGCGAGAGTCCAGGCGCTACCGAGGCGCTGTTGGGGCTGATCGTTCTTCGGACGCTGGCAGGTGGACCGTACGGGGCGAGGACCGCCGCACAGTTTCACGGGTGTCGGCTTGATTCCTCGCCGGCACGAGGCTTCGGCACTCGGGCGCGTGACACGCTCCTGAGGGACGGGAGCTTCTGTGGCCGCCTGGGACGCCCGGGTGGAAGGACGACACCATGGCCGTGAAACGGTCCGACGACATCTACCCGCAGATCGGCAACGCCCTCTGGGCCGACCGACTCGCGGACGCGATCGAGAACACTTGCGCGGATCACGAGGTCGTGCCGCCTCCGCGGCAGGCGATCCTTGAGGGTCTTGCCGCCGCACTCCCCGACACCGAGATCAAGGCCCTGATCGCCACCCAGCGTGGCAGGAAGGTCCTCAAGCCCAACGCCTACCGGATCGTGCAGGCTGGCGACGAGCAGGTGCTCCTACTGACCTGCGACGTCCACGGCGCCGCAGTGGTCCCTTGGGACCTCAACGACCGCACCGCCGTTTGCTGGTCTTCGCCCGCCCCGGAGGCCAGCCACCGCGTCAAGGACCTCGTCGCCGCCGAGCTGGCGCTCCAGGAGGCCACAAAGAGCGCGAAGTCCGCTGAGAAGGAGCGCGATGCGCTGCGCCGGGCGCCGGGCGACGACACGTACGCAGCGCAGGCGCTGGCTGCGGCCACGCAGAAGCATCAGGACACCGTCCGCCGCGTGCACGAGCTCGAGGCCGAGAAGCACGCTCTGCTCGCCGCGCTGGGCCACCGGCGGCCGCGCCCGGTGGTCCGCGCCATCCAGGAGGCTGAGCAGCCGAAAGCGGCACTCGCCCTCGCCGAGCAGCCGTACGCGGTGGCCGTGCACATGCAGCGGTACGCTGCCGAGAACCTTCAGCGCGCCGGGAAAACCCGTGGGTACGATCTGACCGAGTCCCTCGCGGACACGGGTCAGCTCTCCAAGGGCATGAACGTCCTGCAGCAGTGGCAGATCACCCACTCCGACGGCACGGTGTCGAAGCTGTGGCGGCTGGCCGCCGTGACCGGGAACAATCGTGCGCTGGCCCGTCTCGATGTCTTCCGGGTGCGTCCGGAGCACCTGGTCACGGGGATGCCCCAGTCCCTCGTGCCCATGCCGAAGGACAAGAAGGACGGCCCCGAGCCGTTGTTGCTGAGCCTGCGAGAGATCCTGAACCGGCTCTCCGCCCGGCTCAACCGGGATGGTGCGAAGCCGGAGACGGAGGCGACTGACCCGTCGCGGAGGGCGGCGAAGATCGCCACGGTGTCCGCGGAGATCGTGATCGGCTGCACCAAGCCCGAGGCGCTGGAACACGTTCTGCGAGCCCTGAACGTCAACGACCACCTGCGCGGCATCCAGCCCTACGACGAGGACGCGCGCCTGATCGCCCTGTTCGCGACGCTCGTCGACGCCTACGTCAGGGAATGCCTCCTCGCGGACGCGCTCGCCGAGGCGTTCCCCGACGCGCGCGGTGCGGACCTCCTCGATCTGGTAGGGGTGCGTGACGCGTTGACTGTCAACGGGCCGCTCGACCCGTTGGAACCACTCGTGCCTTCGGGCGCCGACGTTTCCCCCGTCGTGCTGCGTGATGTCGCGGTACGTGCCATCACCGCGCTGGTGTTCCCCGGAATCCCGCCCGAGGCCCCGCAGAAGGGGAACGTGCGCACCGTCCGAGACACCGGGAGGTTCTGGCCGGTCGTCAGGGGGACGCTGCAGGAACCGGCGTGGAGCCAGATCCGGGCGAAGGCGGCCGAGGGGCGCACGCGGTTGTGGTCCGCCGCCGTCGCGCAGCTGTTCGTGCGCCGGGGCAACATCCTCTCCGCCCTTGGTCTCTTCGGCACCACAGAGACCAAGGAGGGCGCCGGACAGGACCCGAGGCCGCTCATGGAGTTGCTCCTCGGGGCGGAGGCGGGTGACGCGGCCGCTTGGACCGCCCTGGTCCAGCGGATGGCGCCGGCGCTGATCCACGCTCCGCAGCCGTTCATCACCCCGGGGCAGGGAAGCGAGGCGGGCACCGGGCGCAAGGGCGTGCGCCGCACCCCCAAGAGCGCCCTCGCCGCCCTGACACTGGCGTACACGGCGGGGGCGCCGGGTGTCAGCCGGGCCCTTCTTCTCGCGTTCGCGAAGGCCGTGCTGGAGCACCCGGACGCGCTGCGGCCGCCCAAGGCGGACGACGACACGCCTCTGGTCTGCTATGGCGAGCAGCACTGGGCCGAGTCGGAACGGACGGCGATCACTGCGGGGATGGTGATCGCTCCGGACAGCGAAGGCCGGCCCACCAGCTACGTCGCCGACAAGGCGTGGTTCGACGAGCTCTTCCCCGTCGACCTCTGCACCCAGGTAGCGGCCTCGTCCGGAAGCCCGGCCAACGCGCCTGCCGACGCGGGGACCACGGCGGGCTCCGGCGCCCCGATCACCGCGAACGGCGAGGCGGCTGCCGACCCACGCGACCAACTGGCCAAGCTGCGCCGGGAGCTGCCAGCGCGGATCGAACTCGTCGAGGGGAGCTACCAGAAGGCGGTGGACGCCGCCCACACCCTGATGACGAACTTCGAAGAGGCGCACAGCTTGCGCATCCAGCTCGGAGAAGAACCCCTCCCGGCTGAGCAGCGGATCGAGTGGATGGAGAAGTTGTCGAAGGCCCGGGCCGCCGCGCAGGCCAGCGTGACGACGCTCGAACAGGTGGAAGCGCTGATCCTGAAGGTCTGACCGGTCAGACCGGGTACGAGCGGGCCCTCGGCACGGTCGAGGGCCCGCCCTCCTCGTTCCTGCTCGGCGCACACCGCCCGCCCGGTGCCGAGACGGGACCTCTCGGGAACGCTGGTGACGGTTTTGGCGCATCCCGTTGCCGGACCCGTCGACGTCACCGCGAAACAGGCGTCCTGCGAGCAGGAAGCGGACCAGTTTGATCCGCAGGGCCTGAGACGCGTCGCGGCAGCCTGACGTACCGCCGGGAGAGCAGCTGGCGGAATATAGGGTTCTCGTGTGGTCACGCTCGCGCTGTTCGACAACGAGGATCTCTCCTTGCCCGTGCCTTCCCAGGAGGCCGTGGAGCACGGCGAGGTGTTCACCCGTGCCTGGGTGGTCGAACTGATTCTCGATCTGGTCGGGTACACCGCTGACCGAGATCTCGCGAGCCTCAAGATCGTGGAGCCGGCGTGCGGGGAGGGGGCGTTTCTCGGCCCGATCGTGCGGAGGCTCAGCGCGTCGTGTCGGACGCACGGTCGATGCATCAGCGACGCGGTGAACGCCGTTCGCGCCCTCGACCTGCTGGAACGGAATGTGGAGCGCGCACGGGATGTCGCGGCGAAGGCGCTGACGGACGACGGGTGGGGCGATGCCGATGTGGACGCGGTAGCCCAGGCATGGGTTCGCAACGGTGACTACCTTCTGTCCGGCATCCGGTCCGACGATCCGGTCGACTTCGTGGTGGGCAACCCGCCGTACATCAGGATCGAGGACGTCCCCGACGACCGTATGGCGGCCTACCGTGCCGCGTGCCCGACCATGGGCGGCCGGGCCGACATCTACGTCGGCTTCTACGAGACGGCTCTTCGCAGTCTCGCTCCCGGCGGCCGCCTGGGATTCATCTGCGCTGACCGCTGGATGCGCAACCAGTACGGTTCTCGGCTACGCGAGTTCGTCTCCCACGGGTACAGCGTGGACACGGTCTTGTCGCTCCACGACGTCGACGTGTTCGAAGAGCAGGTGGCGGCCTATCCGGCCATCACGGTCGTCAGCAAACAGCCCCAGGGCTCTGTCGTGGCCGCCGAAACGAATCGTGCTTTCGGCGAGCGGCACGCCGGCGAGTTCCTGGTTTGGGCCTCTAACGAGGACGCGACGACGCTCGCCGCCGAGACGTTCCAAGCGGCGCGCCTGCCGCACTGGTTCGCCGGCGGTGATTCATGGCCGTCGGCTTCTCCGGCGAGACTCGCGATGCTCGAAGACCTCGCGGACCGGTTCGGCCTGCTGGAGAATGCGGCGAGCGGCACCCGCGTGGGCATCGGCATCGCCACAGGGGCGGACAAGGTGTTCATCACCCAGGACAAGGACTTGGTGGAGCCGGACCGCCTCTTGCCGCTGGCGATGGCCCGCGACACCGCAACCGGCGGATTGCGGTGGTCGCGCTCCTACCTGGTCAATCCATGGACGGCCCAGGGCGGTTTGGTCGACCTCAACGCCTATCCCCGGATGGCGGCCTACTTCGCGGAACACGGTGAGGCACTGCGACGGCGTTACGTGGCGGTCAAGCAACCGCTGCGCTGGTACAAGACCATCGACAAAGTCGACCATCACTTGACCAAACGCCCAAAATTGCTGTTCCCGGACATGAAACTGACCATCCACCCGGTACTCGACGAGGGCGGACTCTACCCTCATCACAACCTGTACTTCGTCGTCTCGGACGCGTGGGATCTGCGTGTGCTTGGCGGCTTGTTGCTATCCAAGGTAGCCGAGGCGTTCGTGGAGGCGTACGCGGTCAAGATGCGCGGCGGGACCCTGCGGTTCCAGGCGCAATACCTGCGCAAGATCCGGGTGCCTGACCCGACCGCAATGAGCGAAGCCGACAAGGCTGCCCTGTCAGCGGCCTTCGACCGTCGAGACGTGCAGGCCGCGACCAAGGCCGCGCTGAGCGTATACGGCCTTGCCGAACTGCCTGACTAGGAGGAACAGATCTTGACGGTCACCCGCCAAGACTTCGAAGACGCCATCGCGGCGTACTGGGGCGCCAAGGATTTCCAGAAGGAACAGTCCGCGATCAAGGACGCGGTAGGGGCAGGCACTGCGGGATCCGTGCGCAGCGGCAAGCACTTCGATGCCATCACCGTCCTCATCTCGAAGTTCTTCCTGGAGGCCGGATACCCGCCCGAGAGCATCCGGGTCACCAAGTCCCAAGGCCTCGAACTGCCCGGCTACTACCGGCCCCAGAAGCAATGGGACCTCGTGGTCGTCCACAACAAAACCCTTGTCGCAGCCTTCGAAATGAAGGCCTTGGGCGGCCCGTCGTTCGGCAACAACTACAACAACCGCGTCGAGGAAGCCCTCGGCAGCGCCGTCGACCTCCGCCACGCGGCGCTCGCGGACCTGTACCCCGGCGAAGACCCTTGGCTCGGCTACTTCTTCATCATGCAAGACGAGGAAGGCTCACGCCGCCCGGTAAAGCCTGCACTCGGCGCCCTGCCAATCGACGAGATCTGGCGCGACAAGTCCTACCAGCAGCGGTTCGGGATCTTCTGCCAACGCCTGTTGTCCGAACGGCTCTACGATGCCGCCTGCTACGTCACCTCGTCCGCTGCAGACCCGACGCCCACAGAGCCGGTGGACAAGCTCGACTGGCGCCACTTCTCGGCTGCGGTACACGGACGTCTCTCCTATCTCAAGGAACTCGGCTTTCCCGGCTGACCGAAATAGAGCGTGTCCACGTACGGGCACGTTTCGGCCCCAACATCCGGACGCAGAAACCGCTCCAGTCGAACGCCATCCACACGGTCAAAGCATCCAGCGCCGCTCCCCCAAACCGGTCTGCCAACGTCGGGACCTGGGCTCGCCAGCCAACGAGCCGACTCCCTGCGCCGGGCTGCCTGCGCATCAGCACAATCCGGCTCTCGCTCACCAAGCGATGGGCGGCGACGTCCTTTGCCCGCCCCTGAGGCTCTTGCGCCAAACCGCCCTAATACACGACTTGCCAAGTCCTCACCAGGAGAATTCGGAAAACGAGGTTCGGGGGCCGCGGGACGCACCATGGTTCTCGCCATGACACAAGAAAGCCGTCAGTTGCCGCCTGAGCGCCGCGAACTGCTGGAACGAGAGTTCGTCCACAACATCACACACCCAGAGCGCAAGTTCATCGACATGTCCCGCAGATCGGTAGACATCTGCCGGTGGCGGTGTTCCACCTGCGGACACTCCTGGGATGCGCGGTTCGGCTGGCGCAACCGCGTGTACAACCCCACCAACTGCCCCGAATGCTTCAAACGGCGCAATCGCGCACCTGGCGCCGGTGAAGCACTCACCGACATCGATCCCGATCTCGCCAAACAGTTCCGCAAGAACCTCTCCCGGCCCGACCGCAGCCCGGACAACTTGCGATCCATGAGCCACGACAAGTGCGAATGGGAGTGCCCGCAGGGCCATCTCTGGACTGCCACAGTCGCGAACCGATCCAACGGCCGCGGCTGCCCCAAGTGCAGCGGGCACGGCAGGTCCCTTTTCGAATGCAAGGTCGCAATGCTCGTCGAGGCGGCCTCGGGACTGGATGTCGAACTCGACCACCGGCTCCGGCTCCCGGGCCGCAACGCAGACCGATTCGACCTCTTCATTCCGGCCCTCAGCTTGCTGATAGACCTCGACCCACAGTGGAGCCACCACACCGCCGCCAGCCTCAGCCGAGACACCGCAAAGACCCGTGCGACCTTAGCTGCCGGGCGCCAGTACACGAAGGTCCGCGCACGCGGTCTGCCGCCCATCCCCATCGACGGGTTCCCGCAGCACGAAGCGGGCCCCGGTGTCGACCCCCTTGCGTGGGCCGATGCAGTCGGGCTTGCCCTGCGCCTTTACGATGTGGCCTGGGTGGCCCTCACGCCGACGGACGTCGACGCAGCCCTGACAAAGGCGTCTCGGCTGTGGCAAGCGGCGGTGGCCGGCCCGGATATCACGGCGCTGGACGTCGCGCCGTACCTGGCCGAGGAGTTCACTGGCAACATCACCAACCCGGGCCGCGGGCTCGACCGCATGCCGCCGGGCTGCAACGACGTGTGCGGATGGCGGTGCCTCACCTGCGGCTGCGGCCACACCTGGGAAGGCCCCCTGCACAGCAGGACGCTGTCCGGCCGAGGATGCCGCAAGTGCGGGTACCGCAAGACGGGCGCGGACAACAGCCGTCCCGAGCCCGGTAAGTCACTGGCTGACGTGAACCGCCACCTCGCCGCGCAGCTGATCGAGGTCATCGAACACCCGGGCTGGACCGCCCACGACCTGCTCCCCTCCTCCAACAAGCGGTGCCGATGGCGATGCCCAGCTGTCGACTGCACCCACGAATGGATCGCGCCCTCCAGTCGGCGCTCCGGACAAAGCAAAGACGGCGGATGCCCGCAGTGCGCCCGCAAACGCACAACCGCAGGCCGGATCCGCCCGCAGCCCGGCAAATCCCTGCTCGACCGCTTTCCCCGCATCGGCAACGAACTCGTCGACATCGCAGCCCACCCCGGCTGGACGGCCGCGAACCTGCGTCCCAGCTCAACCATCACCTGTACCTGGAAGTGCAGCATGCCGGGCTGCCCCGGCACGTGGACCGCGACCCCGGACCAGCGCACCCGCCGGGCCGGCACCGGCACACCATGCCCTGTATGTCGGCCGCCCCGCAACAAGCGATCGGGCAATCCCAAACTGCGGTAACCCGCCCCCGCAGCGGCCCTCGGCGGGGCGGCGATCTGTACACGAAACGCTCCTCTGCCGGCGCGTGCGACGGCAAGGCGTTGTTAATTCAGCCTGCGACGAGTTCGGAGGGCTTCCATGTGGACAGGCGCCACTCGCCCGGCCGGGGCTCGGGTATCGGGTAGGCGTCCGGGTCTTCGCGGATCCATCTGAGCTGGGCAGTCACGGTCTCACCGTTGGCGCGGTCAAGGCGCGCAGTCGCGGTGCAGGCAGCGGGCATGTCGTGCCGGATAGCGAGAACAACGAATGATTCAAGCGGAAAGTCCGCATAAGCACGGCGTATCTCGCTGCGTATGGCATTACCGTGCTTTTTGTGCGCCGCGTGGGTGATGAGGTCGCTCATGGATCCGTAGTTGCGTGCAGTCCACCAGGTCAGAAGTTTGCTGGTGAGGACCTGTGCGGGGTGGGCGGTGAACTCCTCGGCGTCGGGCAGGTGTTCGCGTGCCGTCCATTGCCGGTTTATTCGGTCGATCTCGGCCCGCTGAACCAGCGTTCCGAAGAGATCTTTGCATTGCTGTGCCTGCCCCGCCCGGGTGAGGGCCTCAGCGGCCTCCTGCTGTTGTTCTTTGTCACGCGTGCATGCCCAGTCGACCACGGCGAAAAGCCGGTTCCATGCCTTGGTCGCCACGATGATGTTGTCGTAATTGAGGATGCTGCCGTGCACGATGCCGTTGCGGTACAGCTCGTAGACGGGTTCCTCATTGGTCGTGCTTCGGCCCTTGGTGAAGGTCTTGTGGGCGTGGGTGAGGCCGAAGTGGTGACCGACGACGCTGTCCCAGGCACGCAGTTCCTCGGCTTCGCGTGCGTGCAGCCCCCGGCGGACGGTCTCGAACTCGTTGACGAATCCGTCCATCACGCTGAGCAGAACGTGGATACAGGCGTAGTACCGGCCTGCGAAATAGTCCTCGCGCGCCCGTTCGACCAAGGGCAGTCTGCGACGCATCGCGGGCTGCTTCTTTAGCGGCACGCTCATGAAGAAGAGCCGCTCTTTCTCGTGGTAGTGGTCGATCAGCATTTCCTCGGCGCGGTCCACGTTGTTCTGTGCCTCGGTGAGGATGGTCTGCACCGCAGTCACCGACAGGCTCTCGTGGAAGATCCAGTGCTTCGGGCTGAGGAGTTCGTAGAAGGCGTCGACCGTCTCGGCGAGCTCTCGCATCTGACGTTCGACGTGCTCGGCCGTCGTCCGCCCCGGGCCGGGAAGCAGGCGCAACACCGCCAACTGCTGTTCCAGCTGGCGGAACGACGGCAGATCATGCGTCGATTCGTAAGGCATCCACGAATCGTACGGAGCGGACGCCGTGTATGCCTGGCCAATATTCTTTGTCGCCGGTTCGTCCTGGCGCCCCAGCGCTGGCCTGCTGCCTCGGGCTGCTCGCTCGATCGGGAATCGACCACGCCACGCTCACCCTGCTCGCATTCTTCTACAAAGCGCCAGTAACGGACCGGGCCGCCAAGACGGCACTCGCGCACGTCTACCTGGAAGGCCGAGCACGCGATCACGAGGAGACGGCCAAGCGTCACATGGCGGTCGACGAGGACATGCGCGACGAGCCCAGCAGCGACTTTCATCAGGCGGAGATCCACGCTCTGGGTGACCTGCACGAGAACGCGTCGGCCGTACGCGCGAGATGCGGAAGAATCTGAGGGAGTCCGGCGCCGTGGCAGGCAGGCGACCCGAGCACGTGGAACACGCTCTTGAACGGGTGGTGATCGGTCTCCACCGAGCCGAGTTGCCCGAGCACGACGCCGAGTTCATGCGCCTGCTCACCGCTGCGCTGGGGTTCGGGTGTCCTGGGCGCCGCTCGACCGTTGTCTTGCTTTACGCCAGCGTCACGCACTCCGCGCAACTCGCCGTCCGCCAAGAGACCAGCGACGAACAACGGATCACCGAGTTGCTTCAGCTGTCGCCCGACCAACTCATCCGCGTTCGCGACGAGATCACCGAATGGGCTGGGCACATCCACCAGCTGGCAGTGAAGACCACAGAGCCGCAGCGGGTACGAAAATCACTACGGACGACGTCATTTGGACCCCCAGCCTGGCGCGTGAGGTCGGCCGAGCACTCGTCGCGTGGCTGAGCGCCCGACAGGTCCATACCCCCGGACTTACCCCGTCCATGATCTATCTGGTCGATGCCGTCCGGAGCTTGCGGCGCAAATGCGCACCGCACATACCCGACACGACGCCCGCCGGAGAAGGCCGCGCAGCGTTCATCGGCCGCACCGGCGGTGCCAGATCACCCGCGAGCACAGAAGCATGATCAATACAGCTGCGTTCCGCACCCGGCAAACGCTCGTCTGAGCCCCCACGCAGTAGACGATCAGTCCCGAGCTCTTCGACCCGATCCGCCTGTAGACGCAGCAACTCTGATCAAGTACCGCGTTCTTCCGGCCTGGTGCGAGCTGAATCTTGTCAGTTTCCGCAAACGCGTTGCGTAGCGGGTTGCTCACCCCGATCCTGGAGCGTTCGTCACCAGTCGAGGGGAGAAACGGGTGACTGTGCCGCGACGTGCCGCGAATGACCCTGACGTCATCAGACAGACCACCAGCTTGATCGGCTTCCTGAAGGAGGTCGTCAAGAGCAGCCACCAGCGCCTTCGCGATGACCGGCGTGGGCGCGAGCGACTGTGGCTCGCTGACCTGCCTGCCCCGGTGCGGCGCCCGGTAGACCGCGTGGACGGTCTTCTGCTGGTGCTCGACCATGTCCCGCAGTCTGCGCCTCCGCCATTACCGGTGGTGCTGGACGGGTGGGTGCCCGTGGAACGTTGCCAGGACCCGGACCGCGGTGATCCGCCGCTGGCGGACTCGGGACCAGCGCACGCGTTGACAAGCGCCTCCGACGGCCAAGACCAGCCGGAGGAGTTGGATGGTCGCAGCGTCCGCCGTGAGGACGCGGCCGATGTGCTGCGTGCCTACGGTCCGTGGCTTGAGCGGTGGCGCCGGTGGGCGGCGCGGGAGCGTGCCGAGCGGGACCTGCGAGCGGTGTACGAGCAGGCCTACCAGTGGCACCAGAAGCTGACCCAGCAGGACGACCAGCTTGAACTCGTGCTGGCGGTCGGCCTCTTGACGTGGACTGATCCGCGGGGCGACACCGTGCACCGTCACCTTCTCACGCGTCGGGTGGAGACGTCGGTGGACCGCAGGACCGCCCGCCTCACGGTCCGTCTCACCACCGAGGGCGCGACGCGGCTGGAGGACCAGGCCTTCCTCGACACCAACGACGGCTGGGCTCCCGAGCGGTCGGCGGCGCTTGTGGAGGAGATCGCGGCGCAGTCGCTGCACCCGCTGGGTGAGGATGCGTTGGAGCAGCTTGCCCAGTGGCAGGAGCGGGTGCTCCAGCGCCCGGTGGCGTTCAGCGCCGAGTGGGAGCCGCCTCGCGAGCCGGAGGCCGGCGCGCGGCTCACCTTCGCCCCTGCTTTGGTGCTGCGTCCACGTGACCGCAACGCCTTGCTGGGCTTCTACGACCGGATCGCGGACACCATTGCGTCCGAGGCCCATGCGCCGCTCGGCCTGGCCCAACTGGTGCTGCCCTTGAACGCTGAGGAGCGGGCGGGCTGGGGCGGTCAGGCGACGCCGCCGCTGTTCGGTGACGACCCGCTCTTCCCGGGGAAGACCAATGAACGGCAACGCAGCGTGCTCCGGCGGTTGGAGCATGACTCCGGTGTGGTGGTGCAGGGGCCGCCTGGTACCGGCAAGACGCATACGATCGCGAACCTGGTCTGTGCGCTGCTCGCGCAGGGCCAGCGGGTCTTGGTGACCAGCGCGCGTGATCAGGCCCTGACGGTGCTGCGTGACAAACTGCCCCCTGCGGTACGGGACTTGTGCATCCTTCTCCTGAGCTCGGCGCGTCGGGACGGCGCCGACGAGCTTGACCGGACGATCAACGCCCTGTCCGATCAGGTCGCCGCCAGCGACCCGGAACAACTCCGTGACGAGATCCGTCGCCTGTCCGCGCGCCGAGACGAGGTGCGCGGGAGCATCCGCTCGCTGACCGAGCAGGTCATCGCGCTCCGGGAGGCGGAGCTCTACCGGCACCCGGAGATCGCCCCCGGCTACACGGGCACGCTCGCGGAGATCGTTCAGCGCGTCCGCGATCTCACGGAAAGCCACTCGTGGATCGGGGTGATCCCCGATACCGGGCAGGCACTTTCCACTCCACCGTTGTCACCCGCGCAGGCGGCGGAGCTGCTCAGTTTGCTGCGCGACGGCGCCGCTGAGCCGCAGCGGACAGGCGTTGTGCCACATCCGGGAACCCTGCCGTCACCCGACGACGTGGCCCGCGCGCTCGCGTCGAGTCTGATCCCCGACGACGGTCTTTCCGCCGAGGCCGTCGGTTTGCGCGACGAACTCGCGCGGTTCCCGGTCGACGTCACCGACGAACTTGCCGCGCTTGCGGGGGATTGCCGCACCGCCCTCCATCACCTCGGGATACCGGCCGCGACCGACCAGTGGCCCGAAAACAAGTGGGCCACCAGGGCCTTGTCGGACCGGCTTTCCCGGACAAACGGCACGCTGTGGCGTCGTGTCTCCGAGCTTGCGGACCAACTCACCGCCGTGTCCGACCAGATGGACGAGCTGGGGACGAAGCGCGTGGTCGTACCGGGGCAGTTGTCCGCCGAACGGGCCGACTCGCTGCTCCTCCAGGGATCCGGCCTGCGCGACCACCTGTCCGCCGGCGGCAAACTGCGGACGCCGGGCAGTCTCTTTTCGTCCAAGGCGCAGAAGGCCGCCCAGGAGTTCCTCGACACCTGCACGGTGAGCGGACATGCGCCGCGAACGGTGGAGGATATCGACGCCGTTCTCGCCTACCTGCGGGCGCACTCGCTCGTCGCGGCGGTTGCGAAGCGGTGGGCTCAGGCAGGAGTCCCGGCATCCGACGGGCCTGTGGAACTCCGCCTGGCGGCGCTGACGGAGGCGTACACCCTCCTTGCGCACGTGGACGCGTTCGGCGCTGCCCGCGAACGCATCGACAAACTGCTCGTCCGCCACGGCCGGCACATCCCCCTCACCTCCCGCCCCGCCTGGCAGAATTTCACCAACGCACTGGCTGCCCTGGCCGGCTGGCGGACTGCGGACGAAGCCCTGGCACAACTCGGCGCATGGGACGAACTGCTCCGCACTCCGGTCGACGGCTCCCATGCCGCCCCCGAAGCACTGGGCGCCGCCCAGGCCGTTCGTGACCACGACGTCGACGGCTACACGAAGCAACTCCACGCGCTGCGTGAGGCGTACGCGCGCGAGCAGCGACAACGCCGCTGCGCTGTCCTCCTTGAAGGATTGCGCACGGCGCACCCCATGTTCGCCGATCAGCTGACCTACTCCCCCCACGACCCCGCGTGGGACACGCGGCTGGGCTCGCTGGCAGAGGCGTGGGCCTGGTCGGCGGCCTCCGCATTCGTACGCGGTCAGCGCACGCCGGGCCGCGAGCGCCGACTCGAAGGCGAACTGGCCGAGTGCGAGCGGAACCTCGAAGCCCTGACCGGCGACCTCGCCGCCGCATGGGGCCGACTCCACTGTCTGACGCGGATGACACAGCAGCAACGCTCAGCGCTCCAGGCATACCGCAACCACATGGCGTCGTACGGCAAAGGCAAAGGCCGCCACGCCGGCCGCTACCGGGCCGCGGCGCAGGACGCGATGAGGACAGCGCAGAGTGCGGTGCCTGCGTGGGTCATGCCCGTCGCCCAGGTGGCCGAGATGGTCCAGCCGAAGCGCGACGCGTTCGACGTCGTCATCGTCGACGAAGCCAGCCAGGCGGGCATGGACGCCCTGTTCCTGCTGTGGCTGGCCCCCCGCGTCATCGTCGTCGGAGACGACAAACAGTGCGCGCCGCCGCTCAGCGGCATGGGCCGTGTGCAGGCGATCATGGACCGCCTCACCTCTCACATGCCGGAGATGCCGCTCCGGCTTCGCCAGCTCTACACTCCGACCACCAACCTCTACGGACTGCTGTCGACCTTCTTCCCACAGGTCATCCGGCTGGAGGAGCACTTCCGCTGCATGCCCGAGATCATCGGCTGGTCGTCCCAGACGTTCTACAACAACAGGCTGCAGCCGCTCCGCCAGTACGGGGGTGAACGCCTCGAACCCCTGGTGACGAGATTCGTCGACGGGGCGGTCACCAAGGGACGCGACAGTCGTCTGCACAACCCGAAGGAAGCCGAGGCGATCGTCGACTGCGTGGCCGCGCTCACGGAAGACCCGGCCTATCAGGACAAGACCATCGGCATCATCGCCCTCCAGGGGCCCGTCGGACAGGTCAACCTCCTGGAGCGACTCGTCAACGAGCGTCTCCCCGCCCCGGTGCGCGAGCACCACCGGATCCGGGTGGGTACTCCCGCGTCGTTCCAGGGCGACGAACGGCACGTGATTCTGCTGTCGATGGTCGCGACCCATCCGCCGCGGATCATGGGTGGTGCGCTGAGCGAACGGCGGTCCTACAACGTCGCCGCGTCGCGGGCCCAGGACCAGATGTGGCTGTTCTACTCAATCCCGCCGGACCGACTCAAGCCCGGCGACCTGCGCACGAACCTGCTCGCCTATATGCGGAACCCACCCGCGGCGCTGGCAGCCGCCGACAGTCTCGGAGCGGTCGCCCACGACGTCGTCCAGGACCCTTTCGAATCACTCTTCGAGCAACACGTCTACCTGCACCTGAGGGAACGCGGGTACCACGTCGTCCCACAGCTTCCGGCAGGCAACAAGCGCATCGACCTCGTCGTCGTGGGAGCGCGCCGGCGCCTGGCAGTGGAATGCGACGGCGCCCGATACCACTCGGCTCCCGAGCAGATCCGCTACGACCAGCAGCGCGACCGCGAACTCCAGCGCGTCGGCTGGACGTTCTGGCGCATCCCCGAGAGCGAGTTCCGATTCGACCCCGACGAGGCCTTGACCGGCTTGTGGGAGGAACTCGATCGCCTGGACATCAAACCGACCTCCTTCACACCGGCAACCACGCCATCGCCCTCGGCCACCACAACACCCGGCCCGCAGTGGACCCCGATCGACCTCTCAACCGACGACGGCACGCCCGAGGAACCAAACGAATCCCCCGACGACCTGGACGCGACCGATCCGGGCGACGACCACGAAACCGATGACACCCCGGAAGGCTCGGCATGACCCCCCAGTCCCCACTCGGCGTCCTGGACACCAACACCCTTGAGGAACTGTCCCGCGTCATCTGCGGCGACGATCACCTGTACTACCGGAGGGGCTACGAGATCGCGCGCTTCCTGGAGCGCGCCGGCTGCCGGTCCGTACCGGAATTCGACGGCGAGTACCGCAGGGAATGGACGCTCGCCCAGCTCACCGAACGCCGCGAGGAACCCGCCGAAGTGGAGAAGATCCTGCTCCGGCTCGCAGACCCGCGCGAATACCTCGACGAACCGGAGATGCGCTCCACCGTCGTCTCCGCCCTCAACGCCTTCCTCATTCACGAGGGCGTACGCGTGGAGAACCCGGCGGGCCGCCCCCGCCTCGTGGCCTGCGACCCCTCCCTCTCCCATCCGGGGAGCCAGGGCCCAGTCGAACTCAAAGCAGCCATGACCGACCTCATCAAGGACCAGAGGATGGCAGGTCTCCTCCAACACCGCCTCGACGAGGCACACACGTGCTACGCCAACGGTGCGCACGTGGCGGCCATCATCATGCTCGGCAGCCTCCTCGAAGGCGTCCTGGTCCACGTGGTCGGGGAACGCAAGGCCTCCCTGCTGGTAGGCACGACGCGCCCGGACAAGGTGAGCCTGGAAGCACTGATCATCATGAGCCACAAAGAAGGATGGATCGGCGCCGACGTACAGCGCTTCTGCCACGAACTACGCAGGTACCGCAACTTCGTCCATCCCCGCGCCGAGATCCGCGAAGCCCACAAACCGGACCGCGACACACTGGACATGTGCTGGCCCGTGGTCAACGCCGTCCTGAACGACCTCGCCGACTCCCAAACCGTCGTGAACTGATCCACGTCACGAGCGGGAGCGGGCCCCACCGCACGGAACGGGTAGATCCTGGCGCTGCGTCAGCGGAACAGCGTTCTGGAACGGCAGCTCGGTGGTTTCGGCCGCGGTTCACTGCGGTGACCGTGGCGTGGCTCGCGGCGCGGCACCCGCTGCAATGCGGGTGCAGCGCCGGATGCGACTGACCTGCGGCCGAACGTGGTGCTGCGGGCCCTGCGACCTGGTCCATCGGCGACACGCTGCGGTATCCCGCAGGAGGCAGCCGGGACCCCTGCGGGGCCAGCCGCTCGGTCCGAGTGTTGGTCGTGCGCCTTGTGCGGGAGAGTCAGGGGTGAGGCTACTGCCGGGTCCACGGTGAGCTTGCCGTGATCGGCATCCGTTTGCCGGTCCACGGTCTGGGAGATGCTCCGGGCGTCCGGGACCGCCCCGGCGCCATGACCTGGGCTGCCGTCGTACGCTCCTACGCCAAAGCTGTCCTAGCCTGCGACTTTCTTCGAGAAATAAATCGGCCGTCGGGAGAGCCGTGTATCCGCAGGCCGTCCAGCACGGGCGAGCGTCACTGCACAGAAGCCCTCGGCGGGCTGCTTCGCCGGGACGCGTGGACGAGACTCCGTCACCAAAGCGTTCGCCCGCCTGACCAGACCGACCTCGTGACCGTCGACGGCGTCGGGGTCCTGCCCGCCTCCGCCAACACCCCCGAGGGCTTCAACCGTCGGGGCGACGCTCCATACGAGCGCAAGAGCCTCGCGATCTCCAGCAACGTGCACCCGTCAAGGTTGACGAGACCATGCCGAAAACCCTTGCCACCGCTCCGTGATCGCCGGCTCCACCACGCGCTCGTGATCGTCATCTCCGGCGACAACCGCCAGCTCTCCGAGACCGTCAACGGAAACGGAGTCGTCGCCTGAACTGAGGTCGAGCGCCAGGACATTTCGTGTTGAACTGACGTGTCCGGGGGAGAAACCGCTGTCCATCACAGCGTTTTGCCAATCGTTCGGCCACCGGGGGACCGCTTATGGCATCGACAACGGTAACCGCTACCTGGCACTTGAGGCCGCGCCAAGGGGAGACCTACAGGTCAGACACCCTGCTTCCCGGCTGGTGGTCGCGGCGGGCGGATACTGGAGGAGCCCGGGGCCCTGCTCCACCGGAGGCAATCACCATGCGCTCGTCCACTCGCGGACGCGTCTACCGCCGCTGCGGCTGCCGTGACAGCGACCGACGGCAACTCGGCACCCGCTGCCCTCGTCTGCTCTCCGATCCGGGTCACGGGTCGTGGTCCTTTGCCGTGGATGTTCCCGCGCCCCGTGGCGTGCGCACCACCGTGCGCCGCGGCGGGTTCGAGAGCCAATCCTCCGCCAAGGCCGCGCTGCGGCGGCTCCTCGACGGTGAGGTGGGCGGGTTCGACGCGGACCCGAACCAGACCGTCGCCGAATACCTCGACGGGTGGCTCGCGGAGAAGGAACTGACGCTGAAGCCGACGACGTACGTCCGCTACCGGGACTACGTCACCAACGACCTCATCCCCGGGCTCGGAGCGATGCGGCTGGACGACCTGGGGCACCGGCAGATCCTGGCGTTCGTCCGGCGGGAGCTCGCCGCCGGCCGTGGCCGCACCACGCTGTACCGGTGCCTCGCCACCCTGTCCAGTGCTCTCGGGGACGCGGTCCGGGTTCACCGGTTGGCCTCGAACCCGGCGTGTCCGCCGGTCATCCGCCGGCCGCCGAGCCCCGAGCGGGTGGTGTGGACCGCGGAGGAAGCCGCCCGGTTCCTCGAATACGCCCACCGGCAGGACCCGCTCATGGCCGACCTGTGCGAAGTACTCATCGGCACCGGAATGCGCAAAGGCGAAGCGCTCGGGCTGCACTGGGACGACGTCCACCTCGAAGCCGGAGTCCTCTACATCCGCTACACACTCTCCTGCGTCGACAACAACCGCCTGGTCATCACGACCCCGAAATCCCGCAACAGCAGGAACTGGGTCGCCATCTCCGGCCGCGTCGCCGACGCACTGAAACACCGCGCCGCCCAACAACGCCGCACACAGGCCCGCCCGCGCACGGGGCCGTTCTCCGGTTTGGTGTTCACTCGCCCGGACGGACGCCCGCTGCGCCCGCAGACCCTGCTCGACCGGTTCCGCCGCCTGTCCACGGCCGCCGGCCTCCCGCGGATCACGCTGCACGACCTGCGGCACCTCGCCGCGACCCTCACCATCGCGGCCGGAGTGCCGCTCGTCGTCGTGTCCAAGACACTGCGGCACTCGACGCTGTCGACCACCGCGAACATCTACGCCCACCTCACGCGCCCGGCCGCACGCGCCGCTGTCACCACCATCCAACGCGTCCTCGCCCACGCCGAAGACCGCCTGGCCACGACCGGCGGCTGCGGTCCACCAACGCGCGGCCCCACACCACCCGAGCCCCCGCGCGGCTGGTTCCAGCAAGTCCTCGACGTCCTCGACTCCGACAACAACGCGCCCGGGCAACGAAGGCGCACACCGTCGGCACACGCACGCCACGGCAAGGCACTGATCCGCGGCTGACCATCAGCCCTCGCTGATCGTCCATCCGTCCGAACCCTCGGGACGCTACGCGCTGCCCGAACGCAGTCCCGTGCGACCGCAATGCCGCAGAAGACCACCCTGCGACCACCACGCGATGCCCACGAAACGCGTCCGGTGATCGAACCATCGCCGAGGGACGGCGACTTCAGGCCTCACCGACCACCGGCACCGCCGAAAGGGCGACCACACCGCGACCACCACGCCCCCGGACGCCGGAAAGGCCGCCCCCTCCAGATGGAGAGAACGGCCTTCGACCTGCGTAAACGCTGGTCGGGACGACAGGATTTGAACCTGCGACCCCTTGACCCCCAGCATTCCCGCAGGTCAGACGCTATATACCACACGAACTGGCGTGCAGCCGAGTACAGTTCATCCTACCTCGCGCACGGCGTGTGGTCCCGTCGTGGTCCCACAGGCCAACTACCCAAGGACACGAACGGCAGGGCCCTGCAGGCACTTTGGCGCGCTCACGACGGGCGCAAATCATCACAAGAGAATGCTACGCCCGACAGATGTGGCACCACGAACCCGCTCCCGCCAGCGACCCGATGAGCAGGCGCCCTCATCGACGTGGCCGGGACTATGCTCGGGGCCGGTTCGGCCCCGAGGCGCTGCGCGCGCTTGTGGTGGGGAGAACGCGAGCCTCACACGACCGGCCGCGTGAACACGCTGGCGATGCCTTCGGTCCAAGCGGCGCACCAGGGGCGATGACCTCAGAGTACGATGCGACCGCGGTTCAACGGTCGAAGTGCAGCCATTCGATACCTGCCTGGGCCAGCGGTTTGAGGAGCGTGCGGTGGGTCGCGGCGGCGACGACCGAGTCGTACGCGTCGCCGCCGGTTTCGCCGCCGACTTTGAGGACCAGGCCGAGAGCGACGTAGAAGGACGTCGGGCTGCCCGTCCACCAGTACGACCGCAGCGGTACGCGGCGCAGTGCCCGGGTCAGGTCGTCGACGAGCGGCACCGGCGGCCGGGTGACAACGGCGCGGTAGGGCCCGCCGACGGCTGCCTCGGCGAGGACGAACTGAAGCAGCCATCCGCTGAGCGGCTCGCGTTCGCGCTCCAGCGGGCTGACATCGTCGTGGCGGATCCACACCGCCGGGTCAGGCCGGTTCGGGTCCACGAGCCAGTCCCACCCGCCCTGGTTCTCGACGGCGATCGGCAGGAGACCTCCGGAATGGCGAGCCGACGTCTCCCAGGATGTGACGGAGTTGTGCACGCCCAGGATCTGCGGGTGGTCCGCGGCGAGCCCGTGGAAATGCGCCAGGGCGGGGGGATCGGCAGTTCGGGTGCGGGCGCGGCGACCGGCGCGGCGTCGGAGGTCTTCGGATACCAGCCGGCGACGAAGTCGGCCAAGGCCGAGGACGGGTCCGTCGGCACGGCCGCCAGCCAGTCGACGCCCGGCAGCGAACCGACCGGACGCGGCGGACGGACGCGGTCGAGCGCGGCCTCGGACAGCGGCGGCCGAACTCCCAGGACAGCGTCGAACCCGCCCTCAAGCCCGTCCCCCCAGGACCACAGTTCACCCTGCCCGAGAAACAGCACACCCTCTGGCACCCGGACGAACAGAAGCACCCGCTCCCGCAGTTCGTACAACCTGTCCATGAAACCGACAGCCGCAGCATCGATCAGCTGGAACATGCGGCTGTTGCGAACCCTGCTCGCATCCGGAGCATCGCCCGCGTCCACCACGACCACAGTCGCGGACGCCCCGAACACCAAGCTGGCGCCGCCCACGAGGTACGTGACGGGGCTGTCGCCAGCCAAGGCAAGCGCGTCCGTCTCCGCGTCCAGCAACGTCAACGGGACCAAGCCAACGGGGTACGAGGTCACCCGGACATCATGTCGAACCCGACTCGTCGAATATGCGCCAGACCAGGGCCGACGTCGCCTAACCGTGGCAGTTCGTACACAGGCCCCATGATCTCCCGCCGCTTTCGCGACGACCCGTCGCATTCGTCAACGTTGGGCGTCATCGAGGCGAACCGCTGTGAAGACAACCAATGTCCTCGTGAAACGTGGGCCCCGCGCACATCTTCTACGTCGGCGCCTCCGGGGACCGCGTCCTCTACTGGGCAGGCAACCCGCGCGTGACCACGGCAGAGTTCGGGGGAGCTTCAGGATCTGCTGCTCGCCAGCGCGGGCGAGTCGGGCAACCAGCTCGGCCATGCCGTGGACGCCGATAACCGGATTCACCTGCGGCGGCCTGCGGCGCGCGGAGATGATTTTGAGCATGCGACGAGGATTGCCGACCCGGATGGTCTTCACGACCACCCTTGCCGGTTTCGCAGCGGCCTCGGTTTGGTTGCTGCCTGGCGCGAAACGCGGCGATGTGGATCCGCTCAGTGCGATCTTGGCGGTCGCTGCGTTGGCATTCGCCTGCTTCCTTGCCTGGGGTGAGGCACAGCGCCGTGACCGTGACATCGCCGCCGTCGCGAGCAGGCTCGCCACCGAAATCCGCGAGAAGGAGACCGCAGACCGTAATCGGATCCTGGGCGACCCCAAAGCCATCGATGTGCGTTTCACACTCCGGCGCCCCATCGCCCCGCATCAAACAGCGACCGGCGCTCGACCTCACGGGACGCTCGCCGAAATCGCGGACTACTTCACGGCGCTGGAACCTCGGCGCATGGTCATCACGGGTCTTCCCGGCGCGGGGAAGACCCTCCTCGCAATCGACCTGGTCCTGGCACTGATCAAAGATCGCAACGACCACGCGCCAGTCCCCGTTCGACTCCCCCTGTCATCCTGGTCGGAAATTCATCCAGGGCCCACTCCGAGCCCTGCCCCCGACCCATCTCGCCTCGTGACAGCGTGGCTCGCGCGATCCATCGCCGAGTCCTATTCAGTTTCACGCCGAGCCGCCGACGCCTTGATCACTGCCGGAATGATCCTGCCTGTGCTGGACGGACTCGATGAAATGGACTCCACCGACGACCTGCCACAGACCTACCAAACGCGGGCGCGCCGCGCGCTCGACGTCCTCAATGCCTATCAACTCGGGCATGAGCGAGCCAGCCTCGTCCTCACGTGTCGATCTGGCCGATACCGCGATCTGGAAGTGGTACAGACCTGGGCCCGCGATGCTGCCCACGTCGCGCTTGAACCCGTCGCGCCCATCGCAGCCTGCGACTTCATCCGCGCCCGGGTTTCCGATCCGCAACGCTGGCGGAGCGTTCTCGATGAGATCAACGCGCGTCCCTCTGGCCCGCTCGCGCGGACGCTGTCAACTCCGTGGCGACTGACGATTGCCGTCACGGTCCACGAGCAGCAACATCCAGCTTCGGGCGCCTATCTGCGCACACCGCGCGACCTGCTCAATCCGGCACTCAACTCCGAACCCGCGCTCCGCGATCACCTCGTGCGACTCCTGGTGAGCAGCACGCTGACCACACACCCGCCCCCCTGGAATGCGACACCCACCCAGGCACGCACCTGGCTCGGCACCCTTGCCGGCTATCTCAACGCCAACGCTGCCATGGGGCGGACGACACACGGCCAGGCTCTCCCAGGCACCGACATCGCCCCTCTGGACCTGTGGCCGCTCGCCGGCCCACAACACGTCATCCGATCCATGCGCATGATCACCACCGGAATCGTCGCGGTCACAGTCGCCTGCCTCATCACGGGAATGCAAGCCGAACGCGGCTGGCCCCCTCCGTGGCAGATCGGCATCGCCTTCATGGTGCTGTCCGGCCTTACGTTATCCGTGTTGTCTGCTGTGGAGTCAGCGAGCAGCTCCCAACTCTTCGGACACCGTCAAGACGTGCTGAGAAGCCGTTGTCTTAGCGAACTTGGCGTCGTTTTATAGGACTTGGGTTCTCTTTGGAGTGGTCCCGCCGCTGAAGGCGCATGAAAGCAGGGCCTCTTGGAATCTCGGTGGTTGTCGAGACCGAACGAGATGTCCAGGAGGCCCTGTTGCCACGGTTGTACGCGGTTGCTGCGGGCGAGTCCAATCCGTTCAGCCGTGGGTGTGACTGTCTCGCACATGCGTACGGAAACGCGGGCGGTCGGCCGCCCCGGGCACGCGCGTACCCCTCGGACATGAGTGACGCGGAGTGGGCGGTGGTCCGGGCCGCGTTTCCGGTGCCGCGTTGGCTGGAGGGCCGGGGCGGGCAGCCGGAGGCGTACTGCCACCGGGAGATGGTCGACGCGGTCCGGTACCTGGTCGACAACGGCATCAAGTGGCGGGCGATGCCCGCGGACCTGCCGCCGTGGGACCGGGTCTACGCGTTCTTCCGCCGCTGGCGCGACCAGGGCCTGGCCGCCGAGTTCCACGACCGGTTGCGGGCGCGGTGCCGCGTCGCGGCCGGCCGGGCGGTGGAACCGACCGCGGGCAGCATCGACGCGCAGTCGGTCAAGGCCGCCGCCTCGGTGCCGTCCGCCTCACGCGGCTACGACGGCGGCAAGAAGATCAACGGCCGCAAGCGGCACATCGTCGTCGACACCCTCGGGCTGCTGCTCCGGGTGCTGGTCACCGCGGCCGGCGTCACCGACCGCGAGGCCGCCGCCCGGATGCTGCCCGCGCTGCGGGCCCGGCACCGGCACCTGCGGCGGATCTGGGCCGACGGCTCCTACACCGGCGACCTCGTCGACTGGGCCGACGAACACCTCGACATCGCGCTGACGGTCGTCAAACGCACCGACGACGTGCGCGGCTTCGTCGTCCTGCCCCGGCGGTGGGTGGTGGAGCGCACGTTCGGCTGGCTGATGCGCTCACGGCGCCTGGCCCGCGACTACGAAACCCTCCCCACCAGCAGCGAAACCATCGCATGGTGGTCGATGGCCATGCTCATGACCCGGCGCCTGGCCCGCCGGCACCGAGCACGCCCCCGCCTTGCGCCGCCGGCGGCAGCGTGAACACCCCCGGCACCCGTTCCAACAGCCATCCCCGCACCACCAGCCGCTTCGCCTTCGACCGCACCCCCTCCACCTTCCCCGGCACCAGCTCCAGGCCCAGCCCCCGGGCCAACTCCTTCACCCGCAACCCGGCCGCGTCCGCCTCTTCCACCAGACCCACGATCCGCCGGTAGTCCGGCGCGAGCACCGCCACCGACGCCCGCCCTCCCCGCCGCGGCACCACCGAACCCGCCGCCACCGCCTCGACCTCCACAGGCTCCGGCTCCGAGCCGGCCGCAGACGCCTCCGGTTCCGGCTCTCCCAGGGCCTCGGCCAATTCCGCGACCGCGATCACGCGACGCTCCAGCACCGCCTCGGCGTCCCGCAACGCGGCCGCGACCCGCTCCGCCTCCGCCCGCAGTTCCTCCACCCGAGCCCGGGCAGCAGTCTCCCGCTCCTCCAACAACCCCATCACCGACGGCACAAGCACTCCCGCGAAGAGACGACAACGATGCGTCATCCCTCCCGCACCACACACCGCTTCACGCCTGACCAGCGAAAACACACACCGAACTTTCGGAAAGACAACGGCTTCTGAAGCAAGGTTGCGCCCCGCTCCTCGCGGGAATGTGCGGCGCCATCGGAACCGCCGGCCTTCTTCACTACGCTCGCCTGCCCGACCGCACGCTGGTCATCGGGTTCGTCGCATTCCTCCCTGCCTGGGCCGCAGCACGACACTATGCCCGTGGCCTACCAGCCAGACACTTCACCCGTAGACCTCAAACAACCTTGCGCATCGAGATCGCCACAGTGACGGCAAGCACCGCTCTACTGCCCCCTCTGCTCATCTATACCGCCCGAGCGGATCACGAGCAGTTTGCGGGGGCCGGCTGGCTCATCATGGGCATCCCGGCGGCGCTGTTCGTCTTCGCGGCCATCGGTGGCATGCGGTACGGCGTCCTGCTCTTGTCCACCAGACGCTCACCTGTGCAACTCCCCTGGCGTCTGTGCAGCTTTCTCGGATGGGCCGAGGAAGCAGGTCTCCTGCGACTGTCAGGCAGCGCCTACCAGTTCCGTCACAAGGAGTTGCAGGACTGGTTGGCGGCCCCAGCGAATCAAGTCTGATCACGTTCCACTGGCGCCACGCGCGCGGCTGCAGCCCACCGAGCGTGCACAGGAGCAATCAGCGTTGGGCGTCCGGTGCCCAGCGTGCTGTTCAGCGGTGAGGAGCACCTGCGCTGTTCAACGCTCGCTTACTACGGCATGACGGATCAGGCGCGGGATCGGGGGATACAAGGTGCATAACGTCCGACTGTCTTCAGTGACTGAAGAGCTAGTAGTACTTCGTTAACTCGAAGTTGATGTTGGTGTCGGCATCGGGCATGCTGTCTGTTGTGCTTTTGGGGGAGATAGAGGAACTGCGTTGTGATCTCGCCGAGTTCGTGGCTGAGGTGTTCGCGTCGGTGCCGCGGAAGGACACGCGGGGGTGGGCGGACTGCTATCTGCGCGGGTTGATGCTGGACGGGCGGCGCAAGTCGGTGCAGCCGATGGCGGAGCGGCTGCCGGACGGGGACATGCAGTCGTTGCAGCAGTTCGTGAGCCAGTCGCCGTGGGACCACGTCGCGGTCCTGCGTGCGGTGGCGTTGAAGACTGTGCCGGTGGTGGACCCCGAGGTGTGGGTGATCGACGATGTGTCGTTCCCCAAGGACGGGCCCATGTCGGTCGCGGTGGCGCGGCAGTGGTGCGGCGCGTTGGGCAAGCAGTCGAACTGCCAGGTCGCGGTGAGCCTGCACGCCGCCTCGGATGTGGCGTCGGTGCCGCTGTCGTGGCGGTTGTTCGTGCCCGAGGAGTGGGCCGGCGACGCGGTGCGGCGGGCGAGGACGGGGGTTCCCGACGCGGTGGAACACCGGGAGAAGTGGCGTCTCGCGCTGGACCTGATCGACGAGGCGACCTCGTGGGGCCTGGCCCCGAAGGTGATCGTCGCGGACGCCGGATACGGCGCCTGTCACGCCTTCCGGCAGGGCCTGGCCGACCGCGGCCTGGACTTCGTCGTCGCCGTCCGCGCGGACGAGACCGCCCACCAGGCGGACGCGGTCCCCGCCGCGCCCGCCTGGTCCGGACAGGGCCGCAGGCCCGCCGAGCGCTACCGCACCAAGCCCGCCGCGTTGAAGGCCCTGGCCGCCGACGGCGGCCGGCCCGCCTACCGGCGCACGACCTGGCGGCACGGATCCAAGGGCCCGATGCGCTCCCGGTTCCGGGTGCAGACCGTCCGCCCCGCGGGCGTCGCACCCCGACGGCACGCGACCGCCGCCGCGGGCGGAACCGCCGCCTGGGACGGCATCCTGCCCGCCGCCACCCTGCTCACCGAATGGCCCACACGCGAGAAGGCACCCACCGACTACTGGCTGACCAGCCTGCCCGCCGACACCACCACGAGGCTGCTGGCCCGCCTGGCCAAGATGCGCTGGCGGATCGAGCACGACTACCGCGAGATGAAACACGGCCTCGGACTGGACCACTTCGAGGGCCGCACCTGGCGCGGCTTCCACCACCACCTCGCCCTGGTCACCGCCGCCCACGCCTTCCTCACCCTCCGCAGGCTCGACCCAAAAGCCCACACGCCGGCCTGACGCTCTACCAGGTCCTCGACACACTCCAGGACCTCCTCGGCTGCTGGACCGGCACCTGCCACACCTGCCACCGCCCCTTACCCACACGGAAAGCCAGGCGCAGAACCCAAACATTAGCCCCAACCTAACGAAGTACTACTAGTGCTGCGTTCCGCTTTGGGTGGGTAAGTGGTGGTCAGGCAATGTTGTTTCGGCTTCTCGGGGGCGAGTGCGATGCCGAAGTTTCTGATGGCCCGTCAGCCTGCGGACGGGGACGAGGAGAAGAAGATCCGAAGGTTGGCCGGGGCGCGTCACGCTCCGGCGGCTGGATCCTCAGGGCCCGGATCATCGTGTTGAGCTGGGACGGCCTGCATGTTCCGCAGGTCGCCGCTCGGGCGGGGTGTCACGCGAAGACGGTGCGGCGTGGCTGCACCGGTTCAACGACCACGACCTGGTCGGCCTCGGCAACCAGCCCGGGTGCGGCCGGAAGCGCCGGATCACCGAGGCGGAGCGGTCCCGGGTCATCGCGATGGTGAAGCTGGTTCCGCCGGGCCATGGGCTGGAGCGGCATCCGGGCGGTGACCTGGTGGCGGGCGACGCGACCAGGCCGCCGGAGTGGACGCTGGACGCGTTGGCGGCCGAGGCCCGCCGTGCGGGGATCGCGGTCAGCCGCAGCCAGGTCCGCAGGATCCTGCTCGCCGAGGGCGTGCGGTGGCGCCGCACACGGTCGTGGGCCCGGTCGAGGGACCCGGAGTTCGTGGGAAAAGGACGCGGATCGTCGAGCTCTACACCCGCCCGCCCGACGACGCGACCGTGGTCTGCGTCGACGAGCTCGGCCCGGTGATCCCCCGCGCGTTCCCGCCGGCGCCGGGCTGGTCACCGGACGGACACCGCATCAAACATGAGATCGACTACAGCCGCGGACCAGAGAAGACATGGGTCTACGGCGGGCTCCGCGTCCGCGACGGACAGCAGGTCACCATGACCGCGTCGTCGCGGAACAGCGTCTTCTACCAGCAGTTTCTCGGGTGTCTCGAGGACGCCAACCCGACCGGTGAGATCGTCGTGGTCACGGACAACCTGTCCTCGCACAACAGCGTCTCGACCCGGGCTCGCGGACCACCCCAGATCCGGCACGTCTTCATCCCGGTGGGTGCCTGCTGGCTGAACCTCCAGGAGGGCTGGTGGCGGATCTTCCCCAAGGCCGCCCTCGCCGGGCAGTCCTTCGCCGACCCCGACGAAATCGACCACGCCACCCGCACCGCAACAACCCAGCTCAACGCCCGGGCCAAGCCCTGGATATGGGGCAGACCAGCCCCCCCGACACGGCGATTACGACGCCGATTTGTGTACTCCCTTTTTTTGAGGAACGCAGCACTACCCCCCGGTCGCATCAACGACTCATCTGAACACTGCACACCAAGTGTGCGGCGGGCGACGGCCCGCCCCTCTCTTTCACTCTCTGCCAACCACCCAGGGAAAACAAGACTGCAATTTTTCCTACCAAACACGAACAATCATCACCGGGCGGAGCTCTACGCCGCTCTCCGACGGGAGGGACGCTCATGTCAGAGATCTGGGATCCGCATGGCAGCCTGCGGCGCATGCTGTGGATCGGCGGCGCACAGTGGTCCGGCAAGACCACCGTGGCGGAAATCATCGCCGAGGAACATGGCTTGACGGTGTATCACTACGACTTCCACGACGCCCGCGGCCACCAGGATCGCCGGATCGCGCGCCGAGACTGACCGGCGTCCTGGCGCTCCAGGACTTCCGTGGTGTGCCTGCGGCCGCACCGTCTTCGCTGTCAGTCGCGGGGGTTGATCAGCCCGCGTTCGTAGGCGCGGATGAGTCGGCGGGGGACGAGGTGTTCGCGTCCGTCGAGCGTGATGGGGACGAGGGCGGGTGTCGTCGCCTTCCATTGGGCTCGGCGGCTGTGGGTGTTGGCACGGGACATGCGGCGTTTGGGAACGGCCATGTGAGTCGGTGTCCTTGATGGAGTTGACGGGTTCGGCGTCGTGGAGGTCGGTTACCAGCTGGACTTGCGGATGCCCGGGAGGTATCCGGCGTGGGCTTGCTCGCGGAATCTGACGCGGGACAGGCCGAAGGTGCGCAGGTGGCCGCGCGGGCGGCCGTCGACCGAGTCGCGGTTCCGCACTCGTGTGGCACTCGCGTCGCGAGGCTGTCGGCGCAGCTCCCGCAGGGCGGCGTCGCGTTCGGTGTCGGTGGAGTGGGGGCTGCGGAGGATTTCCTTGAGTTGGGCGCGGCGTTCCGCGTACTGCGCGACGATCTCGCGTCGCCGGTCGTTTTTTGCGATCTTGCTCTTCTTGGCCATCAGATCTTCTCCCCGCGTGCCCGGATCGCGGCGACGACGGCTTCGATGCCGCGCCGGTCGACGGTCTTGATGCCTTTGGCGCTGAGGGTGAGGGTGACGTACCGCCCTTCGGAGGCCAGCCAGTAGCGCTTGCGTTGGATGTTGGGGTCGAACCGGCGTCGGGTGCGCCGGTGGGAGTGGGATATGGCGTTGCCGAACGCCGGTTTCCTGCCGCTGACTTGGCAGTGTGCGGACATGAGTGTCTCCGATGGTTCGGCGCCGGTCGGGTCGGCGCGGCGGGTCAGGGGTGTGGGTGCGTGGGTGTGTCCCATGCGGGGAACGGGTCGTCCGACGCGCCCGGGGGCGCCTCGTCGGTGCCGAGCAGGCAGTCGCCGAGCGCGGCGCGGAGTGGTTCGGGGAGCAAGTCGGTGCCGATGAACGCGAGTTCCTGTCCGGAGGGCACATCGGCGTCGGCGGTGCCGGCGGGTTCGAAGCGCGCAACCGGTCCGGCCTGCGACCACATCCCGGTGACATGAGGGCGCGTGGCGAGGCGGAAGAAGCCTTTCGATCGGATGACGTCCCCGAAGCGGCCGTTCCCGAGGTCTCCGTTCAGCAGGTCCCACAGCCGGCCGGGGTGGAACGGCCGGGGGTCGCGGAAGACCAGGCTGGTGATGCCGTACTCCTCGGTCTCCGGGACGTGGGGGTCGCCGTTGAGCTCGGCGACCCAGCCGGGTGCCTGCTCGGCCTTTGCCACGTCGAACAGCCCGGTGCCGAGGACTTGTTCGAGAGGAACGGCGCCGTGGTCGCCGCGCATGATCCGCGCGTGGGGATTGAGTCTGCGCAGCGTGGCGTGGAGGCGTTGCTCGCGGGCGGGGTCGACCAGGTCGGTCTTCGACAGCACGATGACGTCGGCGAATTCGACCTGGTCGACGAGCAGGTCGCTTACTGTGCGGTCGTCGTCCTCGTACGCGGCCAGGCCGCGCTCCGCCAGGTCGTCCCCCGAGGCGACGTCCAGGGGAAACGCGCACGCGTCGACCACGGTGACCATGGTGTCCAGACGGGCGAGCGCGGTCAGGTCCGCGCCGTCGTCGCGGGCGAACGAGAACGTGGCTGCGACCGGCATCGGCTCGGAGACTCCGGTCGATTCGATGAGCAGGTAGTCGAAGCGGTCGGCGCGGGCCAGGCGGGCGACTTCGTCCAGCAGGTCTTCGCGCAGTGTGCAGCAGATGCATCCGTTGGTCAGTTCGACGAGCCGTTCGTCGGTGCGGGTCAGTGCGCCCGAGCCGGCGACCAGGGCGGCGTCGATGTTGACCTCGCTCATGTCGTTGACGATGACCGCGACGCGCAGCCCGTCGGTGTTGCCGAGCACGTGGTTGAGGAGTGTCGTCTTGCCCGCGCCGAGGAACCCCGAAAGCACCGTGACGGGCAGGCGAGTGTCGCCGACGGGCGGGGAGGTGGCGGTCACCGTTTGGTCCTGGTGGTGGCGCCGGCGGGTGCGGAGGCGTACGGCAGCAGGGCCATCTCGCGTGCGTTCTTCACCGCGCGGGCGACGTCGCGCTGCTGCTGCACGGTCAGGCCGGTCACCCGGCGGCTGCGGATCTTGCCGCGGTCGGATACGAACCGGCGCAGCAAATCGGTGTCCTTGTAGTCGACATAGGTGATGCCCGCGGCGTCGAGCGGGTTCTTGCGGGGTTTGCGCGGGGCGGCGCCGAAGCGGGGCACGATGCGCTCTCCTCTCGGTTCGGATGCGGGTGTGGTCAGGCGGCGACGTCGTCGAGGAATTCCGCGAACGGGTCGGCGAAGGTGCGCCAGTGGTCTGGTCCGCGCGTGTATTCGTCGTCGGTCAGCAGGCAGGAGTCCAGGAGTTCGAACAGCGGCTCGCGGTCGAGGCCGGGCGCGATGAAGCACAAGTGCTGGGCGCGGTCACCGTGCAGCGGGTCCCAGTCGACCGCCGCGGCGGCCTGGCGCAGCGGCGGCATCGCGTCCCATTCGCTGTCGGTCAGCGAGGCGAGCCATGGCCCGGCGGATTCGACGGAGAGCGAGCCTCCGGCGGCCTCCCACGCGAGCAGATCGTCGGGGCGGCTGGCCAGCCACAGGCGTCCTCGGCTGCGCAGCGCGGCCGGGACCGCGTCCGCGAGGGCGTCGTACAGGCGCCCGGGATGGGCGGGCCTGCGTCGGCGCCAGACCGCAGTCACCACGCCCGCGTCCTCGTCGTCGGACGGGAGCAGCGAGCACGCGGGGTGGACACGTGCCGCGGCGACGCGGGTGTCGAAGGCCGCCGACGTCAGCGAGTCCAGGCCGGAGGCGTTGAGCGGGAGGAGCGTGGCCCCGGGGTGCATGAGCCCCATGAGCGCCAGGCCGGCGGCTTCGTCGTGGCCGCCTACGGGCGGGTACGCGAGGACGGTCGCGTACTCGATCTGTCGGGAGAGCACTTCGGCGACCGTGCCGTGGTCGTCGGGCGATGCAGCGAGCCCGAGTTCGGCCAGGTCGACGGGCCGCGCGAGGTCGTCGACGAGGAGGTCCGGGGCCACGGCCGCGATCACGGCGGCGAGTCGCAGCCGGTCGTCGGCGTGATCGGCGATCGCCTCCGCCGCTTCCTGGGGTTCGACGCTGTCCCACGTCTCGATCACCGCGAGCCGGATGCCGCGAAAGGTCGCCAGATGCCGCAGCCGGGGCAGGACATCCTCGCGGATCCCGCAGCACACACAGTCGTTGACGAGCGGCATCCGAATCCTTTCCAGGATTCCGGACGCGTCACGGACGACCAGTTCGACACGGCCTGCCTCGTCGCGCCCGAGTCTTTGGTGGATGAGCACCGACCGGGGCACCTCGGTGAGCAGCCGGTCACCGGTCGCTCGCCGCGCCTCGGCGAGAAGGCCGGTCAACAGGACCACGGGAAGGGGCGGCTCGTGAAGCATCGGTAGGGTCCTCAACACAGGGCTGACTTGACAACGATTTTCATTACCGTACAGGACTTCCGCGCCCTCCAGACCCCCAGAGGGTCATTGGTAATGGAAATCATGTCCAGTAAGGTCTGCGGAGGCAACCCGCCCACCCCAGGGAGAACCCGATGGCCCGCAACGACGTACGACCGATCATCAAGCTGCGCTCGACGGCCGGAACCGGCTACACCTACGTGACGCGCAAGAACCGCCGCAACGACCCCGACCGACTCGAACTGCGCAAGTACGACCCGATCGTGCGCCGGCACGTCGCCTTCCGCGAGGAGCGCTGACCGGCGGCGCACGACGAGCCAGGTGACGCGAGATCGCGAAAGCGCTCCGCCCGGCCGGTTCGCCGCCACATCCTCGGCCCCGGAAGCCGTCCGCCCGGAAGGTCGGGCGACTGTGCCTTCCCGCGGAGGCGGGCGAAACCTCGGTCACCGACCTTCGGGCGGGAGGCGGTTCGCGGTGACGCAGGCGACACAGATGCCGGTGAGTTCGACGGTATGCCGGATCTCGACGAAACCGGTGCGGGCGGCGACGCCGTCGGCCCAGCGTTCGACGGGGCCGGCGTCCAAGGCGCGGCTGTGGCCGCACTGTCGGCACAGCAGGTAGTGGCGGTGGTGATTCGCGAGCCGGTGCCGGTACAGGCGTTCGCCCGTCTCATCGCGTACGACGTCCACGCTTCCGAGGCGCACGAGGTCGTGGAGCGCCCGGTAGACGGTGCTGAGTCCGATGTTCGAGCCCGTCTGGGCGAGTCGGCGGTGCAGCCGGCGGGCGGACAGGAACTCCCCTTCGGCCACCAGGACCTCCGCGACCGCGCGGCGGCGCGGTGTTGAAGGCAGGGCAGCCTTGTGCCCTCGCGTCGCGAATCCGCCGCCCATGCAACCCCCGTCAGTACGTCGGCATGTGCCGACGGCCAGATGACTATGATTTTCATCTCTGGCAAGGCATCATCTCTGCTGAAAATGATAGTCATAACCCATAGTGGGCTTGCGAGCCTGCGTCCTGCCGGGCAACCGACTTCGTGACGCGACTATCTGGGGGAATGATGCGCACTGCGGACCGACGCAGCCGACGCCGCACCGGAGCCCTGGCGGTTCTGGTGGCCGCCACCGTTGCGCTGTCCGGCTGCAAAGCCGATGAGGACAAGGAAGCCGCGGACGGGAAGGTCCGGGTCGTGACCACGACCGAGATCCTCGCCGACCTCGCCCGCAACGTCGGCGGCGAACGGGTCCACGTCGACTCGATCGTGCCGTCGGGCGGAGATCCCCACTCCTATGAGCCGACGCCCAGCGACGCCGTCAAAGTGTCGAAGGCGGACGTGACCTTCACCAACCACCTGCTGCTCGAGGAACACGCCCTGATCAAGGCGATCGACGCCAACGCCCGCGCGGGCACGCCGAACGTCTCCCTCGCCGAGGACTCCGAGGCGTACGGCGCCCACGTGATCCCGCTGGTGGAGAACATCGGCCTGGACGTGCTGTGGCTCGGCCTGCGCGTCAAGGGCGAAGGGCGCGACCGCGGCGCCACGCGCGCCTCGGACGTCGTCCTGTCGGCCACGGCGGTCCATGGTCCCGGGCGGCTCGTCGCCTATCTCACCGAGGCCCTGGGCAAGCCCGTGGTCTACTTCGACTCCGGCGACGGGCTCGACGCCCGCGACGCGACGACGCTTCCGCCCGGCGCGCACACGCATCTCAACTGGGCCTTCACGCAGCCGGGAGTGTACGAGGTCAGCCTCGCCGCGCGTCTGCGCAATCCCGGTGCCGCCGACGAACCCGCCCTCGGGCAGGCGACGTTCCGGTTCGCCGTCGGCGTCGACCCCCACGCGCTCGGGTTCCCGCCCGGCACGCGCTTCCTGGACCAAGGGCACACCGACCTCGCGGTCGATCTCGACCAGGGTGCGATGTTCGCGTACGCGGACGGCGACAAGCCCGGCCTGCAAGCAGACGTACCCCCGGAGCAAGCGGTCCTCGTCGTGCCGAACAAGGCGATCCAAATCGTCCCCGACGACCCGCGGTTCGCGTTCCTCGGCGCGCCCGGAAGCACCGTCCACCAGCTGCCGCAGGCGGTGCTCGGCAAACACGTCCATGGCGAGATCGACCCCCACCTGTGGCAGGACGTGCAAAACGCCAAGGCCTACGTCCAGATCATCCGCGACACCCTCACCAAAGCAGACCCCGAAGGCGCCGACGAGTACGCCGCCAACACTCGGAGGTATCTGGAGACCCTCGACCGCGCCGACGCCGAAGTCCGCGCGACCATCGCCCGCATACCGACCGAACGCCGCCAACTGGTCACCACCCACGACGCGTTCGGGTACCTCGCCAGCGCGTACGCCATGACCGTGGCCGGCTTCGTCGTCCCCAACCCCGCGCAGGAACCCAGCGCCGACGACATCCGCAAGCTCACCGCGACCGTCAAGAACCTCAAGGTCCCCGCCGTGTTCATCGAACCCAACCTCGCCCGCCGCGCCTTGGTCCTGCGCCAAGTCGCCGAAGACCAGAACATTCGCGTCTGCACCCTGTACGGGGACGCGTTCGACGCCAAGGTGCGCGACTACGTCGCCATGATGCACAGCAACGCCAACGAATTGCTCACGTGCCTCGGCGGTGCGGCGTGACCGCGCGGCGCAGGCGGGGCGGCACACTGGCAACCGCGGTGCTCGCCTGCCTGGCCACCGCGCTCGCGCCCGCCGCCGCGGTGCCGCAGCCCCCGCCGCCCACAGGGAACGGCACCGTGATCGCGGACGGGCACCTCGACCTGGGACCCCGCGTCGTCGACGGCCGGTGGACGGTCCAGATACGCGACGACACCACCCGGCCGCCCACCTGGCGCTACCCCGAGGACGTGGTCGTCCATGTCACCGACACGGCCCGTCAAGAGCTGCCCGACGACCCGGCCTACACCTTCCTCGGCGCGCCTGGCGAACCGGTGTGGCTGCTTCCCCAAGTGCAACAGGCCGGCGTGCCGTGGCCCGGCTGGAACACCCAGGACCCCAGCGTCCTCGACCCGCCCGTACGCGACGTGGCCTGGTCGATCGAACGCGTCCAGGGACCGGGAACGTTCGTGCTGTTCCTCAACGAGGACTTCGGCGCGCCGCACACCGTGTTCAACTCGACGCGCCCGTTCCCCCAGCAACTCGCGGTGGAGCCCAACACCCACGCCCACGGCAACTGGGCGTTCACCCGCCCCGGGGTGTACCTGCTGGACGTACGCATGACGGCGCGCGCGTCGGACGGGCGGGCACTCGACGACCGGCGCACCCTGCGGCTGGCCGTCGGAACACCGCAACCCCGCGACGCCTTCGCCGTTGCCTGGGCCGTACCCGCACCCGCGGACCCGCCCGTCGCGCCGCCGGAGTCGGACGGGGGCCCGCCGGTCGCGGAGCCGCCCGGCGAGAAGGATGACTCCGATCCGCCCGTCGCCGTCATCGCCGTGTGCGCGATCGGCGGAGCGGCGCTGGTGACGACCGTCGCGCTGGTGCTCCGCAGGCGACGCCAGCCGGCATCCCAGGAGCGGCCGTCATGACCACACCCACGATGCCGTCGGCCAGGCTCGATGTCTCCGGCGTCGCCGTCGACCTCGGGGGCCGCCGCGCGCTCCACAACGTGAACCTGCGCCTGCACGACGGCGAACTCGTGGCCCTCATCGGACCGAACGGCGCCGGGAAGACCACGCTGCTGCGCGGCGTCCTCGGCCTCCTCCCCCTCGCCGAAGGCGGCATCACGGTCGATGGCGCACCGTCCTCCCGCGTGCGCGGCACCATCGGGTACGTCCCGCAACGCCACGACTTCGCCTGGGACTTCCCCATCCGGGTCGAGCAGGCCGTGATGACCGGACGCGTGCGTCGGATCGGCTGGCTGCGCCGTCCTCGGCGGGCCGACCGCGACGCGGTCGAGGAGGCGTTGCGCCGCGTGGACATGACCGACCTGCGGCACCGCACCATCAGCGAATTGTCCGGAGGGCAGCGCCAACGCGTCCTGGTGGCACGGGCGCTCGCACTCGATCCGCGCCTGCTGCTGTTGGACGAGCCGTTCACCGGACTCGACGTGCCGACACAGGAGCTGCTCACCGAACTGTTCACCGGACTGCGCGACGAGGGCCGGGCGCTGCTCATGACCACGCACGACCTGCCGGCCGCCTCGCGCACCTGCTCCCGCCTGGTGCTGCTGAATCGCACCGTCGTCGCCGACGGACCGCCGGACGAACTCGACGATCCGGCGGTCTGGTTGCGGGCGTTCGGCATCACCGACCCGAGCGGGCTCCCCGGGGCTCCCCTGTCCGCCATCGCCGCCCGCCCGGGAGTGCGCCCGTGAACGCCGTCGTGGATTTCCTCACCGGTCCGTGGGACCACGTCTTCATGCGCAGGGCGTTCCTTGTCGCCGCCATGTCCGGCATCGTCGCCGGCGTCGTGGGCACGCACGTCGTGCTGCGGGGCATGGCGTTCATCGGCGACGCCGTCGCCCACTCGGTCTTCCCCGGGGTGGCGGTCGCGTTCGTGCTGCACGCCGATCTGGTCGTGGGCGGCGCCATCGCGGGACTGGCGACGGCGTTCGCCGTGGCGGTCTTCTCCCAGAACCGCCGGTTGTCCGAGGACAGCGTCATCGGCGTGTTCTTCGCCGGCGCGTTCGGCCTCGGCATCGTCGTCCTCAGTTCCGCGCCCGGATACAGCGGTTCGCTGGAGTCGTTCCTGTTCGGGCAGATCCTGGGGATCAGCGACGGCGACGTCCGCCAGGTCGCGGTCGTCGGCGCTGTGCTGGTGATCGCGACGCTGGCGGTGCACAAGGAACTGGTCGCGGTCACCCTGGACCGCGAGAGCGCGCGGGCGGCCGGACTGCCGGTCTTCGCCCTGGACCTGGTGTTGTACGCGCTGGTCACCGTGACCGTGGTCATCTCGCTTCAGGCGGTCGGCAACGTTCTGGTGCTGGCGCTGCTGATCACCCCGGCCACGTGCGCGCGCCTGCTCACCGACCGGGTGGGTGTCATGATGCTGCTGGCTCCGGCGATCGGCGCGAGCTCGTCGGTGGTGGGGCTGTACCTGTCCTACGAGTTCGACCTCGCGGCCGGCGGCCTGATCGTTCTCGTCTCGACCAGTGTGTTCGTCCTCGTCTGGCTCTTCGCGCCGCGCCACGGGCTCTGGGCCCGGACCCGGCTCAGGCTGCGGCACCGCACGGCCCCGGCCGACGACCCGCTGCCCGCCCCGGCAGGCTGACCGGCAACCAGGGAGGCGAAGGGGCCGGACCCGGCGTACGCCGGGTCCGGCCCCTTCGCCTTTCCGTTCATCCCCGGCGAGCGCTGGTTCGGCGGCGTGCGGCGACGACCACCACGGCGCCGAGGAGGAGCAGGGCGGTCCCGCCCCAGATCAGACGGATCGGCTCGGTGGCTCCGGTCCTGGCCAGCGGACCGGTCGATGCCGTCCCCGCCGAGCCGCCGGACCCGCTCGATCCCTTCGAGCCCCCGGACGACGACGTACCGCCGCCGGTCGTCGTCGCGACCCCGGACGTCCCGGAGGTGCCGGATCCGGACGCCGAGGTCTCGGAGCCTGTCGTACTCGAGCCGGCGGTTCCCGCGGTCCCCGAGCCCGAGGTCGAACCGGAGCCTGGCTCGGAGTCCACGACGACCGTGTACGTCGCGGTGTCCTCCGCGGTGCCGCCGCTCGCGAGCGTTCCGGTCAGCCGCACGGTGAGGCGGTAGGTGCCCGGCGCGCCGAACCCCCAGTTGGCGTGGGCGTGGACGCCCAGCGGGACCTCGTGGCGGTCCGGCAACCCGTTCGCGGAGTCGAAGATCACGTTGGGGCGGCCGAAGCTGCCGTCCTCCCACACCGCAACGCCCCCCGGCCCGTCGACGCCGGTGAGCGTCAGCGCCACCGGCCCGGCGAGCTCACGCGCCGTCAGCTCCTCGGTGTTCCAACCGGCCCACACGACAGCGGGGTTCTGGGTCTGGGGGATGATCCACAGCGGTTGGCCCGCGGTGCCGAGGAAGCCGTACGAGCTTCCCGCCGGCACCGTAGTCTTCGCCGGATCGCCCAACCGCAGGGACACCGCGGACGGCGTCCGCCACACCACCGCGGCGGGATTGCGGCTGTCCTTGAACAGCAGCTGCAGCCGACCGTCGGCGAACGTTCCGGCCAGCGCGTCGACATGTCCGCGGTCGATCGTCACCGCGGACGAGTCGACCGCGACGGCGGCCAACGCGCGGACGGACGCCGGCGCACTGTCCTGGGGTACGGCGGCAGCCGACGCACTCTGAGGGGCGGCCGTGGCCGCTGGGGACTTCCGCTCCGGGCCGGGCGGGATTGTCGGATCCGGTGTCGGCTCGGGGGGCCCGGGGGTCTCGGCCGGGGGCGGTGGTTCGTCGTCGACCAGCACCGTCCAGTCGGCCGTGTCGCGCTTGGTCTCGCCGGTGTCGAGGGTCACTTCGACCGCGACGGAGACACGGTAGGCGCCGGGCGAGTCGAACGCCCAAGCCGTGTCCGTGACGTGGCCCGCGGGGAGCCGTGCGAGGTCCGCCACGTCGTCGCCGGTGTCGAACAGGACTCCCGTGTCGCTCCACACGGCTACGCGTCCAGGCCCTTCGATCGCGGCGATCGTCCAGACGACGTCGGGGACCGCGAGCGCGTCGGCGGGCACCTCGCTCGTGTCGAACACCGGAGAGCCCCCGTCGGGTCCGTCGGCGAGCCGCCATATCGGGGTGTCCGGAGACGCGAAGTCGGCGGGGAGGCCCGCCTCCCCCGCCGTGGCGCGGGTTTCGGGGCCGAGCAGGAGATCGCATGCCGCGTCGGGGCTCTTCGGGGCGTCGACGCAGGAGAGCCCTCCCGAGGTGGTGACGGTAACGTCGAGCTCACCGTCGTCAAGGCCCACCGACGTACGCATCACCGGGGCCGCCGGTGACGGAGACGGCTCCGCGAGGGCGGGGCCGGCTGCGGACGCGAGCAGCGCAAGCGCCCCGGCCCCCGCGGCAGTGGACGCCAGCGCGCTTCTCAGGCGGGCGTTCGTGGGCATGGGATGAAGCCTCCGATCAGCAGTCGAGGGAAAGGCACGCGGGCGACGGACAAAGCCACGAACACGCGTATGCCGTGGTTCGCCGTCGCCGCGCGGGACATCAGGGGGTCGGTGTGGACGTCTCAGCCGCATCCGGGCCGTCGGACCGACGGCGCAAGACCACGAAAAGAGCGGTCCCGCCGGTCGCCACCAGCAGCAGGCTCCCGACCGCCAACGGCAGTACGCCGTCGGCCCCGGTGTGGGCCAACGCGCCTCCGGAGCCGCCGCCCGTACTCGCCCCTGCGGCCGTGCCCGCCCTGTGGGGGGCGGGGGTCGTCGCATGGGTGGGGGGCGGGGTGTCGGAAGGGCCCTGCGACAGGGTCGTCGACGATGGGCTCTGCGACGGGGTCGTCGACGTCGGGACGCCGGTGGTCGCGGGGGGCCGCGTCGTCGCGGCGGTTGTCGTGGTCTTCGTCGGTGTCGCGCTCGATGTGGCGGTCGTGGGGGTGCCGGTCGGCGTCGAGGTCGGCGTGGCCGTGGAAGTCTGTGTGGACGTTGCCGTGGGAGTGGCGGTACCGGTCGGCGGCGGCTCCGTGGTCGGGTCGGGATCCGGCAGCGGCACCGTGTCGGGGTCGACCTCGTCGCCGACGACGACGGTGTAGACGGCGTCGTCCCTCAGCTCGTCGCCGCTGGCGGCGGTGACCTGGTAGGCGAACGTGAGCCGGTAGACGCCCGGTTGCGTGAAGACCCACATCGAATGGGCGTGCGTGCGCGCCGGCACGTCGATGGTGTCCGGCAGCCCGTCGCGGCTGTCGAACGTGAATAGGGGCTCCCCGAACGGCGAGAAGTTGAACATGGTCAAGTTGCCCGGGCCGTCGACCGATTCGAGGGTCATCGCGAAGCGCCCGGCGATGTCGGTGCTCGCGAACGCCTCGGTGCTCCAGCCCGCCCACACGATCGCCGGATCCTGGATCTCGGGGATGTGGTGGAACACCGTCCCCGGCGGCCCGAGGAACGCGAGACCCGGCAGGTCCTCGGTGATCTCGACGCGCCCGGCGTCGGTGACGTGCAGGATGACGGACTCGGGCTGACGCCAGATCGGCGCCGCGTGGTCGCGGCTGTCCTTGAACAACACCCGGAATTCGTCGCCGACCATGCGCGGCGCGACCGCGTCCACGTGGCCGGCGTCGATCACGACGCGTTCGTCCGCGATGGGGGTCTCGGTGTCGGCTGCGCGTACTGCCGCCGGGATGCGCGCGTCCGCCGCGCCGGCCTGTGCGACGCCGACCAGACACAGCGCGGCACCTGTGGTGAGCAGTCCTGCGGTGCCGACGGCCGCCAGCCGGGCTCGTACTGCCCTCATCGGCGCCACGTGCTTCCGGCGTGACTTCTTGCGGTGATCATCTCTTGCTCCGAAACGCGGGGACGGTGAAGGGAGCCGCGGGCCCGGGATGGCTCCCGGCCCCGCGGCGGTGACTGCGGTGCTGCGTGTGGTGTGTCAGGCGTTGGCGACCACGAACGTGAACTGCTGTGGCCCGGAGGTGACGGGCGCGCCGGTGGAGGCGAGAACACCGGTCACCGTGAATATCACTGTGTACGTTCCGGGGGCATCGAAGCCCCAGTTGGCGTGCGCGTGCGTGTTCCGGGCCACCGAGCGCGTGTCCGGAAGGTCGTCACCGCTGTCGAAAAGCACGGTCGGCGCACCGAACGACGTGGTGTAGACGCTGAAGCCGCCGGGACCGGAGACCGAGGTGAGGTTGAAGTCGACCTTGTCGCCGACCAAGGCGCCCGCAGGAACACCCTCGGTGCTCCAGCCGGCGAAGAGCAGGCCTTGCACCTGGCTCTGCGGCAGGACCCATGCGGTCCCGTTCGTCCCCAGGAACGACCAGGCGGGCGTGGTGGGCACGTTGGTGCGCTTCGCGGCGAGCGGCACATCGAAGACAACGTCGGCGGGTACGCGTTCGACAGCGGTGGAACCGGTTTCGTCGAGGACCTGAAGGGTCAACGCGCCGGCGGCGTAGTCGACATCGAGGATGTCGACGTGCCCGGCGGACAGGTGGACGGGAACAGCGTGCGCCTGGAATGCCGTTCCGAAGAACAGCGCGCCCGCGAGGGCGACGACGGACGCTATGCGTGTGCGTGAACGCATGGGTGGGGGTACTCCGTTCGATAGACGCGGATCAGGGGGAACGTCGGGTCTTGCGTCGTCGTTCAGGAGCCGACGACGAAGTGGTACAGGGCCGGCCCACTGCCGATGCGCGTGCCGTCGGCGGCGAGTCGGGCGCTCGCGTCGACAACAAGCCAGTAGTGGCCGGGCTTTTCGAACGCCCAGTCGGCGTGCACGTGATTGCCGGCGGACAGCGTCACCGTGTCGGGCGACGCGTCCCCCGTGTCGACGAGGACCTGCTCGGGCGCACCGAACGCGTCCTCGGTGAAGATCGCCAGGTCACCCGGCGCCGAAAGCACCCGGAACCGCACCTCGACGCTGTCGTCGCGCAGTGCGCCGGGCTCGACCTCCTCCGCCCCCAGCCCGGCCCACAGCAGGTCAGGATTCTGCGACTGCGGCAGAATCCACACCGGGGCGCCGGGGGTGCCGAGAAAAGCGTAGGCGGGGTCGTCCGGCACAGCCGTGAGCGCTTCGGGACGCACCGCCAACTTCACATCCTGTGGGGCGTATTCGGTGTCGGACTCCTCATCGTGGACGTGCAGGTGCAGCGCCCCGTCCTCGTACGCGACCCCGACCACGTCGACATGGCCGCGGTCGAGGGTCACACATGAGGCCGCTCCGGCCGGAGCGGCGGTGGTGACAAGCGCCCCCGCCATAGCGGCGGCTATCAGCAGGGGACGAGCGAATGTGCGCATGCGGCAGCCCTTTCGGTCGGCGAGCAAACCCAGCAGGGCAAACGATAACCATTTTCATTACTCGCGCCTAGGTGATTCCGCGATTCGGTCAACGGACTACCTCACGTTGCTGACGGGGAGACCGTAAAGCCAGACCGCGTTGCCAGCGGTGTCGCAGGGAGACGGTCTTGGCGCAGGCGGGCGCGGCCGGTCCGACAACGAACTCGCAGGCGTCGAACGGGCCTCCGGCCACACCAGCCAAGGCCACGGCGCTGGTTGAGGTACGGGCGCGGGTGGTCCAGCCGGGCGAAACGTACGCCGTGTGGTCGGGGAGGGCGGGCGTTGGTTGCGAAGCTTCATGAAGGACGCCGCGACGGTGAACCGGCCCGAGGCGTGGCGGCGGTCGTGGACGACGTAAGAATATCGCGGCGCAACTGGAGCCGGAGGGCGCCGGCGCGCGCGTTCGGCCGGGTGAATCAGGCCTGCGTCCCGGAGGTGTCGCAGGGGGCATGCGCATCCGTGTGAGTATCCACGCCATGCCCCCCACGAGGAACGGGCTGATGGCGATCATCGCGATCAGCATCGCGGACCAAAATCTCGTTGGCTCACTGCGGGCCTCCGGCACGTCGGAGGGCTGCTGCGCGTCTGCGGTGGAACGTGTCCTGTGACACCATCAGGCCGCACGGCGCGGGGCAGTGGGCGCGCAGCACGAAGTCGGACGACATCCGCTGCGCGTCCTGGGGGAGCTGCCGGACGACGGCGTAGCCGTGCACGGCCGCCAAGTCGACGACTTCGTCGTGCCCGATCAGTCGTGTGTCCACCGTGGCGCGGAACTCGGCTGCGGTGCCGAGGTGTTCGGCGAGCTTGCGCTGCTCGCGCACACGGTCGTCGACCATCACGCGGTCGAGACGCCGGGACCAGAACCACCAGCCGCCCCCGACGATGATCCAGACCACAACGACAATGGCGCCGACCCAGTTCCCGCGCTCCCCCTCCCCTGCGTCGACGACCGGTCGGCAGCGCCGGTCGGGTCCGCAGTGTCGGCGAACTGGGCGCTGAACAGCAGGCGCAGGAACAGGCGGGAGTATTCCTCCCAGTGCTGCGTACTGGCCACCCCGAGAGAGCTCGGCCCACAGGTCGGTGCCGGGGGCCGGACCGAAGACCGCGAGCGCGGTCTGCATCTCCAGGCGCGGAACGTCGACCTCCAGCTCGGGCAGTGGATCGGGGGCGGCGCGCCACTTCCCTCGACGCGGCCGAGGGCGCGTGCGGCGACGACGTACTCGCCGAACGGGGCCACCGCCTCGATAGGCGCGGGGAGGTCGAAGGTGAGCGGCGGCAGGCTCGGGCCCGCCTCGGCTGCCGTGGACACGATGCTCGCCTTCACTTGGTGAACTTGGGTGTCTGGGTCATCCGGGCCCTGTCTGCCTGGAGCGCCCCGACGAACGCGCGGTCCTGCTCGGTGAGCACGGGCACCGGCTCCGATTTGGAGCCCTCGCGGGAGAACGGCTGGTTCCACGTCCACTCCAGCGGGTCCACGCCGAGCGGAATCCACCCGATGAACGTCGACGCGTCGTTCACCGCTCCGGAGACGGTGAAGGGTGACCACGGCCTGAAGTTCATCCGCGAGGACATCGCCCGCATGGCGCGGGCGATACGCCCGCAGACCCTGCTCGACCGGTTCCGCCGCCTGTCCTCGGCCGCTGGCCTCCCCCAGATCACGCTGCACGACCTACGGCGACTCGCCGCGACCCTCACCATCACAGCCGGACTGCCGCTCGTCGTCGTGTCCAAGACCTCGTCGTCGTGTCCAAGACACTGCGGCCTCCACGCTGTCGACCACGGCAAACATCTACGCCCACCTCACGCATCCGGCCGCGCGCAACGCCGTCACCACCATCCAACGCGTCCTCACACACGCCGAAGACCACCTGGCTACGACCGGCAGCTGCGGGCCACCGACGCGCGGACCCACACCAGAGAGTCCGCGCGGCACCCGCACGCACGCCCGATGACGACGTGGCCCGCACCCCCGGCGAACGACACGGACTCCGCAGTCGACCCTCGTCACCTCCGCCAAGCGCCCGGCGACCAAGACTTCGCCGCGCGCCTTTCCAGAAACAGCACAGTCCGTACAAGGACCGTACCCCGTGATTCAGTACCGGACCGGCGATGCTCCGCCCGGGGCGGGGCATGCACGAGTGGCGGCGGGTCGTTCCGTCAGACCTCCTCGCGAGCAGTCACACTCCGCCGGCGCAAGCGCACGGTCCTCGTCGCAGGCGAGCGGGTTGGAGTCACCAAGGCCTGTTACTAACAGCGACGCGCGCGCCGGTCACCCAATGTTGCGGTAATGGCAAAATGCCCAACCGCTCTGACGCTACGCTCGTTTGGTGCCAGGGGAAGAAGCGCATGTTGTAGGCGCGGAGGCGGTGCAGCGGGCCAAGCGATGGCTTGAGGGCACCATGCGCGTCTCGCAGTCCTTCACCAACACAGACGGAGCGTGGGCGAAGAAGCTTGCGTTGCGCTGGCCTTACGGATCGGAGAGACCTTTCTCGTTCGACCTGGGCGGGGTGATGCGCGGCGGTGAATGGGACGGCGACATGTTTTGCGCAGAGGTGAAGTGGCGTAAGAACGCGAGCGATCAAGGCTCCGAGTACCGCAGCTTCCTCGCAAAATGCTATGTCGCGGCCAACCAGCGCTACATGCTCGGTGATCACTTCATGTGGATCAGCTGGGCGCCCTTCAAGGCCAACACGTGGGACAGGCTCACCACGGCCGAGGAGATTCGTGAGGCTGTGTTGGCTGAATCCGCCCGTGCGTTGGGCGTCGTCGACCAGAACGAAGCGGCTGGTCTGATCAAGGACGACGTCGTGAACGAAGTAGCCGCAAGGCTTTGGGTGATCGTTCTGTCGGCGAAGCAGGAGAAGCTTGTCCCGCTTGACGACTGGCGAGGGGTCGTCGCTCAGTTTCTCAGCAGCCGAGGGGGCTCGTCGTGGTGACTCCCGTTGCACCGGAGATCGACAGCGCACTGGACCACCCTGACCCGCGGGAGGCCGTGGAACGCGTCAAACGTGTGGTACAACGGCGACTGCTCCACGTGTATCCCCGCGCTCGGATCATCCGCACCGAGTTCTTCAACCACAGTTTCGCTCCCGATATGTTGATGACCTGGGACGCCGACGAGCGCAGAGTGGAACGGCGCGTCTATCTGCGAACGTCGCCGGACCCCATGGTCCTTGCCGCAGACGTCATGCTGCTGGACCAAGAACAGCAGCCATTGGTCGTTCCGTTGGCGTCACTGACGGAAGGGTCGGACCGCAACCGACTCGGAGCCGTTGCGCAGGAGCGGCACACGTTGATCCTTGAGCCCTCAGGGCTGGGTGCGTTGCCTCCCCACCTCGATACCCACTCCGTCGCGGCGCTTGCTTCGGACGCTTTGGTTGAGGGAGGACGGGGGGTCATGGCCGACCAACAGGTGGACCACTTCCTCGCGGCGATCGAATCGGGCGTCGGTGCCGCACGTCAGGGCGTGACGGAGCACACACGTACAGCGCTCGACGAAGTCGCGCGTCACACGGTGCCGACGACAGCGCGACGCATGTCGACGTTCATGGCGGCGATGTGGCAGGGCAGCGGACGCTCACTCGGTGACTTCCCGGGAGACGTGCCGTTCCGGTCCTCACTCGATCGAACCTCGCTGAGCCTTTTGCTGACGTCCGATGAGATTGACAACGAGGACTTCTGGCGTCGCATCCGGCCCTTGGTGGACGTCAAGACGCTGTTGGGGACAGGAATCCGGGACACGGCCAATCTGCAGCACTTCATGAGGAGCGTCGTGCGGACGTGGAAGGGCCACGTCTGCATGATCGTCGAGGACGAACCGTCATCCAGCCAACTCGGAGCACCATGGCGCTGGGCGTTGATGGACCGCCGACTCGGTCTACGCGGTCCCGGCTTCGTGGCGTACATCGCAGGGAGCCGTCGCAACCTCGGTTTCCCTGAGGACTATCCAGCCCCGCTTCTCGCACAAGTGCGTCGGCGTGCTGACCGGTTCTCCATCCCCCTGACCGCGATCAGGATGCTGGTCACCAACCGCAGCATCGGATACGACGGCCCCGGCGACGACGTCACTCACGACCCCCAACTCGACGGGATCAGCGCGGCGTTGGGCCGGGAGGAAGGCGTCATCGAAACACTGGCCCTGACCCCAACCGGGGCCTCCCTGCGATGCAGCTTCACCAGCCGGACCGCCAGCCCTCCCGGTGCGCGAACCTTATTGACGTACACCGACTTGCTGGGCACCGCATTGCGCCTTCTGCTCGACCTCAGCGAGTCCGACTCGGAACAACTGCAGCGCGTTATAGACGCAGACGCTTCGGATGCTCCTGATTGGGCTCAACCAGGTCTTTTTGAATAGCACGCCTGCCGAGGATGCGCCCGGCCGTCGAGCCGGTGCCTCCGTACACAGCGGTGTTCAGCCGCCCGGCGTCGAGGAAACGGACGACCGCCTCGCGCAGCCGCGCGTCGTTAAAGAGGCACCGGGCAGTGCTGAAGACGATCATCTGTCCACCGACGCGGGCTGATGCGCGTTACGGCCAGGTACCGTGAGCCCGTCGGCAATCGCCTCGGACATAGTCTTCGGAGTCAACGGGGAGCGTGGAGGCCGAAGATGCCGCAGGGCAAGGCGAGGGCAACGCGTTCGCCGTTGTGCTTCCACAGACCGCTTCGGGCCCGCCGCGCTTGTCGTAGACGGTGCCGGTCCCTATTGCTCCTTCACGGACCGTGATTGACAAGCGTCAAAGTTGCGGCCGTGCCTACCACCGGGCACATCCAGGACGTTGTCGGCGGCGGTGGGGGTGGGGGTGCCTCTGGCTATCGATGCTCTGCGGCGTCGCAGCGCACTTGGCTGTCGCGCGGTCACTGCGGCGAATCAGGCGCATCGCCTTCCGGGACCGCCGGGCCCGCGTACAGCCGAGTGAATGACTCGACGATCCCGGCCATGTCGATCGACGGGTCGCTCAGCCACTGGATCTGCAGGCCGTCGATCAGTGCGAGCAGCATCCGGGCAAGGTGTTCGGCGGGTTGATCGGCTCGGACGACGGCGTCGCGCTGACCTTCTTCCATTCCTTTGGCAATCTGGGTGGTGAGCCTTCGGTAGCGCGCCAGAAAGTAGTCGTGCGTGGGACCCTCCGGGTCGGCGGATGTGGCTGCGAGGGAGACGAACAGCTTTGCCAACCCGGGGTGCTCTATCGTGTGGCGAACCGACTCTTGGAGTCGCCAGCTCCGATCAACGGCTTCGGAGGCCGCGGTGGCCAGCGCCTCCCGGTGTTCCAAAACGGCGAGCAGCAACTCGTCGCGATTGCCGAAGTAGTAGTTGAGCGCGGGCTGTGTGACGCCGACGCGGTCGGCGACCTGCTGCATGGACAGACCTTCGCCGCGCTCCTCGAAGACCTCGTACGCGGCTTCGAGGATCTTCTGTCGGCGTTCCCCACTTTTGCGGTATGGCCCCCGTTTCTTGCGCACGCCCTTGGCAGCAGCCGCCTTGGGCGCGTTCTGTTCGCGGGTCACACCGTCCTCCTGGTCTGCACATTTCGCGCCCACCGCGCAAAACAGCTTGTGCGGAAGCCGATTTTAGCCTGCCGCGTCATCACACCACTCCGAGCCGTCTGAACGGGGCACGAGCGCCCGACACGGATCATTCATGCCTCGACGAGGTGACCGTCGGCCGCTCCGACAAGAGCGAGGCTCAGGCAATCGCAGCACGCCGGCTGTCAATTTCCCGGACCGCGCTCCAAGGCGTTGCCGCGACGACACAACAGATGTGTTTGTGCCTTGGAATCAATCGCTCGTACGGATGGGAGCGCCACCCCGCTCTCCTGTCGCATGCCAAAAGGGCAACGCAACGCTTTCGCCGTGTGCCTGGCCGACGCTGCCGCGCGCCGACCAGGCCGGCTTCGGCGGCTAGGGTGCCGCAACGACGAACTTCGTGATGGCGGGGTCGAAGGTGAACACCCGTGCCGGGAGTGCGCCGTGTGGTGTCTGTTGGCTGTAGTTGGCCTTGTCCGCGTAGCCCGGGACCTGGAAGGACCCGAGGGAGAAGCCGGCGTTCTGGAAGCTCTGGTACGTGAGGTCCTTTCCGGCCTTGTCGGCGATGGCCTTGAACAGGGCCAGGTTGCGGCAGGCGTTCATCACCGAGACGTGCGGAGCGACGGTGCCGGCGGGGATCGTGTCGGGGTCGACCAACTTGCCCTTCAGGTCGGGGATGGCGGCCTCGACGGTGGCGACGCACTCCTGCATCGCGGGTTCGGTCCACTTCTCCTGGTATCCCAGGGCCAAGGCGTTGTTCATGGTGCTGAAGTCGTGCTTGGCGCTGTGGTCATCCACGTACGTTTTGACCATGTCCAGACTCGTGGCCAGGACACGCGGCCGGTACGAGGTCTTCTCCAACTCACGTCCGAACTGCCCGGTGGCCCCGCCGGCCCCCACGACGACGTCGACGCCGGAGGACTGGAACTTCTGGATGAAGACGCCCATTTGCTGGGCGATCGCCGCGGCGTCGCGGGAGTTCGCGTCCATGATGGCCGTTTCGACCGGGGTGACGCCGAGGTTCTTCAGCGCGGGAAGCACGGTCTCGTTGACGAGGCCCTGTTCGCCCGAGGTACCGATGACCGCGACCTTCTTGCCCGCCATGGCGGACTGGAACTGGGCAACCCCGTCGGCGACTTCGTCACCGCCTCGGTTGTAGGCGAACCACGGGGCCTGGGCTTTGGCGTAGTACTTCCCAGTGAGCGAAGCGCCCACGAGCGCCGTCTTGTTGGTCTCGACGTAGCACAGCGGTTCGTCCGTGTTGAGCTCGCCGATGACGGCGAAGACCTTCTCGTCCTGGGTCAGTTTGACGCAGGTCTCGTTCGCGGCCGCAGGTGAGACGACGTTGACCGCGCCGTAGACGGGGACGATCTTGCGGCCGTTGATGCCGCCCGCGTCGTTGATCTTCTTGATGAGTGCGTTGTACGTGGCCTCGTAGTCGCCGTGGTCGATGTTCATGACGTGCTTCACGGCGGACAGGTCGGGGTAGACGATGCCGATCTTGATGCTGTCCGCGGTCACTCCGGGGGCGATCGCCGCGGCAGGCGGCGGCGCTCCGGTGCCGCCGGCGGTGTCGGCCTTGTCCTTCTTCTCTGCGGTGCAGCCGGCCACGGCCAGCGCCGTCGCGGCGGCGAGCAGCACGGTCGCGCGGCGTCTCGTACGGTTCGATCTCACGGCGAACTCCAACCTTGGTCGTGATGGTGGTGCGAGGACTCGTTACGCGGGGTCGTGGGACGCCGCTTGTGCCGGGGTGGGTTACGCAGGGGTGCTTGCACCCGTGGCCGGACGATGCGGTTCGGGAACCGCGGTGGCCGTACCGCTGCGTTCGATGGCACGGGTATCGGTGCCGAGGTAACTCGCGATGACCTTGGGGTCATTGCGTACGTCGTTCGGTACGCCGGAAGCGATGACCTGGCCGGTCTCCAGGCAGTAGACGCGGTCGCTGATGCCCATGATCAGCGGCATGTCGTGCTCGATCACCAGCATGGACGCGCCCAGTTCCCGGCGAATCTCCTGAATCAGCGGCCCGAACGCCTCGGTTTCACGCTGCGCGACACCGGCGGTCGGCTCGTCGAGGCACAGCACTTGGGCGTCCAAGGCCAGCAGTCCTGCGAGTTCGACGATGCGCCGCGTCCCGGTGGACAGGTCGCCGATGAACGCGTCGGCGTAGCGGCCGAGTCCGAGGAAGTCGATCAGGTCGTCGGCGTCGGAACGTTTGGCGCGTTCCCGGGCGAAGGTGTGCGGCAGGTGAAGCGCCGTGCTCAGCAAACCGGTTCGCCCCCGCGCCTCCAGAGCGATCTGTACCGTCTCGCGAACGGTCAGTTCAGGGAAAAGAGTTGCCGCCTGGAAGGTGCGCCCCAGGCCGAGGCGCGCACGAGCCGCCGGAGCCGCGCTCGACACGTCGCGACCGAGCAGTTCGACGGTGCCTTTGGCCGGGACGAAGCCCGCGAGCGCGTTCATCAGCGTCGACTTTCCGGCGCCGTTGGTGCCGATGAGGCCGACGATCTCGTTCGGCCGCACCTCGATCGAGACCCCGTCCACGGCGGCCCGGCCGCCGAATTTGACCCTGATGTCCGAGGCGGCGAGCACCGGCTTGTCGAGGGGCAACGGGTCGCGGGCGGTGCGGGTCAGCGCCTTGGGCGGTGCGGTGACGGTCTTGACCGCCGGGGCGTCGCCGAGCCGACGGTCCGCCCAGGCGAGCAGACCGTCGCGTATCGCGTAGCCGATCTGCACCAGGCCGCCGGGGAAATACAGCAGCAGGATCAGCAGACCCATGCTGGATGTCAGCATCGGGATGATCTCGTTGCCCGCGAAGATCGCCGGCAGGCCGATCACCCACAGCGCGCCGAGCACCGAGCCGGACACCGAGCCGAGGCCGCCGATCACCACGATCGACACCAGCGTCAGCGAGTCGGGGCTGAGGAAGTACTTGTCGGTGTACGGCACGGTCTGCACCGCGCCGGCCAGCAGCGCGCCGCCGAGTCCGGCGATGCCGCCCGCGAGCGCGAACGCCCGCAGCTTCACGCGTGCGGCGTTGACGGTGTACGCGGCGGCGGTGGCGGGGTTGTCGCGTACGCCGATCGTGGTCCGGCCCACGCCCGACTTCCGCAGCCGTGCGACCACCGCGAGGACGACGACGAGGACGATCAACACCAGGTAGTAGTAGGAGCGTTGGGAGGAGACGTCGATCCCGAAGACCGTACTTCGCCGGAACGAGGCGGTCTCCATGCCCTCGTCGTGGAACATGTCGCGGCGGTAGAAGAACTGCTCTGCCGCGACCGCGAACGCGAATGTGCTGACCGCGAGCAGCAGTCCGCGTACGCGCAGTGCGCCCGCACCGACCACGGCGGCCAAGGCGGCGGTGAGCAGCGTCGCCACGGCGACCGCCGCGGGGAAGGTCAGGCCGCGGAACTCGTAGACGGTGTCGCCGAGTTCGAGGCGCAGACCGCGGTTGAGGGCGGCGGCGGTGAGCGCGCCGAGACCGGCGAACGCCATTTGTCCGAGGGAGAGTTGGCCGGCCCAGCCGGTCAGGATCGTCACCGAGGCGGCGCAGATCGCGTACCCGAGGATCACGGTGTAGAGCAGGTGCCGGGACGGCTGGGTCACGATGAGCGGCACGATGACCGCGATCAAGCCGAGGAACAGCAGGGATGCCCGTTCCATGTGACGGACCCACCATACGCCGCGCAGCCGCTCGGGGACCGGCTTGACCTTGGGCGCGAAGGAGAACGCCGACGTCTCGGTGTCGCGGCCCCGGCTGACGAGGAACACCGCGCCGAGGACCAGGACGAGGATGACCAGGTCGGTCAGGCCTGGCTGGTCGAGCCAGTTGAACTGGATGAACGACTGCATCAGTCCGAGCAGCACACCCGCCGCGAGGGCGACGCGGAACGAGGTCATGCGGGCGATGACGGCGGCGGCCAGCGCGCGCAGCAGCGTGGCCGGGCCGAGTTCGGTGATCTGCGTGAGGGACGCGGTCTGTGCGGAGATGAGGATCATGCACAGTGTCCCCAGCAGGCCGGCGATGGCCCACACGGCGGTGGAGACCAGCTTGGGGCTGATGCCGTTCAGCCGCGCCAGCTCGGGGTTGGAGGCGGAGGCCTTGACCGTCTTGCCCAGCGCGGTGCGGCCGAGGAACCAGCTCAGTGCGATCGCCGCCGTCGGCACGGTGGCCAGGACCGCGATCTGTGCGCCGGTGATCTGGAGGTCGTCGGTGGGGGACCACTTTCCGGACCACGGCACCGGGTAGGTGTCGCTGGTGTAGCCGTCCAGGTCCGGGTACGCCATGACGATGGTGGTGGCGAGTTGAGCGACGCCGATGGTGGCGACCAGCACGATGACGCGCGGCGCGTGGAACAGCCGCCGCACCACGGCCAGGTCGACGATCGCGCCGAACGCCGTGCCGGCGAGCAGCGAGATGGCGAGGGCGATCCAGTACGGCACGTTGTAGCGCACGACCAGCAGCGCGAACAGCACGGAGCCGACCAGGCCCATGTTCGCGACGGCGAAGTTGATGACGCGGGTCGAGCGGTGGACCAGCACGATGCCCATGGCAAGCAGGCCGATGACCAGGCCGGTGACCGCGCCGTCGAACAACAGTTGTGTTGTCGGCATTTCCATGATGCGTCAGCCGCCTTCCCGGCCGAGGAAGACCGCGCGGGCGAGGTCGTCGCGTTCGGCGAGTTCGCGGGCCGGGCCTTCGAAGCGGACTTGGCCCTTCTCCAGGAACACCGCGCGGTCCGCGATCGCCAAGGCGATGTTCAAGGACTGCTCGACCACGATGATGGTCAGCCCGTCCGCCTTGAGCCGCTCGACGATTCCCAGCAGGTCTTGCACCACCACCGGCGCCAACCCGAGCGAGAGTTCGTCGATCAGCAGCACCTCGGGGTCGTGCATCAACACCATGGCCAACGCGAGCATCTGCTGTTGCCCGCCGGATAGTGAGCCCGCGACCTGCTTGTGACGATCCGCCAGGTCCGGGAACAGCTCCAGTACGTAGGCGAATCGCTCGTCGCGGCGTGCGGTGTCCTTGCGGGACCGGAACGCGGCCATCTCCAGGTTCTCCCGCACGGTCATGTCGGGGAAGACGCCCTTGCCGCCGGGCAGCAGGTGGATGCCGTACCGGCCGCGCTGCTCGGGGGCGACGTACGTGATCGTGCGGCCGTTCAGCCGGACGACGCCGCGCGAGGGGGTGCCGAGCCCGCAAATGGCCTTCAGAATGGTCGACTTGCCGGCGCCGTTGGTGCCGAGCAGGGCCAGTGTCTCGCCGCGTTTGACGTCGAAGGCGACGTCGAACAGCACCTGCACATGACCGTACGAGAAGTCGATGTTGTTGACCTGAAGAAGCGGGATGTTCTCGGGGTCCTGCTTCTGCCGTTCGGCCTCGTCCAGTTCCTCACGCAGCTCCTGGACGACGAGCGAGAGGTCGTTCCTGATGAACTGCGCGCTGCGCACCATGAGGTAGCCGCCGACGGCGGTGCCGGGAATGCCGAGCACGAGCACCGCGACACGCGGGTCGTAGGCGTCGCTGATCAGGCCGGACAGGACGGCGCCGCCGGTCGCGCCGATGAAGAAGATGTACAGCGACCCGAGCGCGGTGCCCAGCCCGCGCAGGCGATAAGGGGTCACCGACAGCATGATCGGCCCGGTCATCGCGAACGCCACCGAGCTGAGCATCCCGCCCGGAATGGCGAGCAGCATGAACGCCCACCCGGTCGGCATGAACCATTGGATCGGCAGCAGCACGGCGCCCGGCAGGAGCAGGTAGCCCAGCAAGGCCACCGCCCGGGACGGGTCCTTGTGGTAGAGCCGGTCGTACCAGGGGCCGATGAACGGCAGCAGCGCCAGCACCGCGACGCCACTGGCCGACGCCCACGCGCCGCGCTCGAAGGTGGACATGTGGAAGTGGTCGTCCGCCCACAGGTTGCTCAGTGTGGCGCCGGTGAACAGCGTGAAGCCAAGCGCGGAGAACGCCAGGATCGCCGTCTTCATGGTACGGATGCGCAGCAGCCGGGCGAACGCCGCCTCGACCGAGATCGGCATGGGCTTCTCGTCGTCGACGACTTCGCCGAGCACCGACTTCATCTCGTGTTGGCCGCGCCGCGGTTCCGGCAGCCGGAACGCCCAGATCGCCAGTGCCAGCGTCGGCAAGCCCAGGATGAGGAACGCCCAGCGCCACCCTTCGCCGCCGCCCGCCAAGGTGGCGATGCCCGCCACCGCCAGGGGGCTGAGTGCCGCAGCCGCGCGCGCCGAACTGTACGTGACCGCGGACATCCGTCCACGCACTTCGATCGGATAGGTGTCCGCCAACAGCGACCCGTTGACCGTGTTGTTGCTCGCCTTGGCAACCCCGACGCCGAACCGGGCCAGGAAGAACAGGAAGGCGTTCGCGGCCAGGCCGGACGCGAACACCATCGCGGAGAAGGCGACCCCGGCCCATCCGATGATCCGGCTGCGGCGGAACCGGTCCGCCAGCCACCCCATCGGCAGTGCCCCCAGAATCAGGAAGGCACCCGCGGCGGCGGTGATGAACACGATCACCGCGTCGCTCAACCCGAACGTGTCCTGGATGTCCGGCGCGAGGATGGTCAGCGCCGCGGACTCCAACTCGTCGAACGTGGCGAGAGTGGCCAACGTCAGGAACGTCACCGACCCTCCGGCCGCCACTCCTTGGCGCAGCGTCATGGGGCTGCCGCCGACACCGGGCAGCAGTTCGTCCGCGAACACCACCTCGCGCTTGGCCTCGGCCTGGCGCGCCTGGCGTTCGGCCTCAGCGTCGATCAACCCGGCGGCCAGCCCGGCAGCCGAGGAGGCCGCGTCGCCCGTGTGCGCTGCAGGATCCGTCGAAGCGCTCACGGGCGACACCCGTCAAAGAAGGAGGGCAAACGCAAGTTACTGTGCATGGCTGGCTCCGCGGAGAACGAGAAAGGCAGGGGGGCCACGGGCATTGATGTGTCGCAGCCACAGGACCGACCCGAGATCCGACGCCTGACGTCGAATCAGCGGACGAGACTTCCCGCAGCTGAGCCGAGCTTTTCGATCACGGCGTTGCCCCCGAAACAACGCCGCACCAGGAAAAGGTGATTCTGTTGTCTGTCAAGGGAGACGGAACAGTGCCATGTGAGGACCCTTCGGCGGCGGGTGCTGAGGTCGGTTGCTTCGACCGTTCGGACGAAGCTGAACGGTCGATTGACCGGAGGCGTCGTCCACCAAAAATCGAGGACGCAAAAAAATTAACGGTTCGGCCCCGCTTGCACAAGACTCCTCAGGCAACACATTTGCCCATCGCCCGCCCCGGCCCTCGCGTCAACCATTCGGAAGGCAAACCGCTCGCAGAGTGCGGCCCCCTGGCGCAGCGCGAGCCGAAGCCTCTACGGCGTATGCGCGGGACCACCGGTCCGGTCGAGCGCGCCGCTACTGACGAAGTGCCTCCATGGCAAAGCAACTCGACTTTTGAGTACGTGAGTTGGTGCGAGCAGCCGCTATACGGCCGTCCAGCGCGACGGGCGGCGAAATGCGGCTCGACCGTGATGCGGACGCCGCGCCACTGCGGCACGTCCCGGGCGCCGACGTTCGCGCTCGCCCCGGACCCACACGCCCGGCTCGACGCACACGGACACCCACACACGGATCGACGCCGCGGCGTGCCTGGTCCACCCCGCCGCGAGCCGGCCGACATCCCGCGCTCTGCTGCCTGCCGCACCGGCACCAACCCCTTGCCTCCGGTAGCCGAGGCCCACGACCTGCCCGGTCGCTCCCGTCCGCGGCCCACCCAGGAGCAGTCGCCTCAGGACGGCACTCCGGGTTCCGACGAGGGAGAGGCATGCAGAAACAGAAATCTTTGTGGCAACGATTTGTGCGCTACCCTCGTGCGGACCCTGCACTCCGCTGTTCGGAAGGCTGTGATCGACATGGCGCCAGATGCCGAGGCACGACAGCAGGACGAGGATCGAGACGGAACGCCAACGGCGGTGGCCGTGCGCCCCTTCCGGCCGGAGGACCGAGCCGCCCTCGACGACATCTGCATCCGCACCGCCCATGTCGGCGAGGACGGCCTCCCCCTCCACAACGATCCGGGAATTCTGCCCGCGATCTACACCCAGCCCTATCTTGAGCTGGAACCGGAACTGGCCTTCGTTCTGGACGACGGTCGAGGACGAGCGATCGGCTACATCGTCGGCACCGCCGACACCGCCCGATTCGCCGCGGACTTCCGCGCGAAGTGGCTCCCCCTGGTCGCGGACCGCTATCCGGCGCCCGCCGCCCCGCACCGCCGACGAGGGGATGATCGCGCTCCTGCATCACCCGGAGCATATGGTCGTTCCCGAAATCGCCGAATATCCCGCTCACTTGCACATCGACCTGCTCCCCGAGGCCCAAGGGCACGGGCACGGCCGCGCACTGATGTGGGCCTTCCTCCAAGCCCTTCAGGACCGCGGGGTTCCGGCCGTCCACCTGATGATGGCCACGTCCAACACCCAGGCACGCGCCTTCTACGAACGCCTGGACTTTCACGAAGTCACGTTGCCGAGCCCCGCGCCGATGACCTGTCTCGGGCGCACGACTCAGGGACTTGATCGGCTGTAGGAGTAGGACCTGCGGAAGGCCGGGCCGCATCGAGGCTCCCCCGCGGCCGAGCTTCCGGCTCTCCTGTGAACACCTCTCGCCGCGAGGCCGGTTCAAATCGTAGCGCGGGGTGAGGAGCAAACACTCGCGGCTCCGGCCATTTCATCCGCGCATGACGCGGCCGTCCCGCCAGCGCGCGAGAGTGACGTCGAGATGGGCGCCGAACAGGGCCAGTACGTCGAGGCGGGGGTCGATGAGCCAGTC